>LNFE01000250.1 GCA_001464575.1 Acidobacteria bacterium Ga0077553 | reverse complement strand
GCCGTCTTCCAACTCACCACCCCTGCCGGCCACCCCGTCGCCCTCGAAACGGCCCTCGCCTCCCCAGCCGCTCAAGTGCTCTATAGCGGTCGCCCCCTCCCCGCAAAGGTAGATTTCCGCGGCGCCAACTCCCGCCTCTTCTTCCTCTCCCAAGGCCCCGGCGCCTACACCGTCCAGCCCGGCACGCCCCCCCCCGAACCCGCTCTCATCGGCGCCGGCGACCGCGTCACCTACGGCCAGCCCAACGTCCGCTCTCGCCTCGGCGTCGGCCTCTACGCCCATCCCGGCGCCCTCGACATGGACCTGGACGGCGACCTCGACCTCATTCTCACCTGCCCGGATCGCCCCTTCAACGGCGTCTTCCTCGCCACCAACATCGGCTCCAACGACAAGCCTCTCTTCGCCCGGCCCCTCTGGCTCGGCCCCGCCGTCAAGGATCCTGTCGTCGCCGACTTCAATGGCGATGGCAAGCTCGACCTCGTTTACTCCGGCGGCTACTTCTCTGATCTCGCCAAGAACCGCCTCTCCCAGCCCGTCAAGGTCACCCTCCCCCGTACCTACCACGTTGGCCGCGACGACCTCTGGTACCCCGTCGATTGGGACCGCGACGGGAAAATCGACCTCCTCAACGGCGTCTCTGACTGGCGCGACTACGGCTGGGACGACGCCTTCAACGAAAAGGGCGAATGGACCCGCGGCCCCCTCCACGGCTACGTCTATTTCTGGCGCAACGAAGGAACCAACCAAGCCCCGAAATTCGTCCAACCTGTCCAACTCCCCATCGACCAATACGGCACCCCCGCCCCCAACCCCATCGACTGGGACGGCGACGGCAAGCTCGACCTCGTCCTCGCTAACTTCCTCGACCAGGTCTTCCTCCTCAAAAACGGCGAAACGAAACCCGTTCCCTTCCCTTTCAAAATGGATCTGCAAATGATCCAGCCCCGCGCCCTCCGCTGGCTCCCCTCCGGCCCGCCGTCTCTCCTCATCGGCGAAGAAGGCGGCTTCGTCGCCCTCGCCCACAACGGCCAAAACCCCCAATATCTCCAGCAGATTGACCCCTTCGTCAAATCCGGCTCCCTCGCCCGCCCCGTCGCTGCCGATTGGAACCAGGACGGCAAACTCGACCTCCTCGTCGGCAACTCCGCCGGAGAAGTCCAGTACTTCGAAAACACCGGAACCAAAAACGAACCCAGCTTCACTGCCCGAGGCAACCTCATCCCCAAGCGCATGGCCGGCCCTAACGGCTCCATCCAAGGCCCCGCCGAAGCCAAGTGGGGCTACGCCAATCCCTCCGTCGCCGACTGGGATCTTGACGGCCTCCCGGACCTCCTCGTCAACGATATCTGGGGCGACGTCGTCTGGTATCGCAACCTCGGCCAGGGCAAACTCGCCCCTGCCCACGCGGTCGAAGTCGAATGGCCCGGCCCCGCCCCCAAGCCCTTCTGGGTCTGGTGGCAACCCAAGCCGAAGCAACTCGTCACCCAGTGGCGCACCACGCCGAAGGTCGTCGATTGGAACCGCGACGGCCTCCCCGATCTGGTCATGCTCGACCATCGCGGCTACCTCTGTCTCTACCCGCGCCAGAAGGTTGACGGCAAACTGGCGCTCCAGCCGCCCCAACGCATTTTCGTCGAGTCGAACGGCCGCTTCCTCCAACTCGCCCGGAATAACTACGGCTCCTCCGGCCGCCGCAAAGTCGAGCTCGTCGATTGGGACTCCGACGGCGACCTCGACCTCATTACAGACTCCGACGACGGCCCCATCTGGTATGAGAACGAAGGAAGCCAAACGAAGCCAGTTATGCGGCTCCGCGGCTTGCTGATCAAGGCCAAACTCAATGGCCACAACCCCACGCCCAACGCCGCCGATTGGAACGGCGACGGCCTCCTCGATATCCTGGTCGGAGCCGAAGACGGCCATCTCTACTATTTCGATCGCCGTTTCATCAACTCACGCTAATCTGGAACCAACCATGGCCAAGTACGAAATCACCAAGTCCATCGACGTGGACGAACTCAACAAGCGCAGCGGTCTCCCCACCGGTAAGAAGCGCACCCTGCCTTTTGGCGCCATCATCATGGACCGCGTCGAAGACCGCGATATGGACCGGTTTACCTACCTCGGCGAGCTCTATCGCACAAAGTCGGAGGAATTGAATACGGCCTGCCGCCTGATTGGCGACGACGCCTCTTCCTCCACTCCCCCCGCCGCCGCGGCCAAGGCTTCGGCCCCCGCCAAGCCGACCTACAAACTGCAGTGGGAGACGTTGTCGTCGTCCATCCCCGCCTCCCGCACCAAAGTTCCCGGCGGTTGGCTCGTCTCCGTCACCAACGGCGGCCTCACCTACTTCCCTGACCCGGACCATGCATGGGAAGGCAGTTCCGTCGAGTAACATCCCCAAGTAACGCTCACGGCTTCAACACCCGCACCACTTCGGTATTCCCGTTCGCCTCCGCCTCCTCTAAAGCGGTTCGCCCCCGCGCGTTCTTCACCGCCACATCCGCCCCGAGTTCCACCAGCGTTCGCGCCGCCTCCACCTTGCCCCAGGTCGCCGCGTAGTGCAGCGGCGTATCGCCAGTCTTCGGGTCCACGGCGCTCACCTTCGCCCCGTGCTTCGCCAACGCCCGCACCGCCGCTACGCTCCCGCCCACGGCCGCATCGTGCAGCGGCAGTCCCACGTCTACCCTTGCGCCATTCTCGAGCAGAAGGGCCACCACGTCGCCATGCCCCTTCAAAGCCGCCGCCTGCAACGCCGTCGCGCCGTCCGCCCCTTTGCCGTTCGGATCGGCTCGCAGCTTCAGCAACATCGATACAAAATCCACGTCGCCCCGCCGCGCCGCCTCCTGCAGCGGCTCTCTCTGAAACGGGCCCTTCTGCGTCCCCACGGGTATCGCCAGAAGCGCCGACTGCATCCGGACCGCCATGCGTCCGTCCGCCAGTCCCGCCGCCAATTGCCGGGGCGTCTTCCCGTCCCGGTTCGGCACATCCGGGTTCGCTCCCTTCCCCCGCAAGAGGGCCACGCACTCGAACTGCCCCGCCGCCACGGCGACATGCAAAGGGGTATTTCCGGCCGCGTCCCGCGCATCCACCGCCACGCCCGCCGCCAGCGCCTTCTCTAACTCCGCCCGGCCGCACGCCCGCGCCGCGTCGTGAATCTCGGCCCCGCAGACGACCATCGGCAGCAGCCAAATCAACCTCATCCGTGATACTCCACCACGAGAACCGTCAGATCATCCCCCTGCTCCTCGCCCGCCGCAAACGCTTCCACGGCGCGGCGCAACCCGTTCGCCACCGCTTGGGCGCCCTGCGGCGCATACTCGAGCAAGGTTTCGCCCACCCGCCGGACCCCGAACATCTCGCCGGCGGCGTTCCGCGCCTCGCTGCATCCGTCCGAGTAGAGCACCATCAGATCCCCCGGCACCACCTGCTGCCGGTAGATCTCCCACGTTGCCTCTTCGAGCATCCCCACCGGCAATCCCGCGGCGCGCAGTTCAAAAACCTCGCCCGTCCTTCGCCACAGCAATGGCCGGCAGTGCCCGGCGTTCACCCACACCAACCGCCCAGCCCGATCCATCGTCACCAGCACCAACGTCGCGTACTTCTCCCCGTTCGTGCGATGCAGCAGAAACCGGTTCACCCGTTCGAGCACGGTCGCAGCTGAGGTCGATTCCCCCGTCGCCGCCAGAAACACGCCCTGCAGAAACGACGCGAGCAGCGCCGAACTGACGCCTTTGCCGGATACGTCCGCCAAAACGGCCGCCCAGCGATCCTCCCCCACCGGCATCAGATCAAAGTAGTCGCCGCCCACCTGCGCCGACGACACGCTCACCCCGCACGCGCGGAACCATCCCGTCGATGGAAACTGATCCGGCAGCAGATCCCGCTGAATCGTCCGCGCTAAATCCAGATCCCGCTCCATCCGCTCCTTCAATCGCTCCTGCACGATCAGCCGGGCGTTCTCCAATATCATCGAAGCTTCCACGGCCAGCGACTGCAGCAACTCGCCGCTCGTCCCCGACAGGTCCGCCCGCGACTGCCGGGACTCGAGATACAACACCCCGACAGAATCCTTCACCGAGCCCAGAACAGCCGTCTCCTCGCCGCCCGCCATCGACACGCGTAGCAGCGGCACGCAGACAATGTGCCCATACTCTTCAAGCGTCATCGAGAGCAGTTCCCGCCGCCGGTCGAGGGACGCGCAAAGCACCTCCGGCGGCACGGTCAAATCTTTGTCGCTCAAGACGGCGCCCGCGACGTCACGGCCAATCCGAATGGCCAGCCCCTTGCCCTCGCGCAAAAGCACGAACCCTCGTTCGCAACCGGTCACGCTCATGGCCGCCTCCAGCAAGCTCGCCAGGACATGGTCGGTCGAAAGCGAACCGCTCAACGTCCGCGCCACTTCGAGGATGCTCCGCAGCCGCTTCAAGCCCGCCGGCGCGGTCGTCCGCAAACCAACTGGCCGCATCGAACGGAAGACCAGCGCGTAGCTCTCTTCCATTCCAAAACCAATCACCGAGCCGTCTGCCAAAACGGCTCGTTCTACCTTCTCGCCGTTCACGGTGATCCCGTTCCGGCTGTTTAGGTCTTCCACCCAATACTGGTCCGCTTCGAACACGATCCGCGCGTGGTTTCGAGAAGCGCGATTGTCCCGCAACACGAGATGATTGTTGTCCTGCCGCCCGATCAGGAATGGAACGGGATCCAGCGGAACGGTCGTTCTCCCCCCGGTCGGCGCCAGAATCTCCAGTTCCGGTCCACCAGGAGCCATCATTGCGCTATGCTTCCACCTCGGCGGCATCCAGTTCCTGCGCCCGTTGCATCTGGCAATTGGCACAGTACCCACCGATCTCGGTCCTCGTCAGCAGGATCTGAAATCCCAACGACTCTTGCACTTGATTGCGAATCTGCACGAGCGGATCGCCGAAGTACTCTTCCACTTTCCCGCAGCGCAAGCAGATAACGTGGGCGTGTTCGCGCTTCATGCGGGTTTCGTAGTAGTGCTGGTCGCCCGAGTGATGCATCAGGTCCAGTTCATCCACCAGCCCCGCCGCCTTCAGCATGTTCAGCGTGCGGTATACCGTCACCCGGTTTAGCTTCGGGTCCTGCAGACGCGCCATCTGGTACAAACTCTCGGCATCCAGATGCTTGCCGGACTTATCAATCAAATCCAGTAGAATCTTCCGTTGCCGCGTTAGGCGAACACCCTGATTCTTCAGCGAACTCCTGGTTGTTTCGACCGCCATTACGTAAGGGTAGCAAACGATTGCTACAATTGCCCTTCATGTTTCGTAAGGTTCTCGTGGCCAATCGGGGGGAGATCGCCGTCCGCGTCCTCCGCGCTCTCCGCGAACGGCGGATCCCCAGCGTCGCCGTCTACTCGGACGCCGACCGCAAGTCCCTAGCCGTCCAACTCGCTGACGAGGCTGCATATCTCGGCCCATCGCCGTCCTCGGAAAGTTACCTCCGCATCGACAAGTTGCTGGCCGCGGCGCGCGCCCACGGCGCCGACGCCATCCATCCGGGCTACGGCTTTCTGAGCGAAAACGCCGAATTTGCCGCCGCTTGCGCCGATGCCGGCATCACCTTCATCGGCCCCTCCGCGGCCTCTATTCGCGCGCTCGGCTCGAAAACTGCCGCCCGCCAACTCGCCCTCTCCGTCGGCGCACCCGTTGTCCCAGGCACCGACGCCGCCATCACTGATCTCGCCGAAGCCAAGCGCATCGCCAGCCGCATCGGCTACCCGGTCATGATCAAGGCCGCGGCCGGTGGCGGCGGCAAAGGCATGCGGGTCGTCGAAAACGAGTCCAGCCTCGAAGCCGCCCTCCGCGATGCCTCAAGCGAGGCCGAACGGAGTTTCAAGTCGGCTGAGGTCTACCTTGAGAAAGCGCTCATCCATCCCCGGCATGTGGAAATCCAACTCCTCGGCGACCACCACGGCCACCTGATCCATCTCGGCGAACGGGAATGCTCGCTGCAACGCCGGCATCAGAAAGTGATCGAAGAGTCCCCGTCGCCGCTTTCCGCGCTCGACCCGACGCTTCGCCATCGCATGGGTGCAGCAGCCATCAAGATCGCCCAGGCCGCCGGCTATTCCAATGCTGGCACCGCCGAGTTTCTCGTCGACGCGGACCGCAACTTCTACTTCCTCGAAATGAACACCCGGCTGCAGGTGGAACACCCCGTCACCGAACTTGTCACCAGCCTGGACCTCGTCCATCTCCAACTCGACTTGGCCGCCGGGGCGGTGCTCCCGCTGCAGCAGGACGACATCCGCTGGACCGGCCACGCCATCGAGTGCCGGCTCTACGCCGAAGACCCGGCCAACAACTTCTTCCCTTCCCCGGGCGTGATCGAAAGACTCGAACTGCCCTCCGGCCCTGGGGTGCGCCTCGATAGCGGCGTCTACGAGGGGTGGAACGTGCCGCTCGACTACGACCCGCTCCTGGCCAAGCTCGCCGTCTGGGCGCCGGACCGGCTGACCGCCATCGCTCGGCTCGAACGGGCGCTTTCTGAGACCGTCATTCTGGGCATCCGGAACAACATCCACTTCTTCCGGCAACTCCTGGCCGACCCCGCCGTCCTGGCGGGCGACCTGCATACCACGTTTCTGAACACGTTCAAATACCAGGACCCGCCGCCGCCAGAGGGCGATGCCCTCGCCGCGGCGCTCGCGGCCTACCGGCCGAAAGCCGCTCCGTTGCCGCCGTCGCGCCGCTCGGCTTGGAGAAACGCATGAACCCCGATATTGTCGAGATCCGCCCCGGCGTCTACTCGGTTCTACTCAACGGCCGGAGCTATGTGATCCACGAGTCTTCTTCGGACTGGATCGCCCTGAACGCGATCGAGTGGGAGCGGGTCGTGATCGATCCCCGGCTCCGGGCCGCGGCCGGACCCGCTGCCGCTTCGGCCATTCGCGACGTCAAGGCCGCGATGCCCGGCAAGGTGGTGCGGCTGCTCGCCAATCCCGGCGATACCGTGGAGGCAGGACAAGGCCTGTTGATCCTTGAAGCGATGAAGATGCAGAACGAGCTTCGCAGCCCCCGCGCCGGGGTGGTGGCCGCGGTCCGCGTGGCCGAAGGTGCCACCGTTTCGAGCGGCCAAGTCCTCGTTACACTGGAGTAAGCGATGCCCAACCCCGTCTGCCCGAACTGCCAAGGATCCGGCTGGATCATCGCCGAACGCAACGGCATCTCCGGCGCCAAGCGTTGCGACTGCATCCTGGCTGAGCAGCAGCAGGAGAATTGGGACAACGCGGGCATCCCACCGCTGTACGAAAACGCTTCGCTCGACAACTTCGTCCTTCCCACGGATAACCAACTGGCGGCCCGCAACCTGCAGAACGTGATGTTGATCGTTCGCGGCTACGCCAAGGAGTTCCCGAATGTCGACAAGCCCGGCCTGCTGCTCATCGGAGAGCCCGGCACCGGGAAGACCCATCTGGCCGTCGCCGCTCTGCGGACGCTGATTGGCCGGGGATTTTCCGGGCTCTTCTACGACTACCAGCATCTGCTGCAGAGCATCCGGTCGAGCTATGACCCGACCAGCGGCAGCTCGGACCGCGAAGCCTACTCGACGGCGCTCGACGCCGAGTTACTGCTGCTCGATGATCTGGGCGCCCACCGCATTACGGATTGGGTGGAAGATACCGTCACCAGCCTGATTACTTACCGGTGTAACAACAAGAAACCGATTATCGCGACGACGAACCTATCTGATCCGGACATCGGTGGCGCGGCCCGGCCGGCCGCGACCGGTAGCGGGCGCGAGTACGGCCGGACGCTTGCCGATCAGATCGGCATGCGAGCCCGCAGCCGTCTCTTCGAGATGTGCCGCGTGATCCGCATGCCGCAGGTGGAGGACTACCGGTTCCGCAAGGCCCGGATTAGCTAGCCGAGTCGCCGCTCGGGCCGTAGATCGATGGCACTTTGGCGCCCATCGGCCGGAGGTAGGCGGACAGCTGGCCACGGTGGTGCACCGAATGCGCCGTAGCGAAACCGATGAAATTTACGGCCGGCATAGTGAACGCCCCACCCCACACGGTCGTGATCTTGGCTAGGTCCTCGCCGCTCATGGCCTCGACCTTGGCAATCGCCGCGGACGCCTCTTTTTCGTACCAGTCGACCACCTCGGCCGGGGTCGCCAGGTCGGTCGCGCCGGTCTGCGGCGGCACGTCACCACCCGTCAGGCCGATGTCGATCAACATCACTTCGCCTTCCACGATGTGCTTGGCCAGGGCCAGAGCATTCATCGACTTTGGGTCTGGGCTGTAGTCGAGTTTGTCGGCGGGGATCGCGCTGATCACCCGCTTGGTGGCGGCCATCTCCATTTTCAGGACGCCGGCAAGGTAGGTTCCAATTACTTTTGCTTCCTCAGGGGTCATACCGACACTTTACCCCGAGTTCTGGGTTAAAATTCTTATAACTTTCCATGATGGAGAGTGGTTGTCCGCAGGTAGAGCGATCATGATGAAAATCTCCAGGATTTTTCATTGCACTTTTTATAAATGTGGCAGTCAGTGGGTTCGCGACGTGCTCTCGGAACCCTTGATGGTTCAGCATTCCGGCTCTGCCCTGCTGGTGAGCGGGGTGGATTTGCCGAGTTCGGGATGGCCAGTTCTGGACTCCAGTGGACTCGCCAGTCCGGTGTACACGGCGGGATTTGCCGACTGGCAGAGCCGTCCGAATCCGGACCCGGAAGACCGGTGCGTGGTGGTCACCCGCGACCCGCGCGACCTGATCGTTTCGCTGGTGGTTTCGCTGGCGCTGAGCCATACCCCGAATGAGGTGACTTCGTTGCTGCGGCTGCCGATTCGCCACGCGAACAAGGACGACCGGATCCGCATTGGCATCCATCTGTTCAGCCACTGGGCGGCCCAGTTTCAATCCTGGTTTGCTCCGCAGTTCGATGGCGATATTTTAAGGCTGGACTATGCCGAGTTGGTGGCTGACGAGCAGGCGGCGTTCCGGCGAATCTTTGCCTATCTGAACTGGGAGATCCCGGAGGCGGTAGCTACCGAGGTGATCAACACCCATTCGTTTCTGGCGACCAGCGGGGGACGGCGGCGGGGCGAAGAGAACGAGTTCAGCCACCGGAGGAAGGGCGTCACCGGGGACTGGCGAAACCACTTCAGCCGCCAGACCGGCGAGATGTTCGAGACTGTTTTCCCTGGTCTGCTGACCGACTGCGGATACGAAAGGGCCAACGACTGGTGGCAAGCCCTGCCCGAAGAGGCACCATCCGATAACAGTACGGCGGAAGGGCAACTGGCCCGGCTGCTGGCCGCATTCGAAGCGCAGGAAAAGGAGTTGGCGATTCAGCGGGAGGCCGCAGCGCAACGGCTGCGCGATGTCGAAACGCTTCATCAGATGTACAACGAGTTACGCTACACTACGTAGGTTTTGCGGATCACCTCGCTCGATCAGTTCCGCGGCTACACGGTCGCCGGGATGTTTCTTGTCAATTTTCTGAGCTCCTACAAAGAGCTGCATCCGCTGCTCCGGCACCACAACACGTACAACAGCTACGCCGATACGATCATGCCGCACTTCTTTTTCGCGGTGGGCTTTGCGCTGCAGTTGGGGGCACAAAAGCCGATTCCGCGGCTGGTGAAGCGGTCGCTGCTGCTGATGCTGGTGGCGGCGCTGGTCTACTGGCCAACGGGCGGCTGGCGAGTCTGGTTCCAGACGCTGACGCATATCGCGTTTACGACGCTGTGGATATTGCCGGTACTGCGGTCGTCCGCGCGGACGCAGGTGGTTTTCATGGTTGGCTCCTCGCTGCTGCATCTGGGCCTTTCGGCGTGGTTTTGGCATGACTGGCTGCGGGCTCATCGGGTGATCGATGGGGGCCCGTTAGGGTTCCTGATGTGGACGGCGCCGACGATGATGGGCGCGCTCGCCTGCCGCTGGGTCCGCGACGGGAACCTGCGGCCGATGGTGACGTGGGGCATCGGGCTGATGCTGGTGGGCTACGGACTTTCCTGCCTGACCAACGGCGGGGCGGTGGCGGCGCCTCCGTTTGTGCCGCCGTGGCATCCGCGGGACATGTGGACGATGTCGCAACAGGCGGCGAGTGCCAGCTATCTATATTTTTCAGCCGGGTTCAGTTTGATCGTTTACCGGCTGTTTGTCTGGTGGGATCCGCAGATCCCGCTGTTCCGGACGTTGGGGACGAACGCCCTGGCGGGTTACATTTTGGCGGGCTACACCGAAGATCTGGTAAAGTACGCCGTGCCCGGTCCGTGGTGGTTGAGTTTCGCGCTCTTTTTTACCCTTACTTGGGCCGTTCTGTTCCTGCTCGAAAGGAAGGGTTGGTATTTGCGCCTATAATGGATGGAATTGCATGACTAGAACGAGTGACCTTAGCGAATTGCAAGCGATGGCCCGGACAGTGCGCCGGGACATCATTGAAATGATCGGAGCCGCCAAGAGCGGTCATCCCGGCGGATCGCTTTCCGCTGTAGAGATTCTGGTGACGTTGTACTTCGACGTCATGAAACACGACCCCGCCAACCCGGCCTGGCCGCAGCGTGACCGGTTCATCCTATCGAAGGGCCATGCCGCGCCGGTGCTGTACAGCGTGATGGCTGAATCCGGCTATACGCCGAAAGATCAGTTGAATACGCTGCGGCGGATTGGCTCGATCTACCAGGGCCACCCGGACCGGCGGTTTATTCCGGCGCTCGAAGCCTCGACCGGTTCGTTGGGAGTTGGCTTGTCGCTAGGGTTGGGCATGGCGGAAGCCGCCAAGCTGGACAAGAGCCCTTCGCGGACGTACGTGGTGCTGGGCGACGGCGAGATTCAAGAAGGCCAGATCTGGGAAGCGGCGATGTACGCCGGGTTCCACAAGGTCGACAACATTGTCGCGATTCTGGACAACAACCGCATTCAGTTGGACGGTTGGGTGAAGGACATTATGGCCATCGAACCGCTGGCCGAGAAGTGGGCCGCGTTCGGCTGGCACGTGATTGAAGTGGACGGCCACGACATTGTAGCGCTGCAGGCGGCGTTCGCCGAGGCCGAGGCCACCAAGGGCAAGCCCTCCATCCTGATCGCTCACACCGTGAAGGGCAAAGGCGTCAGCTTCATGGAAAACAACCCGAAGTATCACGGCGTGGCCCCGACTAAGGAAGAGGTCGAATTGGCTCTCAAGGAGATCGGCTAAATGGCAGCCAAGTACGAATTGAAATTGGGCGCGGCGACGCGCGAAGCCTTTGGAAAGGCGCTGGTGGAACTGGGCAAGACCGATGAGAACGTCGTGGTTTGCGACGCTGACCTGTCCAAGTCCACCTTTACTCACCTGTTCGGCAAAGAGTTCCCGAGCCGGTTTTTCTCCTGCGGCATTGCCGAGGCCAACATGGTCTCGATTGGCGCCGGGTTGGCCTCTTCGGGCAAAATTGCTTTTGTAGCCTCCTTTTCGGCGTTCGTGCTGAACAAGGGATTTGAGCAGTTGCGGGTGAACGTGGCTTACAGCGGGATACCGCTGAAGGTCGTCGGAACGCATTCGGGCATCTCGATCGGCGAAGACGGCCCGTCGCAGATGTCGGTTGAAGACATTTCGCTGGCGTGTTCGCTGGCGGGATTCACGGTGATCAGCCCGGTGGATGAAGTGGCGATGTTCTCGCTGGTGAAGCAGGCGGCGTATCATCCGGGCGCGGTGTTCATCCGGGCGGGACGGGTGAAGGTGCCGGTGATCTACGGACCGGACCAGAAGTTTGAGATTGGCAAGGGCATTCAGTTGACCGAGGGCACGGATCTGACGTTGATCAGCACCGGCCTGATGGTGGCGGAGTGTCTGAAGGCGGCGGCGGCGCTCGAAGCCGAAGGCATTTCGGCGCGGGTGATTGACCTGCATACGATTAAGCCGATCGACCGGGACATCATCGCGAAGGCAGCGGCGGAGACGGGTTGTATCCTCGTCGCCGAGGAGCACCTGGTGGATTCCGGGCTGGGCGTCCGGGTGGCTCAAGTGGTGGCGGAAACCAATCCTTGCGTGATGGAGTTCCATGGCATCAACAACACCTACGCCGAGAGTGGTTTGCCGGAAGAGGTGCTCGAGAAGTACAAGATGACCGCGGCGGACGTGGCCGTTTCGGCACGGAAGGCGCTAGCCCGGAAGAAGGGCTAGTTTCTTTAGATCAATGGAGCCTCCTGTTGTTGAGAAGTTGCTTGCTCTGCTTTCGGATCGCGAAGCAGAGCAAGCGAAAGTGGCGCGGATGCTCCACGACGATGCCGGCCAGGTTTTGAGCGCGATCGGGCTGCATTTGGAAGTTCTGCGCGTTGACCTGACGCCGGAACAGAGCGCCCAGGTGGCGGACATTCAAAAGCTGCTGGAGATGGTGATCAGCCGGATCCGGGCGGCAAGCCAAGCGTTGCATGTCAATGTGGTGGAGCGAGCCGGGTTGGGTTTTGCGTTGGAGCAGCTTGCAAGCAAGGCCCGCGAGAAAGGAACAGGCATCACGGTGCAGCTACAGGTGGCGCCGGGAGAACGGTGGCCGAATGAGCCGGCGCACGCGGCTTACCGGATTGTCGCGGAATTGCTTGAAAATGCCATGCGGCATGCCGGCGCGCAGCGGATTGAGATCCGGATGCAGAGCGGCGTGTTAGAGGTCCGCGACGACGGCCGCGGATTCGACATCGAAAAAAAGACGGCTGGCTTGGGACTGCTGTTGTGCCGGCACCTGGCAAAGCGATCCCGGTTGGGATTCAGCATCCAGAGTGGAACCGGGCAAGGTACAATCGTGAAGTTAACCCTCCATGGCCACTAGCGTCCTTCTGGTCGATGACCATAAAATCATGCGCGATGGCATCAAGGCCATTCTGCGGCAGAGTATTGATTTTACCGTGGTGGGCGAGACGGATAACGGCACCGATGCGGTGCAGATGGCGCGGAAGTTGCGGCCGGTGATCGTATTGATGGACATTGGCCTGCAGGGTTTGAACGGGATTGAAGCGACGACCGAAATTCTGCGGCATCATCCGGAAATCCGGGTGATTATTTTGTCGATGTACGACGATGAACACTCGGTGGTGAGCGCGATCCGGAGCGGGGCGCGGGCATTTGTGCTCAAGAAAGCCTCTGATAGTGATCTGGTGGACGCGCTGCGGACGGTGGCGAAGGGCGGATCGTATTTGAGCCCGCAGGTGTCGGATCGGCTGCTGAGCCGGATTCAGCGTGGCGATTTGGAATCGAAGCCGTTGCCGACGGTCCTTGAGGGGTTGTCGCCCCGCGAGTTGCAGGTTTTGCGGATGGTGGCGGAAGGCAAGACGAGCAAAGAGATCGCGGTGATGCTGGATCTGGGGCTGCAGACAATCCGGAGTTACCGCAAGACGATGATGAAGAAATTGAACGTGAACAACGTCGCGAATTTGACGCAATTGGCGTTGTCGGCGGGTATCACCCGGCTTAGCCCAACGGAGGGGAACTCCAACGATGATTGAGACTTCGTGGGGCAATCTGACGGTACGTGATGCGCATGTGCATTTCTTCTCGCATCGCTTCTTTTCACTGTTGACGGGCGCCGAGCCGGCGATGGCCACGGGCAAGCTGGGTTGGGTGACGCCTCCGGAAGAGCCGGAGGTTTTGGCCGAGCAGTGGGCGCAGGAGATGGACCGGCACGGGGTGGACTGCGCGGCGCTGATTGCGAGCATGCCGGGCGATGAAGACTCCGTGGCGCGGGCGATTAGCCAAGTGCCGGGCCGGTTTTACGGATATTTCTTAGTCAACCCGTTGGCGGCGGATGCGCTGGAGCGGACGGCGCGGGCGTTGGATATGGGGTTGCGGACGGTATGCCTGTTTCCGGCGATGCACCGGTACTCGGTGGCGGACGAGCGGCTGACCCCGTTTTGGGAGATGCTGGCGAGCCGTCCGGGGACGAACGCTTTTATTCATTGCGGGGTATTGAGCGTTGGGGTGCGGAAGAAGCTGGGGTTGCCGTCGCTGTTCGATATGCGGTACTCGAATCCGATTGACGTACACGGGATTGCGACGCGATACCTGGGGCTGCGGTTCGTGATTCCTCACTTTGGGGCCGGATTTTTCCGAGAGGCGTTGATGGTGGTCGACCACTGTCCGAACGTGTATTTAGACACTTCGAGCTCGAATAATTGGGTGAAGTACGAGGAGGGCGACCTGAACCTGGAGCAGGTGTTCCGGCGCGCCCTCGAGGTGGCTGGTGCAAAGCGATTGTTATTCGGAACGGACTCCTCGTTCTTCCCACGCGGATGGGTACAGAGCGTTTTCGCTCAGCAGAGCGCCATCCTGGAGCGAATCGGCGTGAACCGCGCGGACGCGGCTGCCATTTTCGGCGACAACCTGGCCGACCTGCACCGGCCGCACAGCACTTGACGAAACGAAGCCATTGCGGCGGCGTTCGGCCTGCAGTTTCAGCAACTGGGCTTGCAAACGGAGATAGTAGCGTTCGTTCGCGCCGACGTAGCGGAACAGTTTCCGGAAGGGTTCGGCGTACTCCTCGCCGATGACGACGCCGAGACCGATTTCGCTTTCGAGGGCATCGCGCGCCTCGGCATCCTCGGGATAGATTTCCCGTTTGATCGTATCGAGATAGTGATCGAAGGCGGCGGCCTCGATCCGCTGGGCCCGTTTGAGGCGCCAGAGGGCGTCAGCCAACTCTTCGGCGATGCGCTGCTCGACCCCTGGCGTAGGCGCAAAGGACTCAAGGATCCGGGCGCGGAAGGCTTCGTACTCCGCGGTGTCCTCGACGGTGAGAACGACCGACTTGGCGGTGAGTCCATGGCGAAGGGCGTTTTTCCGGGAGTTGGCTTTGCCTTCCTCGGTGCGAGGTCCGGTGCTTTTCTGGGCGTTGGCGCGATTGGCGGCCAACCGACTGACGGAAGCAGGTGCAAACATGGTGAATCTCCTGCCTTGAATGTAGGGGTGAGGCAAGGGGGAGCGAGGGGGTGGGTTGCGCGGAAGGGCCGTGGTTATTGGCGGAAAAAATTTCGATGGGTTGGGAATCGGGGTTTCTAGAAGCCGAAGACGGCCCGGAGTTCGCGGGCGCGTTCGCGGCTGACATCGAGTTCGACGCCGTTGTGCAGGCGGACGCGCCAGGCGCCGGCGGATAGCCACGGGAAGATTTCGCGGATGGCTTCGAGTTGGATTATGGCATTGCGATGGATGCGGGCGAACTCCTGGGAGGGGAGAAGGGATTCGAGTTCGGTGATGGTGCGGTCCGTGAGGAGCTTTTCGGTGGCGGTGTGGAGGAAGACAAGACCGTCTTCGGCTTGGGCGTAGAGGATTTCGCGCCGGTTGAGCAGGACAATGCGCTGGCCGCGGCTGGCGGCGAGCTTGACGGGGGCGGGTTGGCCGAGGGCGGCCTGGAGCTGGCGAAAGAGGTCCGGCGCGGGGATGCGGGTGGCCAGACGATCGAGGGCCCTGGCCACGGCAGCGGGTTGGGCTGGCTTGAGGAGATAGTCGACGGCGTTGGCTTCGAAGGCGCGGACGGCGTAGGCGTCGAAGGCGGTGCAGAAGATGACGGGCGGGGCAGCGGGAAGCTGGGCGAGGAGGTCAAAGCCATTGAGGCCGGGCATTTCGACATCGAGAAAGAGGACGCCGGGGCGGTGGGCGGCGATTTGTTCGAGGGCGTCGACGCCGTGGATGGCTTCGGCGATGGTCGAGATGGAGGGGTGGCCAGTGAGAAGGCGACGGAGAGCCCGGCGGGCGGGCTCTTCGTCGTCGATGATTAGGGCGTGCATGAGCGCTTCCCCCGCGGAACGGTGAGTTGAATCTGGAACCGGCCGTGGTCAAACGCAGCGTGCAAGCGGGCGTGGCGGCCATAGAGGAGATTGAGCCGCTCGGCGATCAGCCGCAGGGAGTGGCCGGGCTGGAGCAGCGCTTCATTCGAGAGCACGGGTGGTTGTTCGACCGGATTGGTGATCGCCACCTGATACGCGGTGGGCTGCACGGTAAGGCTGACGATGATCTCGCCGCCATCGAGGAGCGTCGCGATACCATGGCGGACCGCGTTTTCGACCAGGGGCTGGAGGGTGAGGGGCGGGATTTCGAGATCCGGGTGAGCGGCGGCATCCGGGAGGGTGAACCGGAGCCGGGGACCGAAGCGAGCGCGTTCAATCTCGAGGTAGTCGCGGACGAGGGCGAGTTCGGTAGAGAGCGGGACAGGATGGCCATCGGCGCCGGCCATGGCTCCCCGGAAGATATTGGCGAACTGGCCGAGGATGCGCTGGGCTTCAGCCGGCTGGTCGGGGATGATGGCCGAAACCGTGTTGAGGGTATTGAAGAAGAAGTGGGGCCGGATTTGCGCTTCGAGGGAGCGGGCCTGGGAGCGGGAGTCGGCGAGTTGGCGGCGGGAGCGGCGGTGGTCGGCCTGGAGGACGAGGAAGGAAAGAGCGAGGCCGACGAAGGCGATGAACAGGAGCAGATCCGTGGTGTCCGGCTTTTCGAGGCCGATGAGGCGGAAGGCGAGGAGTTGGACGAAAAAGGCGCCGACGAGACCGGCGGCGGCGATGCTACCGAGAAGCCAAGGACGGCCTTGGAGGGACGGGAAGCGGAGCGGCCACGTGCAGAGGTGGGCGGCGAGGATGCTGGCGGCGGCGCCCCCCAACAGGACCAGGGCTCGTTCGCCGCGATCGGGCACGGCGGGCAGGGTCAGCAGAGCCGAGACGACGCCGATGGCACCGGCGCGGGCCGAGAGCGGCCCGAGGGCCGGAGCGGCGGGGGCGGCGGCGGCGGGGAAGGGGTTGAGCAGCAGGGCGTTGTTCATGAGGCCGTTGTTCATGAAGCCATCATGCGAAAAAATGACCGAGGGTTTGCGAAGTATCCGATGAACAGTCGAAATCGGGGGATGACTAGCAGCCTTCGACTTGGCCGGGTTCGATGCGGTTGCGCCCGTTGTGTTTGGCGCGGTAGAGGGCTTCGTCCGCGGCGCGGAGGAGGATATCGGCATCAGCGCGGGGACAGAGGCGAGCGTAGCCGAGACTGGCGGTGACCGGGAGAGTGAGCTCGCCGACGACGACCGGTTCGGCGGCGATGGCCTGGCGAACGGTTTCGGCGAGCGCGGCCAGATCGAGAGAGGGTCGGGAGGAGACGAGTAGGAACTCCTCGCCGCCATCGCGGCCGACGACATCGGAATCGGACAGGACGCTTTGAATGCGCTGGGCGGCGGCGATGAGCACGGCGTCGCCGACGGCGTGACCGTAGGTGTCGTTGACGAGCTTAAAGCGGTCGAGATCGAGCATGATGACGCCGACAGGGATGCTGGAGCTGCGGGCGGCGTCCATCCGTTCGGCGAGGATCTGGCGGATGTAGGCGCGGTTCTTGAGGCCGGTGAGGGCGTCGTGGGTGGCTTGCTGGCGGAATTTTTCCCGGGCCGTGAGCAGTTCATCCTGCAGTTCGACGATGCGGCGGCCGGCGCGGAGGCGGACGCGGAGTTCCTGCTGATCGAAGGGCTTGACGACGTAATCGTCGGCGCCGGCGTCCATGCCTTCGATGACATCCTCTTTCTGGGTGCGGCCGGTGAGCAGGAGGATATAGGTATACGACTCTCCGCCTTTGTCGCGAACCTTTTCGCAGACTTCGGGGCCGGTAAGTCCGGGCATCATCCAATCGAGGATGGCGAGGCGAGGGGCATCGGGGCCACTTAGTACTTCCCAGGCGTGAGTACCATCCGAAACGGAGACGACATCGTATCCCCACTTCCTAACCATGGTGCCGAGGAGGTCACGAGAAACGCTGCTATCGTCCGCGATAAGGATCTTCATTCAATTGGGCGAGGGACAGCCACCGCTTCCCTTGCGATCATATCGGCAAAGGCGGAGGCCAGGAGGAGAACAAATTTAGCCGGGGAGAGTCGACAACCAAGGCTAAAAGCAATTGGTTTATGATAACCGAGATCGGTGGTGGCGCTGGAGAGTTACGACGATTTTTTTGGAGGCGGAGAATTCCGAGGCTGGGCGGTGGGCACGGGGAGGGCATGGTATGGTGAAAAGACGGTGGCGGGTATCGACTTTGCCGCCGGTATCAGGAGAGTTTGAATAGCCCCATGCAGAACTTTGGCTACGTGCCCTATGTTGTAGAGCAGACCTCACGGGGGGAACGCACCTACGATATTTATTCCCGTCTATTGAAAGAGAACATCATCTTCCTGGGAACCCCGATTGATGATCAGGTGGCGAATGTTATCATCGCCCAAATTCTCTTTTTGGCGGCCGAGGACCCGGAGCGGGACATCTCGATTTACATCAACTCTCCGGGTGGTTCGATCACGGCCGGTTTGGCGATTTTGGACACGATGAATCTGGTGCAGCCGGATATCGTAACGTACTGCGTCGGTCAGGCGGCGTCGATGGCAGCGGTGCTGCTGGCTTGCGGCACGAAGGGCAAGCGGTATTCGCTGCCGAATTCGCGGATTTTGATTCACCAGCCCTCGATGCAGGGTTTGGCGGGTCAGGCGACGGAAATCGACATTTTCGCGCGGGAAATCCTGAAGATGCGCGACTCGCTGAACAAGATTCTGGCGGATGCGACTGGGCAGAGCGTCGAGAAGATTGCGCGGGACGTGGAGCGCGACTACATTATCCGGGCCGATGAAGCGATTGAATACGGCATGATTGACCGGGTGATCAGCAACAGCAAAGACGTCGTGAAATAATCATCGTTGCGAGGAAGTCCGCGCCGGGGAAGGCTCCGGCGCGGGCGCGCACGATGAAAATAACCCGAATCTTAACTAAAGTTGTACACGCGCGGATGCGCAACTGGATTTTCGTAAAGGTGGAGACCGATCAGGCGGGCCTTTACGGGTGGGGCGAGGCGACGCTCGAGTGGAAGACGAAGAGCGTGGTGGGGGCCGTCGAAGACCTGGCCGTGCTGCTGATCGGGCAGGATCCGCGGCGGATTGAACACCTGTGGCAGATCATGCACCGGCAGTATTTCTGGCGCGGGGGCATCATCAACTACACGGCGATCAGCGGGATCGACCAGGCGCTGTGGGATATCAAGGGCAAAGAGCTGGGTAAGCCCGTGCACGAGCTGCTGGGCGGGCCGGTGCGCGATACGCTGCGCTTCTACGACCATCTGGGCGGGGGGAAGCTGGAGGACATCTACGGGGCTTCCGATCCGGGGTATTTCGGGGAGCGGATCCTGATGTCGATGGAGGAGGGCTTCACGGCGGTGAAGTCGATGCCGATTCCGATTTCGGACCCGGTGGAGCGGGCGGGGACGTTGAAGAAAGCGGCCAAGTGCGTGGAGGCGATGCGGTTGGCGGCGGGCGACGATATGGACATCATGCTGGACCTGCACGCGCGGACGACGCCGGCGGCGGCGATTCAGTTCGGCAAGATGCTGGTGGATTACAACCTCTACTGGTATGAGGAGCCTTGTTGGCCCGAGTCGATTGACGGGTTGGCGGAAGTGGCGCGGGCGCTTCCCTTCCCGATTGCGACGGGCGAGCGGTTGGTGGGGCGGTGGGAGTTCCGGGAGTTGTTTGAGAAGCGGGCTTGCGCGGTGGTGCAGCCGGATTGTTCGCACTGCGGAGGGATCAGCGAAGTGCGGCGGATTGCGGCGATGGCGGAGACGTACCTGATGTCGGTGGCTTGCCATAACCCGCAGGGGCCGATCTCGACGGCGGCCTGCACGCATGTCGCGTTTGCGACGCCGAACTATTTGATCCAGGAAGTGGTGCGGAAGGATGTGCCTTGGCGGGCGGAGGTGGTGAGCGGGCAGATTCCGATTGTGGGGGGCCAGGCGGTTCCGCCGACGGCTCCAGGGCTGGGGATTGATATCAACGAAGCGGCGGCGGACCGGCATCCGTGGGAGCCGGAGGTGACGATGAATTTCTTCCG
>LNFE01000249.1 GCA_001464575.1 Acidobacteria bacterium Ga0077553 | reverse complement strand
TGGGCGGCACGGTCGAGCAGGTTATGAATAATCGCCTCATCCCGAATACTCGCGAAGTGCCGACGAAACCTTGCCTGCAACGGGCGAAACATCGCTTGCAACGAAAAAGCAAACGGGCGCCCCTCTTCGTCGAGAAGCTCGAATATTGGCACTGGCTGTAAAGTGTCCCGCTGCTTCATGCGGCTGGCCGATCAAGTCGATATTCTCATTCAGCCCGTCAGGATTCAATAGTTTTTTGCGTCTTGCATCATAGAGGGCGAAAACATGTTTCACGATCTCCACTGGCAGGACACCTTCCACCAGGAGCACCCGAATGCCCGGCCCGCACCCGCCTCGCCGTTCCCAGCAGGCGACGGGATCATCGAGGTCGGCGTCTTGGCGCCCGGCGCCCACATGGTCTATTCGTTCGAGATGCAACGCGGCGATCCGCTGCACTTCGGTGCCTACTCCAACCGGCCTATCTCCATTGCGCTGACGACATTCACCCAGTTCGAACGATGGGCCCTGGCCGCCGCACCGTATCAGGAACTCCAGTCGCTCCAGCGAAATGACGGCCGCTTGCCAAAGAGGATCCGCTTCCGCGCCAGCCGGAAGGGCTGCTACCAGGTCGTGGTCATGAACCTCAGCAACCGGCGCGCCAAGGTAATCGTCGAAGCGCAGTCCTTGACGTAGCCCGGCCTACCGCAGGCTGATCGCACCCTTCTTCGCCAGCCAGTACGCGAGCCCAGTGTTCACGAGAATGTTCATCGACGTCCCGCGATCCTCGGCGACCTTCTTCAACTTCTTATGAAGCGGACGCGGCAGAGAAATGGTCGTATCGCGGACCATCTTTTCCTCGACGCTAACGAGCGCAACCGTGGCAAGATCGACGCCCTCAAGGGCCTCAATGGCCATCACCGATAGATCGCCGCGATAGCGAATGAGCGAGCGAAGCGCCTCATTCACGCCCTCATTCAGCCGAATTGCCAGCTTGATGATCGGGTCTTGGGCCGGCTGGGCCTTCTTCTTCTGTTTCTTGTCCTCGGTGGGGCGTTCAAGTCGAACGATGGGTTTCGCTGGGTCGGGCATTTCGGTTGCCTGATTTCTTTAAGAGGTTGTACAGGCATTACGGTACCACCTCTTACCGCAAATGTTCCAGCCCCGCGTTGCGGCCTTTCAATTTCGGACCGGCCGAAACGGGCCGTCGAAAAGGATGTCCCGATTCACGCGGACATTGAACCGATACCCGATCGGCACCTTGATCGTCGGTTGGATGTTCAGATTCCGCCGGGTAACGTCCGCACCGAGTTGAGACATCTCGCGGCCGACGGCGCTACCGGCGATCTCACCAGCCGACGGATAACTAAGCAACCCGCCTCGGCGGGTTTGAGAAAGCTGAAACGAGGCGCTGAAGAGGCTGGTCAACAACCCGAAGCCAAGCAGACGCCGATAGTGGTTGTCGACGTCGTACCGCAGTCCGGTATAGCCCTTCGCATCCTGGCCCGACATACCGCCAAGATCAATCGACGAGGCGTCTGGAAAGATCAGCCGCGCCCACACCACTTGTAGCCCATCTTGACCATACGAGACGTGGGAATCATACGTGCCCACCAGGCGCGAGCCCTGGGGGATAAGCAAGTATCGGCCAGTCGCGGTATCGTAGACGTTCTCTCGAACCAGCGCCTTGATCTCGCCCGGAAGGTCGGAGTTCAGCGCCTGCTCCAGAATCGCGGGGATATCCCAGCCAGCCTTCAATTCGTAGCGGCTCATCGGCGCCGTTCTCGTCGAGTCGAGATAGTTGCTCTTCTCGGTGCGGCGCGCACGGGCAAGAAAGGCCTCCTTCCGGTCCTGCATGTTCTGCGCCTCCGGTCCCTCATCGGAAGAGCCGCCAGTGCCGAGAGGCAGGCCGGGAAGCACGGCAGTAGCCTTGGCCTGGCCCGAAGGTCCTTGCATGGCCCGCAGCAGACTCGTCATCTGCTCAATGTCTCCCGATGCAGTGGGAAGTGACGGCCCCCCCGCGCCGCTCGACGTGGTCGCCCGGAAGCCGTCGCGAGCCGTAGTGGCCGCATTCATCGCCTCCATTTCCCTTTCGTAAGCTGCCATCATTCGCCGTTCGGCAAGGCTGGGTTCCCGCGGCTGGGCGACATCGGTAGCCGGTGGCGGAGCAGGCGGCGGGTAGTAGGCCTGATTGCGCGGAACGGTCAACCGCTCCGGCTCCGCCGGGGTCACTTCCTCCACGGGCGGAGTAGCAACCAACGTCGGACGGTTCGGAACCTGGGCGGCCACGAGCTTGCCGGCATCTGTCGCGGCGGTCACTCCCCGGGTCTCATCGGGCTGAAAGCCAACCTGGTACTGCGCCTGGCCGCGAGTGTAGATGCCATACCCGATCTGGGCCACCACGACGAACACGATCACCAGCCCCAAGATCCCCGCCCGCTTGCTGAGCCGCACGGGCGAAGGCGGATCCGGATTCAAATCGATACTGGAAGGCGATTCGATATCCCGAACCGGCTTCATCGCAAGCCTCCCTGCTTAGCTCCCACCGTCGCGTAGGGATCGCCCTTCAACTTCAGTTTGCCTCGATACGTCCCGCGGATGATCTCTGCCCGCTGAGCCTTCTTCCCGACGCCGAGCAGCAACGCACCACGCTCAAAGAGACGGTCAACGATATACATATCTTGCTTGACCCGATAGTTGACCATTTCCGCGCCATCCGGCCCGATCACCACCAGCACCGGCGCCTCCCGGTGGGCCGCATCGGGAGTCATTTGAATGAACGTCTTCTTGCCGTCATCCACCACCCGCACCGGACGAATATGGGGATCGGCGCTGTCGATCCTGTAGTCGAAGTACAGACTCTCGAGCGACTCGACCGGCGAAACCTGAACGGCATCGCGCTCCGCCTTCCGCCGCTGTTCCTCTTGCGCCAGGTGAACCTGCCACTTGCGAACCTCGTCGTCCGGATACGCGAACGCCACTCTGGCCAGATACTCTTCCGGCTTTGAGATCAAGCGGAGGTAGTAAGCCCGCCGATCCGTTGTCACCAGCAGGTTCGTATCGAGTCCCGCCTGCTTAGGCTTCAACACGATCATCGGCGTCACGGCCTCGCCCTGCCCTGCCCCAGCCGGTGCAATGATCCACCTCACGGCATCGCCGATGTGCGGCTCGCCGACAACCCGCTCGCCTGCCTCCAACTCCACAACGCACACCCGAAGCGGCGCGCAAACTACGGTCGGCAACCCCGAGCCGTAGGTATAGAGGACCCGACCATCCTTCCCCGGAGCGGGCGTATGCTTCTCGCTCATCCAGGCCTTGCCAACGGCCAGCGCGTCTCGCGCATTCTCCGGCAACAGCACGTCCTTCTCGACAGCAAGTCCCTCTGGTTCCACGGCCACCACCGGGCGAGGCAGAGCGACCGGCGGCGGCGGATCCGCCTCGAGCGTTTGGATCAACTTTCCAAACGGGTACTTCTCCGGCGACGGCACGCCCTCGGCCGGCGGAGGAACCCGCTTCACTTCCACCGGCTTGGGTTGCCCCAGCAGCACACCGGCCGTAACCACCGTGCCCATCAGTACTCTATTCATGCGCCCTCCCTGCCATCAAGACTCCCGCTACAACACCCGCGACCAGCTCACGTTCGTTACGAAAATGCCTAGCGGGTTAAGCCGGATCAGTCGCTCAT
>LNFE01000248.1 GCA_001464575.1 Acidobacteria bacterium Ga0077553 | reverse complement strand
CGATGGTTTTGGCGGCAAGCCGGTTTTTCGGTCGCCGATTTCTGGGGCGGAAGTGAGCCTCCAGTTAGGGACCGGATTTCAGCCAGTGAATCGCGCGGCCTCATCGAACTCCCTTTTCTACTGGCTGGGCGCCTCGTTATCCCGAGTCCCGGTCCATCGTGAGCGCGGCACTCGCCTCCCCCCAGATCGGGTATGCGGTCGGCGGCATGAATTGGCTCATGAACACGAAGTTCAGACGGCGGGCAGGATCGACGAGCCACATGGTTCCCGCAGCGCCGTTCCAACTCACCGCGCCGGCCGCATCCTGCGCATTTCTGCCTCCCGCGGCTACCCGCATGCCCGCTCCGTACCCCCCGCCCTCGTAGCGCACTGCGGGAGGCAGTAGATTACTTCTCGCCATTCGGGCGGACTGGGCGGCGATGACCCGAACGCCGTCCAACGCGCCGTCTGCGATGAGCATCGCGCCGAGGCGCGCGAAATCTCGAGCGGTCGTCACGACGCCCGCACCTCCCGCAAGCAGACCAGGCGGTTTGAGGAACACGCTGGTCTCTCGGGGGTCCAAGGGCTCCAGCCCGCCGGAGGTGACGGTGTAATTCGTGGTCAAACGTCCGCTGGCGGCGCGGGGAACCTGGAATCCGGTGGACGACATCTTCAAGGGTTCAAACAGGTGATCCCGCGCGAAGACGTCAAGGGGCTTGCCGCTGACCCGCTCGATGATCAGGCCCATCACGTCGAGGCTGACGGAGTACCGCCACACTGAGCCCGGATCGGCGGCAAGCGGGAGTTCGGCGAGTCGCTTCACCATGTCCTCAAGTCCCGTCGCCTGCGGGCCGTAGCCGGGCCTTTTCAGGCCAGTACCGTAGTTTCCGGGCGTAATCCCTCGACTCCGATAGGCCACCGAGAGTGCATCAGTCCCCTGGTTTGGCGTCCAGTAAGCGAGGCCCGAGGTGTGGGTGAGCAGGTGGCGAATCGTCATCCGCTGTTTTGCCGGCCGAGCTTCGAGTCCCTTACCCGGATCGATGGCAACCTGTAGACTGCGCCACTCGGGCAGGATATCGGTGACGGACTGGTCGAGGCGGAGTTTCCCTTTCTCAATCAGCAACATGGCGGCCAACCCGGTAACCGGCTTCGTCATCGAGTAGATTCGGCAGATGCTGTTTTCGTCGAAAGCAGTATCCGATTGTAGGGATAGGCGGCCTGCCTGCAGGTAGGCCAGCGCGGATCCACTCTGTGCGACAGCGATTGCGGCACCAGCTAACTTCTTGCCGTCGACGTATTCGACCAACAACTGCCGCAGCCTCGGCCATGAACTGGCGGTCGACCCGATCTGGCTGAAGGCCGCATGGCTGGCGCCGAGCCGCATCAAGCCGGTCAGCGCACCGAAATGGCGACGGCACATCTTTTGACTCATGTTCCCGGACTCCGGTGTGACGCGGAACAGCAACGCACTCGGCTCGACTGCTGTTTCTGGATGTTAGCATAGCAACTCGCAGGACCTGCCTACGGGACTCGAGCCGCGCATCTTGAGCGCTGTCGGCAGTAGTTACTCGACAATCGGAGTTACTTCGTCGGGGCGGTGTCCAGCGACACTGCGCGTCAGGGTGCGCGACGATGCGGACGCTCCCGGAAGACAACCAGGGACACTCGGGGAGAGATCGACCGGAGATCGTAGCTCAGCGCGGCGGGCTGGCTGACGGCCGACTCGATCTTCGAGATGAGGTGTCCCAACGCTGCTTGGGGACAAGCAGCGAAAGCGAACCACGCAGCCTCCGCCCGGGTCGTCGAGCAGCTCCGGACAAGCTTCACCCTCCAGATCTCGGCGGATATCGGCACCCGGAAGCAGGGTCTGGGGGTAAGGGCGCGGCGCTCCAAGGCGGCGGCTCCATCGCCGATTTCCTGGCGCCGCACCACGGCCTAGCCTCGAAGGCCGGCGAAGTGGCGCAGCCTATGATTGAGGCCGGGGTAGACGCGGTGGGCGGTACCTAAAATCCGACGCGCGGCACGCCAACCCCACGTTGATCGTAAGCGACTATTTGGGAGAGATGACTCGCGCGATCTTTGATCGGGTGGGGAAGGCCGCTCCCGTGCAGGTGGTGGGCGGATTGAGCGGTGCGCAGGCGCGGGCGGGGTTGCGCGCGTTGATCATTCGCGGCAATCTCGGCCAGCCGGATACCGTAGCCCGCTACAATCTGCCGCCCGAGCAGATGGAGCGCCTCATTGCCGGCTTCATCGCCGAGGTTTCGGGCGGTTAGGGTTGTTGCAATTCGTCCATTTTCGCCGATTGACAACATGATGTCGTTATGACATCTTGTTGTCAATGTGGATTCCCTACCGAATCCGCCAGGAGACCCGAGATGCTTCAACTGAAACCGCTCGATGCCAATGTCCCAATCTTTCAGCAGTTGCAGACCGAACAATCGCCGGTGATTCTGGTAAATCTCTTTCAGGTGGCCGAAGCCGATGTTCCACAGCTCCTCGAAGCCTGGGCACACGATGCGGCCTGGATGAAACAGCAGCCAGGCTATATTTCCACCCAACTGCATCAAGGGATTGCCGGGAGTCTGGTCTTCCTCAACTACGCCGTGTGGGAGTCCGTGGCGCATTTCCGGAACGCCTTCCATCATCCCGATTTCAAGAGTGCGCTGGACCGGTATCCCTCTTCGGCGGTCGCCTCCCCGCATCTGTTTACGCGGCTCACGGTTCCGAATCTCTGCGTCGGGCCGTGAGGGTGGGGGCTGCGTTTCCGGGAGAGCGGGTGAAGGCACACACAAAAGCTGGGAGAGCGTTCACGGAGTTGATTCTGGAGACGTTTCAGTTCAACGGCCGGCTGCTGGCGGTGGGGGACGGGCTGACCAAGCCGGTAGGTTTGACGAGTGCCCGATGGCAGGTTCTGGGGGCGATCGACGTCAAGCCGTTGTCGGTCGCTCAGATCGCCCGGAACATGGGCTTGGCGCGACAGAACGTTCAGCGGTTAGCGGATGCTTTGGAACAGGATGGCATGGTGGAGTACACCCCCAACCCGGACCATAAACGGGCTAAGCTCGTGGGCCTGACGACGCACGGGCGGAGCGTGATGAATCGACTCGGCGCTGTGCAAGTGCTCTGGGCCAACGATGTGGCGTCCGGGATAAGCGCCGAGCAGATCCAGACCGCGAGAGAGGTTCTCCGCAAGTTGCGATTGCGGCTGGGACCCGATTCCGAACGAGGCCGCGCTACTTCGACTCCTTGAGGCTCGCGTGCCGGAATAGCAGGCCGGCAGCGGCAAACAACAGCACGAAGCCCCCGTGCATGACGCCGGCATTCCAGACCGGCCCGGCCGGGGTATCGGAGAGTAGAACTTGGGTAATCAGCCACGCCACGGCAAGCGCGGCCGCCATGGCGAACAGCGCCCGGGCCATCCCTTGCGGTTTCAGGCGCGCCAACGCGGCCCCGACGGCACCCATCGCGAGCACTCCAAAGTACACGAGATTTACCGGGTTTTCGGTTTCCGACATGTGAACCATGGTGGCCCACCCCAGGACGAACCCGGCCACCAGGGCGAGTCCAACAGCGGCCTTGTACGCCCAGGCGTTTCGCCTCCGGGCGATCAGCGCATAGGCCATACCGGTTCCAAAAAACAAGAGATAGGTGACCACGAACGCGCCGGGGCCCCAGTTCCAACCCTCGACGAGGCGGGATGCGACCAGCGGGACCATCAACAAACCCAACGCGACCAGGGCCACGCGGTACACGATCCTTTGCATCTGCGTCATCTGCACAGCATTCTCCCGAACGATTTCTCGCGACGTTTCAAAAAAGATGGAAAGGGAGAAGGCGAGTAGCCCCTTCCCCGCCCTGCGGCGCTCCCGGCAGAGGTCGTGAAACGTCTGCGCCATTGCTTGGCCGAACTGATCCTGGTGGGCCCGCGGATAGAGCCGCAACAGCATGGCGTAGCAAGTCCGGTAGCGCCGGACCGCGAGGTCAGTGGCCATAGACGATCCGTATTTGGGCCACCGCAACGACGTCGCGGTAGCGCTGTAACTCCACAGCCAGCGCCGCACTGCCGGCGGGCGTGAGTTCGTAGTAGATCCGCCGCTCGTCGTCCATCTCCGGATCGACTCGCTTATCGCATTCCTGGATCAGCCCGGCTTCGATCATCCGCTTGATGGAGCCGTAGAGTGTTCCGGGGCCCATGGCTACGGCGCCGCGCGAGTCCGCCTCGACTTGCTTCATGATTCCGTAACCGTGGCGTTCGCCCTGCGAAAGGGCCAGCAGGATGTGGAACACCGCTGGGGTTAGCGGGGGCGGCGCGGTGGACTTGACGGCCATACGGAAACAGTATATCCGTTACGGATATATGTCAAGCGCCCAGAGCTAGCCCAAACGGCCAACGGCGCCGACGGGAAGCCGGCGCCGCGTCGCTTTCTCCTCGGGAAGAGGCGGGGAGAGGGTCAGCCGTTATTGCACCCGGAGAATGGCGTTCACCACCGCCGTGAGCGCTGGCGTCCCCGTGGGGGCTTCAAAGCGTACCGACATGCCTGACGTGGTGGCCGGGTTGGAGCTTGCCGTCAGGACCAGGGTGCCCGTGGTTCCGGTTGCCGGGATCGTGAGCGGGCGGGCGGGGACTCCGGCAGGCAAGCCAGTCAGGTTGACCACCACGGGCTGAGCGCTAGTGGCTGTCCGGGTGATGGTGATCGGGATGGAAACCGAACGGCTCCTCTGCAGATAAATGCTCGTGGCGGCCCCCATCGCCAACGAAGGCGGCGTGGCCGCTACCTCCAGCCGGAGCGTCGTGGTGTTGGAGAGAGCCGGTGCGGTCGACGTAGCGACCACAGATAGGATGTAGGTCCCCGCCGCGCTGGCAACCGGAACGGTGAGCGGGATGTCCACACTCGTTGCGGTTCCGGCGCTGATGGTGGCCGCGGGGGCCGTGACGTCGGCCGGAAGGTTCGAGAGCCGCACGGTGACCGGCGCCGTAAAGCCAGCATCCCGAGCAATGCGCACGGTGACTTGACTCACGCTGCCGCGCAATCCGCGGACGGGGGCCGGGAGTTCAGCCAGAGAGAAGCCCGCCGGGCCCTCCACAATCAGCGTCAACGGGGTGGTGGCCGTGGCGGTTCCCGCCATCAAGGTCGCCGTCAGGGTATAGGTGCCCGGCCTCGCCGTGGCACTGGCGTTCACGGTGAGCGTCTGCGCGGCGTCAAAGCTCCAGCTCGCGGGCTGGACCACGGTCACCCCGGCCGGCGCGCCCGTTACTGCGACTGTTGGCCGGGCCGTAACGTTGCCGTACTTGCGGAGCGTGAGCGAGAACGTCGTTGCAGCCCCGGCGCGCACCCGCTGGGTGGCCGCGCCCGAGTCGAAGCGCACCGAGGGCGTGGCACATTGCTGAATGGCACGATCCACGTTCAGGCGCCCACCGGTCGAAACCTGGCTCACCAACCCGATTCTGGCGTCGACATTGGTGAGGAGCGAATCGCGAAGCTGAGCTAACGTCAGCGGGCAGGCGGCAAGCACGAGCGCCGCCGCACCGCTGACGTGGGGGGCGGCCATCGAAGTCCCTGAGTAGTTTGCATACTGGCCGTTCTTCGAGGTGGAGACGATGCCCACCCCCGGCGCGGCCAGATGCACGGTGGTTCCGCCGCGATTGGAGAATGCGGCAAGGTTGTCGTTGCTATCGGAGGCGGCCACGGCAATGATGTTGTTGTTCCCCAGGACATAGGAGGCCAAAGCGGAACCGCTATCGTTGTTCCGGCCCTCGTTACCTGCCGCGAACACCAACAGCACGTTGGCTTGCTGAGCCCGGACGATGGCCGCGTTCAGCGCCTCCGAATACGGGCCGCCTCCCCAGCTGTTGTTGAGAATCCGGAGGTTGGCCTCAACGGGGAACTGCTTCCGGAGTTCCAGGGCCAGGTCCATGGCCGCGATGGCATCGGAAGCCGAGCCGCTGCCGTTGGCGCCGAGGAACTTCAGCGAAAGGATAGTCGTCTGCCAGTTCACGCCCACCGCGCCGACGCCATTATCTCCGGTGGCGCCGATAGTACCGGCAACGTGGCTGCCGTGGCCGTTATCGTCGTTTGGCACGCAGTCGCTGTTCACGAAATCGTAGCCACGGCTGCCAGCCGGACAGGTGACGAGGCTGCCATTGCGTAGAAAGCTGAAAGGCCGCGGAGCACTCCAAAGGTTTGCGACGAGGTCGGGATGGGTGAGGTCGGTCCCAGTGTCGATGACGCCGACGGTGATGCTGCGCGTCCCGGTGGTCACGTTCCAAGCCAGGGGAGCTCCAATTCCGGCAGGGGCGTTGCCGAGCGCCCAAATCTGGCCGCTCAGCGGGTCGTTGGAGGTCCGGTCGATCGAGAGCGTGTAGTCCGGTTCGATAGATTCAACGGCCGGATGCTGGCTGAGTTCGGCCAGCACGTCTGCTCCGCCGCGGGTGGTCTGCAGCAGGTGAATGCCGGAGTTGCCAATGGCATATAGGTTCCGGATGCCTCCCGGGGCGTAGGCGGCGAGCGCGTCGGGATCCGGGGCGAACTCGGGATCGTAGAATTTCACGAGGAACTGGGCGGGAACGTTGGGTTCCCGCAGCATCCGAGCAGCCCGGGCGCGATCGAAGCGCTGAGCCGAGGCGTCGGCGAAGGGAAGAAGCAGCAGGAAAGGAAGCAAAAGGGCACGACGACGCGCGCCCGACAGGTTGATCGGCATCAATGAAACGGAATAGTTTTCGTTCGCCGCGCAGGGTGGGGGGGTGAATCCGGGCGGTGAGGACCGCGCGGCAGCCCCGTAGCTGCCTTGGTATCCTTGAGAACGCATGACTGAATTCGGAATCGGCGTCGACCTCGGCGGCACCAATCTACGGGCGGCGGCCATTGACCGCGCGGGCAACCTGCTTGATAAACCCATCAGCGTGGACACCAACTATCAGGGTGGCCGCGAGGCGGTGATCGGCGATATCGTAAACGCCGTTTCGAGCTTGAAGCATCAGTTTTCCGGCGCCCGGCTGGCCGGCGTCGGCATTGGCGTCCCCGGATTTATTCGGCTCCGCGAAGGATTCATCACGAACTCGAACAACCTGCCGTATCTCGAGAACTTTCCCGTCCGGGATGAGATCGAGAAACGGCTCGGCACGCCGATTATTCTCGAAAACGACGCGAATGCGGCCGCGCTGGGCGAGACCTGGCAGGGCGCGGGGCAGGACGTCGACAGTCTTGTGCTGCTCACGCTCGGCACGGGCATCGGCGGCGGGATCATTCTCGACAACAAGGTACTGCATGGCGCCGTGGGAATGGCGGGGGAACTGGGCCATCTGACCATCGACCCGAACGGCCCCCCATGCGGCTGCGGGAACAACGGGTGCCTCGAGAAGATCGCCTCGGCGACGGCCGTTGAGTCGATGGCGTACCTCATGTCTCTCGGCGACAACCTGACCTCCCGCGACGTTTACAACCTGGCGGCGGCGGGCAACGTCAAGGCCCAACGGATCTTCGAGCAGATGGGCCGGGCGCTGGGCATCGCCCTGGGCAATCTGGTCAACACCTTTAACTTCCCGCTCTATCTGCTCTCGGGCGGCATGCTGCCGGCGTGGGACTACTTCGCTCCCACGATGATGGAAGAGGCGTCCCGCCGTTCGTTCTCGTTCCGGAACTCCGACACGCGGATCGCCCAGGCGAAGCTCGGCAACCTGGCCGGCCTATATGGCGCGGCTTATCTCCCCCTGCAAAACCTCCCGTAACCCGCTATGACTTACTGGCTCGGAATCGACATCGGCACCGGCGGCTCGCGCGCGCTTCTCGTTGACGACGCGGGGCGAGTGGCCGCCGCGCAGACCGTGGCCCATGAAGAGATGGCCATGCCGCATCCGCTGTGGGCGGAGCAGCGCCCGGCCGATTGGTGGCGTGCCGCGGCGGAGGCGATCCGCGGCGTGCTCGCGCAGCAGCCCGGCTGCACCGTTCAGGCGGTGGCGCTCTCGGGCCAGATGCACGGATTAGTGATTCTGGACGCGGAGGGGCAGGTCCTCCGCCCGTCGTTGATCTGGTGCGACCAGCGCAGCCAAGCCCAGGTCGATTGGATCAACTCGCATGTGGGGCCTGACAAGGTTCTGGCCTGCACGGCGAACCCGGTGCTGACCGGCTTCACGCTCCCGAAGTTACTCTGGGTGCGCGATCACGAACCGTCGAACTACGACAAGGTTCGCCACCTACTTCTGCCCAAGGACTACATCCGCTACCGGTTGACGGGCGAGTTCGCCACCGAAGTCAGCGACGCCTCTGGTACCGCCTTGTTCGATGTCGTAAAGCGCCGGTGGTCCACCGAACTCGCCGCCGCCATCGGGCTCGACCCTTCGATTTTGCCGCCGGCGGTGGAGTCGACCGGACAGACCGGCGTCATCTCGACTGAAGCTGCCACGCTCACCGGGCTCGCGGCCGGTACTCCGGTCTACGGCGGCGGCGGCGATCAGGCCGCTTCGGCGGTTGGCAATGGCATTGTGGAGCCGGGGATCGTCTCGGACACGATTGGCACCTCCGGGGTTGTCTTCGCCCATATGGACGAGGTGGCCTACGACCCGGCTGGCCGCGTTCATACCTTCTGCCACGCCGTGCCGGGTAAGTGGCATGTGATGGGAGTCACGCAGGGTGCGGGCTTGAGTTTGCAGTGGCTGCGCAACCAACTGACGCCGGGCCTCAGCTACGACGACCTGACGGCGGAGGCAGCACTCTCTCCCGCCGGGGCGCAGGGCCTTTTCTGGCTGCCGTACCTGATGGGCGAACGCACCCCGCACCTCGACGCTTCCCTGCGCGCATCCTGGGTTGGCCTCACGGCGGCCCATACCCGCGCGGATCTAATCCGATCGGTGCTCGAGGGTGTCTGCTACTCGCAGCGGGATTGCCTCGACATTATCGGTTCGCTGAACGTGCCCATTGCGAGTGTCCGGCTTTCGGGAGGCGGGTCCAAGAGTCCGTTCTGGTCGCAGCTGTTCGCGGATATCCTGGGCCAGCCAGTGAGTTTGCTCGAGACGCAGGAGGGTTCGGCCTACGGCGCGGCACTGCTGGCGATGACCGGTTCCGGCCACTTTGCCTCCGTGCCCGAGGCCTGCCGCGCCACGGTCCGCGAAGTCACGCGGCTCGAACCCGTAAACCAGGATTTTTATCACGCCCGGCACGCTCGCTACCAAGCGCTCTACCCCGCCCTCGCCCCCTTTTTCCGTGCGGTACTGTGACCTGAGTCTTCCGGTCCCGGTGGATCAGCTCTTTACCTATGAGCTTCCCGAGTCGCTGCGCCATCGGGCGATGCCGGGCGCCCGGGTGGTAGTGCCTTTCGGGCCCCGCAAGCTGACCGGGGTCATCCTCGCGACCCACGACGAGACGCCCTCTTACGCGGTGAAGCGGGTGGAGCGCCTGCTCGACGAGGTGCCTGTTCTCGACGCGGGGCTGCTACAACTCGCCAAGTGGATTGCTCATTACTACTGCGCCCCGCTCGGTGAAGTGCTCCGTTCGATGGCGCCGACGACGGCCGAAACTTCGCGCTCCAAGGTGTATACGCTGACCGATACGGGCCGCGACGTGCTGCGCCAGCTGCTCTTCCAAACGGACGATGAAGAGCCCGCCATTCAGATCCTCCGGCTGCTGGAACGGCGCTCACTCTCCGCCGCCCACCTGCTCAAAAAGTTACCCGCCGCGAAGAACGTACTTGTGACGCTCGAAAAGAAGGCGTGGATCGCCGTGGAGCAGGACATTACGGCCAAGGACCCGCTGCGCGCGCCGGCCGAACAACTGCGCGTCCGGTTTACTTTGCGGCCGGACGGCTTAAAGCTGCCCAAGGCGGAACGCGAACTGCTGGCGTTCCTCGAACTCCATCCCGGCGAGCACAACCTCGCCGAACTGGACCAGACGCTCAAGAACGCGAGCCAGACAGCGCGCGCGCTCGCCCGCCGCCAACTGCTGGGGATCCGGCAGGCTCCACTTGCGCTCACCGCCTCCGACCGTCCGCCCCACGCGCTGAACCCCCACCAATTGGCGGCGTTCGACCGGATTAAGGCCTCGCTCGACGCCCAAACGTTTGAAGCCTTCCTGCTGCAAGGGGTGACCGGCTCGGGCAAGACCGAGGTTTATCTCACGGCGATTGACCACGTGCTGACGCAGGGCCGGAGTGCGCTGCTGCTCGTCCCCGAGATCGCGCTGACGCCGGCCGTGGCCGGGCAGTTCTTCACACGGTTCGGCGATCGGGTGGCGATTCTCCATTCGGCGTTCTCCGATTCCGAGCGCGCCGAGCAGTGGCGCCGTATCCGCCAGGGGGAAGCCACGGTCGTGGTCGCAACCCGTTCCGGGGTGTTCGCGCCGATGAAGAATCTGGGCTTGCTGCTGGTGGACGAAGAGCACGACGGCAGTTACAAACAGCAGGAGGCGCCGCGGTATCACGGCCGTGATGTCGCGGTCGTCCGCGCGTCCCAGGCCGGGGCCACGGTGGTTCTGGGCTCAGCCACGCCGTCGCTGGAAACCCGCTACAACGTGGAGCGGGAGAAATACAAGCTACTCGAACTTCCGGAACGGGTGGCGCACCGCCCCATGCCGATCGTCGATATCGTAGACATGCGGCAGGAGTTTCTTGAGACGCGAACTCAGAACCCGTTCTCCCGCCAACTCCTGGACGCTCTGCGCGAACGTCTCGATGCCGGTGAGCAGACCATGCTGCTGCTGAATCGCCGCGGCTTTGCCAGTTTTGTAACGTGCCGGTCATGCGGCGAGCGGGTGGAATGCCCGAACTGCGCCGTCACGCTGACTTACCATAAGCGCGACCGGCGTCTGCTCTGCCACTACTGCAACCACGCCGCCCCGATTCCGAATAAGTGCCCGAAGTGCGACAGCGACTATCTGAACTTCCTCGGCACCGGGGCGGAAAAGGTGGAGGATGAGCTGTACAAAGCTCTTCCGGGAGCTCGCATCGCCCGCATGGACCGGGACACCATCACGACGAAGCGCCATTTTGAGACCATTCTGACTGGCTTCCGCGAGAAGAACTACGACATCCTGGTCGGCACCCAGATGATCGCAAAGGGCCACGATATTCCCAACGTGACGTTGGTGGGCCTGGTGAACGCGGACATCGGTCTGGGCGTTCCCGATTTCCGGGCGGCCGAACGGACGTTTCAATTGCTCACTCAGGCATCCGGGCGGGCCGGCCGCGGGGAGCTACCGGGCCGGGTGATTCTGCAGACCATCAATCCCGACCACTACGCCATCCGTCTGGCCGCGACGCAGGACTACCCGGGTTTCTACGAGAAGGAGATTCTGTTCCGCCGGAGCATGAAGTACCCGCCCTTTGCGGCGCTGGCCAATCTGCTGGTGCGTGACGAGAAGCAGGAGGATGCGCTGCGGAAGGCTACCGAGCTCGAGCGGCTCTTGAAACCGGAGCCCGAAGGCATGAAGGTGATGGGCCCCGCGCCGGCGCCGGTTCCCCGGCTGAAGGCCGAATTCCGTTATCAGATTCTGATCAAGGCCAATGACCGGAAGAAGCTCAACGATCTACTCCACCGCATTCGCCGCTATGCGCTCGAACAGAAGTGGGGGCTAACCTCTTTGGTAATTGACGTGGACCCGCTCAGTCTGCAATAGGGTCACAATCGACGCTGCGATGGAGCAACTCCTGATGATCGTCATATACTCAAAGCAACCGTGATCGTACGCCGGCTCTTGCTCTTTCTAGTTCCGATTGGCTTGGCAGCCGCCGCGTGGTGGTGGTTCACGCAGCGGACTGGGCCGTCCGCGGCGTTATATGGAATCGTAGAGTCCCGCCGGGTGGAAGTGGGCTCGAAGATCGGCGGACGGGTCACCGAAGTGCTGGTTGAAGAAGGCGCCGTTGTGGATCCGGAAACACCCTTGGTCCGTTTTGACTTTGCCGAACTGCGCGCGCGTTTGCGCCAAGCGGAGGCCCGCGTCGCGGAGGCCTCGGCACGAGCGGAGCAGCTCGCGCGTGGGTTGCGACCGGAAGAGATCGCCCAAGCGACTGCCGCCGCCGCCGCAGCGCAGGCACAGCGGGACGCGGTGAAGTCCGGGCCCCGGCCCCAGGAGGTCGCTCAGGCGCGGGCAGAGTTGCAGGCCACGACGGCGGAGTTGGAAACCGCCTACACGACCGCGAAGCGGCTAGAGCAGTTGGCCAAGACCGGGGACATCTCGCATCAGTCACTCGACGAGGCGACGGGGCGGCGCAACGCGCTGAATGCCCGGGCCCGGGCGCTGCGGCAGCGGCTGATGCTGTTGGAGGCGGGGACGCGGAAAGAAGACATCCAGGCGGCCGAGCAGCGGGCGCTGCAGGCGGAGAAGGCAGCGGCGGTAGCAAAGTTAGGAAGCCGGCCGGAAGAGATTGCGCAGGCGCGGGCGCGGGTGGAGCAGGCCCAGGCGGAGGTGGCGCAGTTAGCCGTGCAACTCGCCGAGGTGGAGGTGCGCGCGCCATCGCGGGCCCGGGTGGAAACGGTATCGGTGCGGCCGGGGGATCTGGTTCCGGCGGGGCGGCCCGTCGTCTCGCTGCTCGAAGAGTCGCAGACGTGGGTGCGGGCGTACGTTCCGGTGCCGGACCTGAGCGGGTGGGCGGTGGGAACGAAGGTAGAGGTGGTGCTCGATAGCGGAAAGGTGGTGCCGGGTACCGTGCAGCAGATTGCCGCGCAGGCTGAGTTTTTGCCGCGGAACATTCAAACGCGGGAGGACCGGACGCATCAGGTGTTTGCCGTGAAGATCCAAGCGCCGGGCGCGGAGCTCCGGTCCGGGATGGCTGCCGAGGTCCGGCGGGTTCCCTGATGCCGGCGGTAATTGAAACGCAGGAGATTTCGATCCGTTTTGGCGCGTTTACGGCGGTGGACCGGGTGAGCTTGACGGTCGAGCGGGGAGAGGTGTTTGGGCTGTTGGGGCCGAACGGATCGGGGAAGACAACGCTGATCAAAGCGCTTTGCGGCCTCGTGAAAATCTCGGGAGGCGAAGGCCGGCTGCTGGGAATGGACGTGCGGAAGGAAGCACCGGAGATCCGGCGGCGGATCGGCTACATGTCTCAGCGGTTCGGGCTCTATGAAGACCTGACGGTGCGGGAGAACATCGAGTTTTATTCCGGGGTTTACGGGCTGACCGCGGAGCGGCACGCTCGTCGGTTTGCGAGCGTCGTGGAGCTGACGACGATCGCGCCTTACCTGGACCGGCGGGCGAGTCAGCTATCAGGGGGGTGGAAGCAGCGGCTGGCCCTGGCCTGCGCGATTGTGCACGAGCCCGAAGTTGTGTTCTTGGATGAGCCGACGGCGGGAATCGACCCGGTGGCACGGCGAGCACTGTGGGATCTGGTGTTTCTCCTGTCGGGCCAAGGCGTCACCTTCTTAGTGACTACCCATTACATGGATGAGGCGGAGCGGTGCGGCCGGGTGGGGTATTTGTATAACTCGACGCTGGTGGCGCTGGGGACCGTGGACGAGTTGAAGCGGCTACCGGCGGCGAATCCGGCGGGGACGGCGCGGTACGAGATTACCTGCCCGAACATTACCGAAATGCTGACGATGGTGCGTGCTCTGCCCTATGTGCGGGAGGCGACGGTGTTCGGACAGTCGATCCATGCGCTGGCCGAGACGGCGGCGGCCGCGGAACTCGCGGCGGCCACCGGCGTTTCGCCGCGATTGATTGAGCCTTCGCTTGAAGACGTCTTTGTGACCTTGACCAACCGGATCATCGCAGACCGGAGGGCGGGATGAGGCTGTTCGCTGGGACATGGCCGATGCTCCGCAAGGAGTTTCTGCATTTACGGCGAGACCCCGGGACGGTGATCTTCGCGCTGCTGATTCCCGTGATTCAGTTGGTTATCTTTGGCTTTGCGCTGAACATGAACGTGCGGCAGATTCCAACGCTGATCTATGATCAGGCGCCGTCGCAGCGGAGCCGGGAACTGATCGAACGGTTCCGGGCGGCGGACACGTTCGAGATTGTGGCGCATGTGACTTCAGACGAGGAGCTCTACGGGCAGATCCGGCGGGGCCGGGCGCAGGCGGCTCTCAAGATTCCGTACGATTACGCGGACCGGGTGCTGGAGGGGCGGGGGGCCACGGTGCAGTTGCTCGTCGATGGATCGGACTCGACGGTTTCAAGTGCGGCTCTGAATGTGTTCAATACCTTGATTCTGCTCGAGAATCAACGCTTGGCGCGGGTGGGGCAGCCGATTATTGAGGCGCGCCCAGCCGTGTTGTTCAACCCGGCCACGCGGTCGCCGAACTTCTTCGTGCCAGGTTTGGTGGCGGCGCTGGTACAGATTATGGTGATCGTGCTGGTGGCGCTTTCGGTCGTGCGAGAGCGGGAACGCGGTACGCTGGACCAATTGACGGTGACGCCAGTGCAGCCGCTTGGGGTGATGCTCGGGAAGATGATTCCGTACGTTTCGTTGGGGTTTGTGGAGATCTGCTGGGTGCTGCTCATCATGCGGGTGGTCTTTGCGGTGCCAATCCACGGCAGTTTGGGCACGCTGTTGCTGCTGGCGATTCCGTTTCTGGTGGCTTCGGCGGGGATGGGGCTGCTAATTTCGACGCGAGCCAATTCGCAGGCCGAGGCGTTCCAGATGGCGTTCGGGACGATGCTGCCGACGATCTTTCTATCGGGCTACATCTTCCCTATCAACAATATGCCGCTGCAGTTTCAGCTGGTGAGCAAGCTCATTCCAACGACTTACTTTATTGATGTTACCCGCGGGGTGATTCTGCGGGGAGCGAGCCTGACCGAGTTATGGATAAATGGGGTGGTGCTGACCGTGATGGCGCTGGTGACGGTGGGCTTGGCGGCCCGGCAGTTCCACCGGCAACTCAGTTAACGGGGACCGATTCGAGCGAAGGGAGCATGGCTTCCCACGCGGCTTCGAGCGCCACTTGGCCGGAGATGCTGGTTTTAGCGACGAAGTCGATTTTTGGCTTCGTACCGTCGCGGCCAACGCCAGGGTAGTGCCAAGTGAAGCGTACCTGCGGCTCGTGGCCGGGCAACGTGACGACGATGCGGATCTCGCGGCCGTTCAATCCAGCCAAGGTCCGGTCCCGCTCGCTCAATACGGTCAAGGAGCCACCCGCCGCCCCGGCCATCCCCCGCTCTTCTTCGACGTCCATGAAGGTCTTCGTGTCGGGTTCGGTGACGGTTTGGGTGGAGAATTCGAGTTTCGCTCCCGCAGCGGGGAGTTGCCAGTTCATGCGAACAGATTCGCTTAGTGAGGGCCCCATGTGGATGGCGCCTGGCCCCAGGCAGAAACCAGCGGCGGTGCCGGGCTTGTAGTTTTCGAGTACGGCGGAGGCCAACTTCTCAGCGACCGCCTCCTTCCCTTCCGGCGCATCGCGCACAATCGAAACCGCGATGCCATCGCGAATGGCTTGCGCTTCGAGAATCAGGTCTGAACCTTCCTTGTACCAAATGGCGGCCACATTGGCGCCGAGCGAAGGTCGTGACACGATCTTGTCCGCGTGCGCGGCGACCTTGGCTTCCCACGCCGCAGGATCGGCCGGCCCGGCAGCCACCTCGACTCCGTAGATCATCTGGCTCCGGCTGATGGCTTTCCAGCCTTCCGGCACCCCAACTCGAAACCGGCCAATTGCTTCCTTGTTCGTCAGTTCCACTCGTTTTTCTCCCGCGCAGCTCACCACCAGACCCAAAGCAATCCACAGCCCCCACTTCACGGCGGGCCTTCTTTGCCCTTTCGCTGCTCCCAATATCGATGCTTCACCATGGCGGTAATCGCCTTGATCGCCCACTGTTGCATCAGCTCGTTCTCATAGGCGGGCTGATGCTCCATGCGAAGTTTGATATCGCCGGGCGACGGCCGACCGGGCGCATCGACGCCGACGCCGGAGGACGTCGGGACGGTTCCGTCACCATCCCCCGCTGGCTTCTGCAAAATCGCCTGCATCTTCTCGCCGGCCGCATTGACGAATAGGCCGCGAAAGTCCTGACGGTGATACGCTTCGCGCTGAATCCAGTTTGATTCCACTTCCATCTCGATCACGTCGGCCGACTTGTGTTGAATGCCGGTGGCGGCGAGCGTCTGCGGATGTTGCAGCGGGCCGGTGGGCGGGCTGAGTTGGTCGTGCAACGCCTCGGCGATCGCGAGATTCTTCAGATACACCTCCCACGAATTGTTGAGTTCGGCGTTCATCTCGTCGAACGGATCGCCGCCTTCGGGAGTTGTCTTTTCCGGGTTCAACAGCTCCGGATCGACGAGCGCCCAATACTCGTTCGTGCTGGGCTTTTCGCCGGCTTTCGGCTTAACGATCGCCTTGCGGCGGTAGATCTCGTCGTAGGGGTTGGCCGTGGGCTTGGCCACGATCAGGTTGGCGCCCTCCTTGACGCGTACCCACTCCGCTTTGCCGTCGTTGCCCGTATAGAGTTTGTTCGGCAACAGAGTGAGGCCGCCGGGGATATTCCCCATGATTGCGGTGACCTTGGGGCCGTTATCGCCGAGCGCACGTTGCACCAGGCCAAGCGAGTTAAAGCCTTCAAAGCCCGCCTTCATCCGCCAATACGCGCCCGGGGACCCATTCACGGGTTGTACGCCGTGGACGATGCCGACGATCTTGTCTTTGGCGCCACAGAGTTCACTTGCCGTGCGCGAGACAAGGCCGCCCATCGAGTGCGAGATGAGAATCACCTTCTCGCACAGGCCGGTGATCTTACGGGACTCTTCGATGATGTTATCGATGCGTTTGGCCAGATAGGTTCCGGCGGACTTAACGTCATCGGTCCAGTTGTAACCCACGGCGTAAACCGGAAAGACGAAGTACTTGTCGAGCTCCTTCCAGTCGTGCTTGCGGAGGATTTCGAGGAAGATATGGTAGTCCTCCATGATGCCGCGCCAACCGTCTCCGGGGGGCGAATCCTCATCCACTTCGAGATAGTCCGGATTGAAGCTTTGGTGCGGCTTGCCGACAATCAGGCGGCGGCGGTAAGCCCCGTCGGACCGCGCGAAGGCCAAGTTAGACAGAACCCACCAAGTC
>LNFE01000247.1 GCA_001464575.1 Acidobacteria bacterium Ga0077553 | reverse complement strand
CAAGAACCGTCGCGAAGTCATTCTTCTCGTCCCCGCCATCGCCGCCGCCACCGGACTCAACGCCGGAATAAACTTCGCCACCACCACCGTCTGGTCCCCGAACCGCCGGAACCACCCATTGGCCGACTCCATCAACGCCTCCGGCTCCAGGGAGAGCCGGCAGATCGTGCGCAGCACCGACTGTCCCTTCCGGCGCCCTAGCCAATACCAAACCGAATCGGCCGAAAGACACGACAGAATGGCGATCACCACACACCAAAAAAACGAAAGCTTCCCCACCGCTGCCAGCGCGCCCATCCCCAATAGAATCGGCGTGGCGGGCATCGGAACCCCCACCTGCTCGGCAAACACGGCGCCGACCAACACCCAATACCCGTACGCCCCCAAATACTCGGTCAACGATGTCACTGTATCTATCCTAGCGCCTGCGCCGGGATTGCCGTTCGTAGCGGCCAGTTCGCAGGGTCACTGCACCAGGAGACTCCATCCCTCTCATGTGAAACCGGGGGAAACTAAACGCGAGCGCTCCCGTTGCGGCGCTTCGAAAATAGCTCCGGCATCATTGCCTTTTGAAACTGGTCCCATTGGCCATCGTCCCGGCGGGAGAAATCCTCTGCTTAAACACCTCGCTGGGGCCTCGACGCGTGGTCACCTCGAAGGCAACCTCGTCGCCCGCAACCTCCGCCGGAAGCCGCACCTCCAGGCGTTCTGGAGAAACTTGGCGGACCATTGCGGTGCGACCGTCAACGGTGACAGACGTGCCATTCCACTGCGACACGAATTCCCGGGCTGCCGTCTCCTTCACTGCCAAACCGGAGCCGGTGATAATCACCACGGAGCCCGTGGGAATCTCTGCCTCCGGATCAATGGAATTGGTGATGGCTGCGATCACAGGAGCGGACACATCCATTGGCGCGGAGGCCGTAACAATCATGCGTCCGCCAGTGGCTCGCGAGAAGAAGTTCATCGTCTGCAGTGTGATCTGGCGAACGTCGCTCAGCACATCGGGGTCCGGACCGGCTGCCTCGGGATCGTGGAAAAGGTAAACCCCCAGTTAGAACTCCTTCTGCGAGTTCTCGGCGGAAGGGCCGCGGGGACCCAAGGCCGCGACGATATCCGGCCCGCGCACTGCCACTTTGGTACCCGAGAATTCATTGGGGCCGGTGGAGAGCCGGTTGCGAATCAGAAAGGTCTCCGGCATCTCTTCCGCTGATACTAACCCCATGGCATAAAGATCCACGCCCGTGAATCCAGCAGGCAGGATGTACGTCAGTTCCATCTGGCGGAAACGGCCGTTTGGCAACTCTTCATAAAGGCCGCCATCCATCAGACTGCGTTCCGGATACTCGCTGAACGAGTAGTCAGACCAGATCTTATGGACTGAGGGTACGTTGAGTTCCGGCAACCAATGCGAACCGGCCGCCAGCGGTGTGTTCCTGCCCTGCGGGTCCCGGAAAGCGAGAAAAGAAGTCCAGCGGTGCGTGATTTCGTGGGCGTTCAAGCCCACCGCCTGTGCGTAGTTGAAATAGTCCCGGCGGCCATCATTGACCCATTCGGCCAAGCGCGGGCCGTTAAAATAGAGCGGCGAAATCGCAACCTGGATCTGAGTCGAACCAAAATTTTGCGAATTGAAACCATTGCCAATGTTCGTGACCCGCGGACCCGCGCCGATCTGGCCCGTGCTGGGTCCATGGTTGAACAGGTCATCGGGGCGGAAATCGAGCATGGGAACAAAGAAGTCGTCGACCGGAGCAAACTGGCGGTAAGCGGCGCGCGGGGCAGCGGCAAGGCCCTTGTCGACTGCCGGATAGTGGAACATTTCGAACAGGTTGCCGTCCCGCGGACCTGCCGCTGCTGTCGCCGAGGAGAAGTCCATCTCGGGGTTAGCTTGGGCATCGGTGAGTTGGATGGGCCGCCGCGTTTGTGTGTTGACCTGGTCTAAACGTCCGGTAAATCCGAACCAAACAGCGTCCGCGGACCAGGAGAAGGATCTGGCGCCTTCAAGCGCCAGCTTAGAAAGTACAAAGTCGATCGTGCCGTTCTCGTTCCGGTACACCAACGTACCGCCCCCGCCGCAAGTGAGCGCTGTTCGCGGACCATCAGGGAGATATCCAAGACTGATTTCGCAGTTCTGCCCGCGAAGTGTCAGAAAGATGCGGTACCAGAGTTGACCGGATCCAATCGCAGCGGGAGTCGGCGCACCCATTGTAAAACGCCAGCGTAAGGACGTGCCCAGATCCATCAATTCCAGCCTCTTGATGGCCACCACGGGTTCGGCGGTGGTGTTAGGTCGATCAACAAGATCCAAACTCGTTCCGCGGCCGTCGGGCGGCGCGCCCTGGAAGAGGCCAACAATACCGTCTTTCTCCGCGATGTTTTGGTAGGTTAAATCGATCTGTCCGCTGGCATACAGTACCATCTGAAAGACATTACGGCCTAGGGGAGCGTAGCCGGCGTTCGGGGTGCGGGTGCGTATCGCGTCCCAGGTAACCGCGAAGCGATCGCCCGGCAGAAGCTCCGTCTTTACGACTGAGGCAGTGGAATAGAGGTTCCAGAAAACGTTGATCACTCGTTCCTGGTCGCCTAGCGTCCGGCTATCGAACGAAGTGCCCATCCGGCGCACCGTTCCGTCTGGCCAAGGATTGCGCCCGGTGGGCAGACTGACTGTCTCCGGGCGGTCAAACGACACGTTGCCGTTCAAATTGACGAAGAGCGACTGATACGTCTTGCCACCGAATGGAAAGGCAAAGGGCAGGTCGGATGGCCAGCTTGTAGAGTAAGAGGCGGTCAGACGCCCTTGGGGGCCCAGGACTCGGGCGGACGGCCCTGGCTCCTGAAACGAGGCGGGGAGGCTTTCGCTCTGGTAGCCGCCGCCTTCCGCGGAAGGTGTGAATCGAAGAGTGCGATCCTGGAGGTCAAAATAGTTGGCTGGTTTAGTAATGATTTCCGTGGCAGGCATCACATGCACCTGCCCAAATGCCGCACAAGCGGTTGTGAGCAA
>LNFE01000246.1 GCA_001464575.1 Acidobacteria bacterium Ga0077553 | reverse complement strand
TGAGCGCGCTCGAGGAGGCCCGGCAGATTTGGAGTAACGAGCAGACTCCGGAGCTACTTCTTACCAATGGCGATTAGCTGGTTACGATTGACGACGTAGATGGAGCCGTTGGCGGGGGTGGGCGTCGAGTAGATCGAGCTGCCCATGTTGGATTCAAAGAGCACTTTTTTGGTCCGGCCGGAGGCGAGGACGACCAGGTCTCCATCTTCATCACCGATGTAGACTTTGCCGTCGATGATGATGGGCGAACCCCAGACGGCGGCGAGCAGATCGTGCACCCAGACTTGCTGCCCGGTCTTGGCGTCGACGCAGTGGACGAAGCCGCTGAAATCTGAGTAGTAGAGCAGGCCATCGAGATAGGCGCCGGTGGAGATGGAGCGGCGGATCTTGTCGTAGTGCCAGATCAAACCGGTTTTCGTGATGTCTCCCCGCTTGGTGCCGTCCACCGCATAGAGGTGGCCAACGCCTTCGCCATGCTCGGGGTCTTGACCGTTGGCGATGTAAATGATGCCATCGACGATGATGGGGGTGGAGATGACTTCGTTGCGGGTTTTGGGCCACACGGAGTCTTTGGGGTTCATATCGAACTCCCACAGCTTCTTGCCGGTGGTGGCTTCGTAGCCACGGAGCCAGCCGTCGCCCTGGCCGATAACGGCTTGGGTGACGCCGCCGATCACCCCGACCGCGGCGCTAGACCACTGCCCGTGCAGAATGCGGTCGCCGACGGAGTTGTCTTCCCACACCAGCTTGCCGGTCTTTTTATTGACGGCGATGATGGCGGGAGTTTTCGGGGACGGAACGTTGACGTGGCTTTCGTCCTGCCCATTCGAAGTGGAGATGATGATGAGGTCGCCGACGATAACCGGCGACGAGTTTGACATGTTGTGCGGTCCGTTGCCGAGTTCCTCCATCATGTCGTAGCGCCAAAGGATGTCGCCGTCTTTGGGTCCGGTAAACTTTTCGTCTTTCACGCCGTCGTTGCCGTTCGCCATGCCCTTGAGATCGGCGGCGATGAGTTCGCTGCGGTTGGAGACGTAGTACACGATGCCGTTTTCGACGAGCGGCGAAGAGCAGACGCCCTGGTACGGCCAATCGTTGACGCGGCCGGCGGCGAGCTTGTCGTGGGTGATCTGCCAGAGGTATTCGCCGTCCGATTCGCGGAACGCAATCAGGACGCCGCGGTCACCGGGCTGCTTTGGATCGCGTAAGCCTTCGTTGTTCGTACCGACCAGAACGACGCCTTCGGCGACGACGGGATTGCCATAGCTCTGCGAGCCGAGCGAGGCGATCCACCGAATATTCTCTTTCTTCTCGTAGTCCCATTTGTCGGGTACGCCCTTCATGGGGGAGACCATGTTCCGGTGCGGAGCGCCGCCGACGACCGCGAGCATTAGAAGTGTTTTTGTCCGCATGTTTAGTTCTTGGTTACCTTGATGTTGTCGAGGGCTACTTCGACGGGCGCATCCGCATAGAGGCCGGCGGCGCCCTGATGATTGGCCAGCGCCGGCGGGTCGATGCGCTCGACGGTCCACTCCGCGGGTTCGGGTTCCCCCTTTACCCAGGCCTTGCCCTGCACCTTCACGCTCTTGTCGGCCAGCGTTTCCACCCGGAGCTTCAGGCTGTACCAGGTGTCCCATTTCCAGGGGAACTTTTTGGTGACGGTCCGTTCGGTTGCGGGCTGCCAGCTTTGCAACTCGATCTTTTCGGCGTTTCCGAACAGGATGAGGTTATAGCGTTGCGCCACCAGGCCGACGTCGCCCATCTGGCGGCGTTTCTGCGTGGAACGCACATCGCCTTCGACGGTGTAGTTGGCCATGTCGACCGGGCCGAAGAAGACGCGGGCCCGCTTGGTGGCGGGGTTGTCGGCGAATTTGATGAGTGCGCGGTTGCCCTCTTCCTGGCGAACTTCGAACTTGGTATTGCAGTTCACCCATTCCATGGGCACCTTTCCGGCATCGATCTTTTCAAAGTCCCAGGCCCAATTTAGCGGTGGGATGACGCGGGCACGAGCGGTGCCGGTGACGCCGCCGACGGTAGCTTTCAGCAGGCCGGCCTGCGCGACAGGGTCGGCGGCGGCGACGTACTTGCCGGCGTCGGAGACGATGCCCTTTAACCCTTCGAGCGCCCAGGCCGCCTTCTCCTCGCGAATGAAGTTACCGCTCGCGTCGAAGGTGCGGACGCGGAAGTTGGCGGTCTCACCGGGCTTTAACGTGACTTCGGCGGGAACGATCTGCACGAAGGCAACGGCGGCGCCGGCAGGGGCGTTGCGCGGGCCGGGGAGCGGCACACTGGCGCCGGGCTGCTTTTTGCCGATGGCGTAGGTGCCTTTGGTGGTCACGAGGAAGACGCGTCCTTCGCTGACTGCGACCGAGCCGAGGACTTTTTCGCCCTCGTCATCCCCGGTGGCGGTGGTCGACTGGGGGAAGGTGACTTCGCTGAGCGTCTCCATTCGGTCGTTGTGCGGCTTCAGGATGAAGAACTTGCCATTCTCGGTGCCGACATACAGTTTTCCATCCGCGAGCACGGGGGAGGCGCGCTGGATGGTGCCCAGCTGATGCTTCCAGATCTGGCGGCCGGTGACGACATCGAAAGCAAAGATGTTCGCCGAGTTGTCGATTTGAATCAGGCGATCGCCGTCGATGATGGGCGACGAGAAACCGAGTTGCAAGCCGGGAAAGTAAAACTTGGCCTGATCCTTCTTGATGGCGCCCTTCATGGTCGCATCGATCGCGCTGAAGAGGCCCATTTCGCTGGTGTCCAGATTTTCCTCGCTGTGCGAGATGTAGGCGGTGGTTCCGTTGACGACCACGCCCGTGTTGATGCCACGCTTTGAAACCTCGTAGCGCCAGGCGGGCACGCCGGTCTGCGGTTGAATCGCGTGGGCGTTGCCATCGCCACCACCGGCGATGAGGAGCCGGACGCCCTTGACGTCGACGATGTTGGTTGGGGAGTAGGTGGTGTCGTAAGGACGGCCGCCGGGAGCGCTGATGTAGACGAGGTCCCCATTCTTCCGATCGAACGCAAAGAAGCGATGGGAGATGATAACGAGATCGCCATCAATGGCGGGCGAGACGGTGCGGCCCCCGTGGGTGGTAACGAAGCCGTACTCTTCAGCCAGCGGACGCTCCCAAACGAGCTTGCCCATGCGGGAGAAGGCCGCGAGCGTGCCGTGAACACTCAGCACGTAGACATTGCCGGAGACGGGGTCGACGGCTGGCGACGACCAGGCGGCACGGTGGGGCGGAACATCGCTCGAGTAGATTTTGATGGGCTGCTGCCAGATGGGCTTGCCCGTGTCGGCGTTCAGGCAAACCAACAGCTCCTGGAGGGTTTTGCCCTTGCCTAAAGTCGTCAGCAGATACAGATGATCCCCGTGCACAACGGGGCCGGAGCGGCCGCCGACGGTCGACTTCCAGGCCAAGTTTTGTCCGGCGGGCCGGCCCCCGCCAATCCAGCCAATCACCGGCGAAGAGGGTCGCCGCCAGGCTCATCCCAAGGAGTACTCGCTGCATAGTCGCCTTTATTCTATCGCTATCGGATCACTTCCCAAGCAAGGTGTTCGAGTTCGGGCGCGATGAGTTTGTTCCAAGCCAGTTGCACCGCGTTGGGCGAGCCGGGCGTCGAGATGACCAGTTTTCCGCGGTAGACGCCCGCTGTGGCGCGAGAGAGCATGGCCGCCGGGCCGACGACTTCGTAGCTCAACATCCGAAAGATCTCGCCGAAGCCGGGCAGCGTCTTTTCGAGGTGCTTGCTGAGTACGTCGTAGGTGGTATCGCGGGGGGCGATGCCGGTACCGCCGTTCCACAGGAGAATCCGGGCTTCGGAGGCCGCGAGTTCGTTAAGGACCTCGGCCACCTGCAGCGGTTCATCCTTGATGAGGCGGTAGGCCACCGTTTCGTGACCGGCGGCGGCGATCTGCTCGCGGAGCCATTTCGCATTGACATCGGTCTGTTCGGTGCGCGTATCGCTGACCGTGATCAAAGCGAGTTTCACGGGCCCTTGGGCGTGGGCGATTTCACGATGTTCGTTGGTAGTTGCCGATCCGGTGCTCATAGGTTCAGGATAGCTGGGGAGCGTGTGGATGGAACTGTTTCGTTTGGATGGGCGGCGAGCTTTGATCACGGGCGGGTCCCGGGGCCTGGGGGCGGAGATCGCCGAGGGGTTGGCCGAAGCGGGGGCCAGTGTGCGATTGCTGGCGCGGCGGGAGCAGTGGTTGACCCCGACGGTGGCCTCGTTTCGTGCCCGGGGATGGGATTGCGAGGGGGCGCTGTGCGATGTGACAGACGCGCTACAGGTGCAGGGCGTGATGGATCGTTTCGGTCCGTTGGACATTCTCATCAACAACGCTGGAGTCTCGTGGGGCGAGCCGGCTGAGGAGATGCCTCTCGACAAGTGGCGGCAGGTGCTCGATACGAATCTGACGGGAGCGTTTCTGTTCGCGCAGGCCGCGGGCCGGCAGATGATCGAGCGGCGGAGCGGCGTGATCCTGAACATCGCCTCGATTGCGGGCATGCGCGGGTCGATGCCGCGCGGGATCCATGCGGCGGCGTATACAGCCAGCAAAGGCGGGTTGATCGCGTTGACGAAGGAGTTGGCGGCCAAGTGGGCCGGGTACGGCATCCGGGTGAATGCGTTGGCGCCCGGCTTCTTCCCTTCCCGGATGACGGAGCGGATTCTTCCCGGGATGGAGGAGGACCTGTGCCGGCATGTGCCGCTCGGCCGCGCCGGGCGGACGGGAGAGTTGAAGGGCGCCGCCATCTTTCTCTGCTCCGATGCCGCAAGCTACATCACGGGCCAGACGCTGGCGGTTGATGGCGGCGCCACGGCTACAGGACTTTAGTCCGTAAGTTGGGGCGCACCCATCGCCAGGCGGTGCAACGCATCCCCGTGCAAATCAAAGTACAGGCGTCCGGACTCCCGGGTCGCTCCGAGGCGGTCATAGAACTGAATGGCAGGTGAGTTCCAATCGAGCACGCTCCAATGCAGGGCGCCGTGGTGATGCTGCCGGGCGTAGCCGGCAGCGAAGGCCATCATGAGTTTCCCTAAACCCTGGCCGCGGCTGCGAGCGCGCACGAACACATCCTCGACGTAGATGACCGGGGTTCCGCTGTAGCTCGAAAACCGATGCTGGAGCATGAGATAGGCGACGGGTTCGCCCTCCCAGAATCCGAGAAAGACCTCCGCGATCGCCTCGGAGCTGAACACAAAGCGTTCGAGCGCCACCGGGGTAATGGTGACCGCATCGGCCTTCCGTTCGGCGGTTGCCATCTCGCGAATCATCTGCAGCACCAGGTCCATATCAGAAGCAGTGGCCCGACGGACAGTGAAGAGTTCAGCCATAAAGATCCCTCCAGAGTACTATGCACACACATTACTTTCGGACGTATGCCCATGGTACGGAAACCCTAGCAATCCGTTGCGAGAAACCCGACGCGGCGGCTACTATTATCCAGATCCCCGAGATTATCCAGAAACCTCTTGTTTTTCGAAAAGCTCTAAATGGCAAACTCTCGCAATTTGGCCGTGAACGCCGCTATTCTGTTAGCGGCATCCGCGACGGCATCCGTCGCCGCGCCGCCCAACGTGGCCGCCGTACCGCAATCTCCCTGGTTGTTCGGGGCGCTCCTCGTGTTGGCGTTTATCGCTGGCGCTTGCGGCTGGCTGCTCTGGGACACCCGGCGCCGGCTCCGCCTGGCCGTGCAGCAGCCGCCCTTACCGCCGCAGGATGCGTTGAGCGCGGCCATCGTGCGGGACAGCTCCGACGCGATCTTTACGATCGATGCAGCCGGGTTGGTCCAGAGTATGAATCCGGCGGCGGCCAAACAGTTCGGCTACTCGCTCGAGGAGATTCGTGGCAAAAACATCTCAACCTTGATTCCGCCTCCAGCGCGGGGACGGCAGCGGGCCAACTACATGACGAATCCCGGCATGCGCGAGTTGTTCGGCGTACGGCGGGATGGAAGCCGGTTTCCGGTGGACGTGAAGCTGGATGAACTGACTTTCGCCAATTGGAACTTGATGGGTCTTTCCGTGCGGGACATTTCGACGCGCCACGCCAGCGAAAAGGACCTGGAGCAGCGGCTTGCGTCGGCCGAAGCCATCGTGAATCAGACGGGACGGGGTGATTGAGCGGATGAACCGGGCCTGCGAGGCGCTGCTCGATTTCTCGGGCGGCGAGGTTCGCGGGCAAGCCTTATGGGAGATCGTGGCGATGCCGGCGCGCATGGAGGAGCTGCGCGAGCAGATTGAACAGTTTCTGCGCGGACCCTTTCCGGCCCGGGCGGAGTTGGTTTTCGCTGCGCGCGACGGCCATGAATACACGTTGAGTTGCGTGTTCACCGCTACACTCGATGAACTCAGCACGATTGAGTCGATCATTCTGACCGCCCATGACATCAGCGCCCGGAAGGCGTTTGAACGGACCCATGTGCGGACGGAACGGATGGCCGCCGTGAGCCGCTTGGCGGGGGGCGTGGCCCATGACTTCAACAATTTGTTGACGGCGATTACCGGGTACAGCGGCTTAGCCCTGCAGAATCTCGAATCGGAAAATCCGCTCCGCAAAGACCTCGAAGAGATCAAACGGGCCAGCGACCGGGGTGCGGCGATTACCCGGCAGTTGCTGGCAGTGAGCGGTCGCCATCCGCGGCGGCCGCGCCTCGTGAATTTGAATGAGAGCTTGAAGAGCGCCGAACGGATGCTGCGGGTGCTCACCGGCGAGCCGGTGCAGTTGGAACTGCACCCGGATCCCAAGCTGCCGCCCGTGGAGGCGGACGTGGCGCAGGTGGAAGAGGTAATACTCCATCTCGCCGCATTCCTGCGCGAACAGATGCCACAGGGTGGCCGGCTGGCCATTCGCACCGCCACAGAACAGGTGGCCGAGGGCAATCCGGATGCGGAACCGCCCCTGGGAGCTGGCACCTTCGTGGTGCTGACGTTATCAGACACCAGCCGGGGTTTGAGCCCCGAAGCGATCGCCCATTTGTTTGAGCCGTTTTTCCCCGCGCAGGAGACCTCCCGGTCGAACGGGCTGGGGCTGGCGATGGTTGCGGGTCTGATCAAACAGAACGGAGGCGCCATCCTAGTGAACGCCACGGCAGGCGGAGGGAACCAAGTCCGCGTTTACTGGCCCAAAGCGGCGCAGCCGGAGTTCGTGACTCCCGATCGGCCCACGCCCCTGTTTGTGGTGCCGAAGACTGTGGTGACCGAGGGTACCGAAACCGTCCTGGTCGCCATGGAGCGGGACGACGAACGCAGCCGTATCAAGGCCATGTTGGAGCCGGCTGGCTACATGGTGCTCGAAGCCCGAAGCGGTTTGCAGGCGATGGAGATTTCCCATAAGCACGGCGACATCATCCACCTACTGATCACCGACATCGTTTTGCCGAGGATGTCCGGAGCCGATCTAGCCCTGGGGATTCGTGTCGCCCGGCCAGCGGTCCGCACGCTATACGTCACCAGTCGTTCGACGGCGGAGATCCTCGCGCAAGGGCTTTCGCCGGCCAGCGTCGTCACGCTGAACGCGGAGACGGACGCTAAGGATGTTTTGGTCCGCCTGCGCGCAGTGCTGGATACGAAGACAATGTCGGTGGGCCAGTAGCGGCTAGGCCGCGCGGCTCTCGCGCAACAGAGTGAAGAAGCGATCCACGTCCTCGGGACGGGTGTGGATGTGGGTGGCGATGCGCATGAGATCGGAGCCATAGATCCACATCTTCTCGGCAGACGCCTTTTTCGAGAACCGTTCGAAAAGCGGGCGGGGCATACGGAAGGCGACGAGGCCGCCATAGAGGCGGTCGTCGACGGGCGTCATCATCTCCAATTCCGGAATGGCGGCGGCGTGTTGCCGGGCTCGCCGGGCGAGATCGTGGATGCGGCGATAGATACGATCCGGGCCGATCGCTTCGGCGAAGCGGATGCCGGCCACCATACCCTCCAAGACCGCGCGGCTGTTGGTACCGACCTGCATGAAGCGGGCCGCCTTCAGGTTGCGGGACGTCCAGGCCTCGGTCGTCACCGTGGGCCACAGGCGGTCGAGCATCGCATCGCGGATGTAAAGTAGACCGCAGCCCGGCGGGGCGAAGAGCCATTTGTGGGGGCTGCCCGCCAGGAAGTCGCACTCGAGTTCATCGATGCGGAAAGGTATCTGCCCATGCATATGGGCCCCGTCGACAACCGTGATGACGCCCTTGGCCCGGGCGGCAAGACAGATTTCCCGCACCGGCATGATCAGGCCAGTCGTGGTCAAGATGCCACTGAAGCTCAACACCCGAGTCCGGGGCCCAATCGCGCTGATGACCCGGTCCACAAGTTGAGCGCTATCGTTGGGTGGCAGCGGAATCGGCACCGTGCGAACGCGGATCCCGTGCCGCGCTTCCCGCAGCAGCCACGCGCCCTTGCCCCCGGTATGCTCCTGATCGGTCATCAGGACTTCGTCGCCGGAAGCTAAGTCGAGGCCTTGGGCGACGAAGCTCATGGCTTCGGTAGCGTTGTGGGTGATGGCGAGGTTTTCCATGGCACAACCCAGGAACTGGGCGGCCACCCGCCGATGATCCTCCATCAGTTCATAGCCCCAGCGCGGATATTCGCTGCCGATCATGCCGGCTCCACGTTCGAGGTACTCTTCGACCGCCGCGACCACTGGCTTGGGCGCCACCCCCAGCGAGCCGTTGTTCATGTACGCCCGCCAATCGGGCAAAAGAAACTGTTCCTGGCGCAGCCGCTTCCAGTAGGTTTCCGGAGCGGTGTCGAATAGCTTCAGGTCTGGCAAGGGCAACGCAGCGCTGGCCAGCGCGGGGAACAGAGAACGGCGCTTCATCCTTTCCAGCTTATCGCTTCGTCTCGACGGTGGTCTTCAATTTGAAATTAAAGTATTGGGTGCTGATTTCGTTGATCAGCGTTTTGAAAATCAGCACTTTCGCGGTGAAGTTCACCTGCGAACTTTCGGTGAAGTAGTGGCCTTCACTGACTCGCGCGCGGTTCAGAACAAAGCGGGTTCCCTTCTCCACACGGCCCAGCAAGCCAAAGCCGACGCTAATGGTATCCACACCTTGCCGCGCACCTTTTCAAAGAAGCGGGCGCGCATGCTGGGCGGCTTATAGCCGGCGCGCGGTTGGCAGGCTAACACCCACGTCTTTCGTCCGTCCTTCAGCTCTTCGCCGATCAGCCGGTACTCGAGCGCCTCCGGAAACTCTTGGATGAGCTCGTCGTTTTCGCGCCCAAGAATGCTGGCGGGACGGGCGCTTTCCGCTTTTCCGTCCGCGATGCGCCGGCGGATCGCCTCCTCCTGCCGCCGCTTTTCCACGTCCGTCAACGGCTTTCCGTCGCGAGTGACGATGCGGGAAACCCAGACGCCCTCCACCCGTTCCGGCCGCATCAACGTGACCGTTTGCAGCTTTAATCGCCCATCCGGCTCGAACTCCTTTTTGATCACCCGGCGGTCGAAGGCATAATCCGCCATGCGCGAATCACTGGCCACCATGCGGTCGAGCGAAGCTCGCATGATGGGTCGCCAATCGGTGGGTTGGCCCCACAAATTGCCGACAGCGGCCAATAAGACAAGAACTCGCATATGGTACTCTTCATCATAGCCGTGCTGCTACCCTGACTTTGCCTTCCGGCCTTCTCCCGTCCAGCCAAGGGCCGGGGCTCCGATAAGGAGTGACCCGACAAAAATGCCTGCTCCCCTCTGGCGTATCGGCCTTGCCTTCACCGCCATTTACCTAATTTGGGGTTCCACATTTCTGGCTACACGGTTTGCCGTGCAGGCTTTGCCGCCGTTTTTTGTGGCTGGATTCCGATTCTTCCTCGGAGGCTTGGTTCTGTTTGCCATTGGCCGCAGCAGCTCCCGGGAACCGCTGACGCGCACCCATTGGATGAACGCCGCAAAATTGGGATTGCTGTTCTTCTTTATTTGCCACGGCGCGGTGAGTTGGGCCGCGCAACATGTGCCTTCCGGCGTGGCCGCCCTGTTGATGGCGTCCATTGCTTTGTGGACGGCCGTGGTGGAACGCTTTCTGCAAACCAACACCAAACCCGGGCGGCGGGTGCTGCTGAGTCTTGGCGGCGGTTTTATCGGCCTGGCGGTTCTTGTGTTGAAGCCCGAGTCGCTGGCCGGGTCAACGCAGGGACGCACCGCCTCCCTAGCCGTTCTGTGTGGAGCTTTGACCTGGGCGATTGCCACCGTCCTGTCCTCCCGCTTGGTTCGTCCGCAGAGCAATTTCACCAGCGCCGGGATGCAGATGTTGTGCGGCGGCGGCGCACTGATTCTGCTTAGCGCCTTTTTGCAGCCGCCTTCGCTCGAACGGGTTACGCCGGTGACGGTGTGGGCGCTCGGCTATCTGACGCTCATCGGAGCGCTGGTGGGTTTCTTGAGCTACACGTATTTGTTGCAACACGTGCCCCCGACGAAAGTGGCCACCTATGCCTACGTCAATCCGGTGGTCGCTCTTCTGTTAGGATGGGCGTTGGCCGGCGAGACCATCTCTGCCCGGTCTCTAATCGCCAGTCTCTTTGTGTTGGCCGCCGTAGCCAACATTGTCCTTTCCCGGTCGGCGCCAGTACCTCCCCGCCGGCCCACACCATTATCCGTTCCCGCTGAGCAAGGAGCCTGATTGCCATGACAATCACCCGTCGTCACTTCCTCGAAACTTCCGCGATGGCCGCGCTGGCCGCCGCCACCGGGCACGCCGCCGAACCCGGTAAGATTCCCACCCGCGTCTTAGGCGCAACCGGGGTCCGCATTCCGATCATTGGGATGGGCGGCGGCAGCCGCTTCCTGTCCTATAAGGTCGAGGATGATGCCTTAGCCGCGATGAACAAGGCCATCGACGCGGGCGTCACTTACATTGATACCGCCTTCAACTATGGCAGCGGTCTCAGCGAGACGCGCGTGGGCAAGATCATGGCGACGCGCCGGAAAGAGGTTTTCCTGGCGACCAAGATCGGCCATCGGAAGGGCGACGAGGCGATGCGTATCCTCGAAGGCAGCCTGAAGCGCCTGCAGACGTCGCAGATCGATACAGTTCATATTCACCAGTTGATGGGCGAGGATGATCTGGCCGCGATCGAAGCGAAAGATGGGGTGTTGAATGCGCTGTACAAGGCGCGGGAGCAGAAGATGATCCGCTTCGTGGGCATCACCTGCCACACGGACCCCACGGTGCTCAAGCTGGCGCTCGAACGCCACGACTTCAACGTGACGCAGATGGCGTTGAACGCGGCCCTGGTCGGCATGAAGCCGGGTCCGGCGGGCATGGTGATCAATCCGGACATGCGCCCCAGCTTTGAGACGGTGGCGCTGCCGGTGGCGATCAAGAAGAAGATCGGGGTAACGGCGATGAAGATTTTCGGCGCCGACGGTCTTGTGGGTCAGGTTCCCTCGGAGAAACTGCTGTACTACTCGCTGTCTCTGCCCGTGGCTGGCGCGGTGCTCGGCATGCCGAAGATTGAGCATATCCTCGAAAATTCGAAAATGGCGCGCACGTTCAAAGCACTCGCCAAGCCTGAAATGAATGACCTCTCGCAGGCACTTTCCTCGAAGAACAAGGTGGCGCTCGACCGGTATCTGGCGGATCACGTGGATACCTACGCGGTCTAGCCGATTGCGGATCTTAGTAACGAATGATGATGGTTTTGACGCGCCGGGGATAGCGGCCCTGCGCGAAGTGGCGGGCGAGTTTGGGGAGGTCTTCACCCTGGCGCCCGCCACCCAGCAGTCCTATGTGGGCCATCGGGTGTCCACCGCTACCCCCCTGGCCTTGACCACGCTTGGCCCGAATCACTTCAGTTTGGCGGGTACGCCGGCTGATTGTGTGCGGGTTGCCTTGCGCGGTCTGGGTGAGCACTTCGATTGGGTGTTGTCGGGAATCAACCACGGCGGTAATCTCGGGGCCGATGTTTATACCTCGGGAACCGTCGCCGCCGCTCGAGAGGCGGCCTTGCTCGGCGTCCCGGCGATTGCCGTGTCCCAGTTTCATCGGCGGCCGCATCCGGACGACTGGGAGATGTCGGCGGCGCTCGCCCGCCGGGCGATCGAAAGGATTTTGCGGGAGCAGGCCTCGGGCGTGACCTATTGGAATGTGAACCTGCCGCACCCGGTGCGCGATCCCTTCGCGGTTGCGCTGGTGGAATGCGCTCTCGATCCGGGATCGCTGGACGTCGCGTTCGCCCGGCAAGGGGACGAGTTCCTTTATGCCGGGCGGTACATGGACCGCAGCTGCGTTGCGGGTTGCGACGTGGACCGGTGCTTTGGCGGTGCGATCACGCTAACGCGGTTCTCCTAACGCGAATAGTTCGCATGGCCAGCGGTTGTATGCCCTAAAGGAACTCGGATTAGTGGCCGATAGTACCTAAAAAAGGGTATCTACACTGAATTCCTAGGAGGACCTAAGGTTCCTTTTGTATCCATGACGGCTCAGACAAAGCCGATGTACGTGTATGACGGCGAGAGAACTCTTTAGCCGATCCATCCCCCAAAGGACCAAACACAATATGCGCCTCCTCGCACTTTTCACTCTAGCCACGGTATCCCTTGCCCCAAATGTGTTTGCGGCAGAGTTTTCGTTCTTTAGCATTTTGCGCGCCGGCCTTCCCGGGAATGGTGACTACGAAATCGGCACTGGTCCCAACGGCGGCGTCATCCCGAACAGCGCCCAATACCGGTATAGCAATTCGACTCCAGGCTGGTTGAACGGTGCGGACCAACAGTTCCGGATCGGATATACGCAGGCCACGAACACGGCCTACGCGTCGGTGCTTGGATCGACGGGAATCGTCTACACGTCGCAGTACAACCCCATTGGTGGGCTTACGGCAGCGCCGGGTGGCACCTGGACGATTGACCCTGGCAGTATGTATGTTTCGGCAAGACTTCGCAATAATTCGACCGTTCCCATTTCCGTCCAGGTGAACAACCTGACACTCAGCAGCGCGGTCAACGTTCTCCAGCCTCTGACGCAAACGAGTCTATTCGCCTCGCAGCCTTTCGGGAGTACCCAGCGCGGGAACACAGCTCCGATTGTGTTTTCGGCGGCTGCGAATGGCGGGGACTGGTTTCTCGACGGGACGATTCGTTTCACCGGCCTGCTCGGCAGTGGTGGCGGAGCTGTAGCCCAGCGATCCGATCTGCATTTCGGGCTGACGGCGACCTATTCGGAGACTCCCGAGCCGGCGGCGGTCCTGCTGGTATCGGGCGGCTTGGTGGCAATGGCTTATTGGCGACGCAGGAGGTCAATGGCCTGATGGACACCTCGTGGCCGCCGCGGCAACCGAGCCTGGCTGATACACTCAGCCTGTACAGCGTCAACGACCTTCGTTTCCTGGCAAAGCGCTTCTGGTGGGCGCCGATCCTGGGAGGAGTCCTGGCTCTGGCCGTGGGAGTGGCCGTTTCTCACTGGTTTCCCAGCCGATTCCAGTCTCGCGCCCAGGTGCGCTTCATACCGCCGCAGATTGCTGACCGGTACGTCACGCCAAACCTATCGATGCAGGTGGAACAACGGGTTTATGCGTTGGCCCAGCTTTTGCGCAGCCGGATCACCGCTACCCGGATCGTTGATGGATTTCAACTTTATCCAGAACGGCGGCGTTTCTACACGACGGCCGATCTCTTGCCCACCTTCCACGACGATCTACGCATCCTGACTGTCGGTTCGACCACCGGGGATCGCGGACAAGCCATCCCGACGGTGGAGATCTCCTTTTCCTATCCCGACGCAGCGGTGGCCCAAAAAGTGGTGCAACGTCTGGTGGAGGTGGTTTTTGAAGAGAACCGCCGCTACCGGACTGATCAGTCCATCGGAACAACTGAGTTCCTGAACGAGAAAGCCAAGCTGATGGAAGAAGAAGTTGATGAACTGGAAGCACGGATCGGCGAACTGAACTACAGCACCAATACGTCATCGAATTCCAACCAATTCGGCAGTTCCACACAGCGTCTCTATGCGATCGACACGCGGATTCGGGATATTACCCATGATCTGCGCGAGCGCGAAAAGGAAAGAGACCGGGCGATTCAGCATGTCTTCGCGGCGGAACGAAGACTGGCTGCGATCGATAAAGAGAATCCCCAGGCCTCGATCCTTCGGTTTGGATACGACTCGGCAACCGACCTCACTCGCCGGCGAATGATCAGCGCACGCGCCCTGGTATTGGAGTTGCGGCAGAAATATCTACCGAATCATCCGGATCGCTCGCGCGCCGAATTCGAACTCCAAGAAGCCGAGCAAGAGTACGCCACTGCCGTGAACAATGAGGTAGACCAGGACCGGCATCTGCGGAAGGTGGGAATCGGGGCTGAAATCGAATCGTTCGAGGCAGAACGGCGCGCCGCCGAGAAAGCGATCGTAGATCTGCGCCGGCAGGAAGAGGAGTTCCGCGCCGAGGCTCAAAAAGTCCGGGCCGAAATGAACGTGGACCCAGCTACCAATACAGAGTTACTAGCCTTGACCAGGCGATACCACGACCTGAAGGAACAATACGGAGTCCTCATGAGAAAAAAAGAAGAATCTCATCTCGCATCGGAAATGGAACGCCGCGGGCAAGGGGAAACCGTGGAGATGATCGAACCCCCTTCTCTGCCGACATCTCCGCAAGGGATGCGCCGGCAGTGGCGAATCGCTGCCTTTGGCATAGGGGGATTCGTTCTCGGTCTCGTCATGGCCTGTCTGCTCTACGTTCGGCGGCTCCGCGTCAGTTCGGAAAAAGCGCTCCAGGGCTGGTCTCAACTTCCGATCCTGGCCGAGTTCTCCGGCGGAGGCCTCGTTGGACCAGCAAAACCGTCGCAGTACCTGGTCGAGAAGTGGGTTCAGCGTTCCATGCTTTCCCTGCTCCCGTTTTTCCTGGTGATGGCCGGATGCAGTACCCTAACCGACACGCCGTCCGCACTGGTGGAACGGGGTCTGGCCCTAGAGGCCAAGGGAAACAATTCGGCCGCCAGCATTCTCTACCGGCGGGCTATCAAGGCCGATGCCCGATTCGGCCCGGCCTATAAGGCGCTAGCGGCTCTGGCACTACGGCAGGGAGAGGTCATCTCGGCGCGGGAGGCCTATATTCGCGCGGTGGAGTTGCACCCCGAAGATGGCCGTTTGAAGGCGAAGCTGGCCGATGTCTCCTACCGGCTCTACTTTTCTGATCCAGGCCGCCCTGATGGGCTCCTTCGCGAAATCGAAGTGATGGCGGCTGAACTCGTGCAGCGTTGGCCCAAGTTGGCGGATGGTCACCGCATCCAGGCCCAGGCGCTGCTTGAACGGCACCAGCTACCGCGCGCCATTGAAGCCCTGGAAAAGGCGGTCGTGATTCTGCCGGGCGAACCGACGTTGACGAGCCAACTGGCTGCGGCGTACTACCAGCGGGGCGAGCGGGAAAAGGCAACAACCCTGCTGACCGAACTGTTGGACAACTCCTCCGATTTCGCCAACGCTTATGATCTGCTCTATCTGCAATCGATGCAGTCAGGAAAGCTTGAGTTGGCCACGCAGACGCTGCTGCGCAAGTGGCAGCAGTTTCAAACCGTCGATGCGGGCCTGCAGGTGGCCGCTCACCACACCGCCCTCGACAAGTCCGGCAAAGCGATCGAGTTTCTGAACGCTCTGATTGCGGCAAAGTCCAGGGAGAAACTGCTCCACGCCAAGATTGGGGATTTCTGGCTGCACCGCGGCGATTTCGCCCGGGCTCGCACGCATTACGAGCAGGGCCGCTCACTCGAGCCCCAGCTGCGCAGTGAATACTCGGGGCGGCTGGTCGAACTCCTTTTAGCCTCGGGGAAGACAGACGAAGCTCAGCAGTTGATCGACTCGGAAAAATCACACTCCCCAAACGACCTCAGCCTGCAGGCGATTCACGCCGCGGTGAGGCTTTCGGCCGCCAAGCCGGACCATCGCCGCGAGGCACGCATCCGTCTGGAACAGTTGCTCTCCCAGATGCCGACGTCGCCGTTCGTCCGGTATCATCTCGGCAGAGCTTATCTGTTCGAAGGAAATGCGGTGAAAGCCACGGAACAGTTGGAGCGATCCGTGGCGCTCGACCCCAACTATGCCCCCGGTTGGCTCGCTTTAGCCGAGGCGGAACTGATCAGCGGCGATACGACCAGAGCAGAACAGCGAACCCGGAGCCTGCTCCGGCGCATGCCGGGCCATCCCATCGCGCTGCAACTCACCGCGAGGGCCCGGATGGCGCAACAACGCCCCGCAGAAGCCGAAGACTTACTAAATCAGGCGGTTCGAAGCCGTCCAGAAAATCTGGTGGCTCTTTACGATCTTTTTCAAGTTCAATTGGCGCAGCGCCATTGGGACCAGGCCGCCAACACCATTGGGCTCCTGCGCAAAAGTTCGCCCAACGCCGACTGGAAAGTGGACTTAGCCGAAGCCCAACTCGCCGGACGGCAGGGAGACATTCGCCGATCCTTGACCATCCTCGAGACCGCACTGAATCAACAACCCCATGTGATCGCGCTGCGGGGTGCGTTTGCAGCCCAGCTCCTGCATACGGGCCAGAGCGCCCGCGCGCTTGGACAATATCAATCGCTGGCGACCGCGCAGCCGGAGAATTTCGAATACAAGCTGGGGCTGGCCAATTCGTTGGCGCTGGCGGGGAAAGCGACTGAAGCGATGGGCACCTATGAAGAGCTCCAGCGGACCCACCCCGCCGATCCCCGTGTCTGGACCCAGTACGCCGCCCTCGCGCGCAAGTCCGGGCGAACCGCCGACGCGATCCGCGCTTATCGCACCGCGATCTCCAAGGATGACACCAACCCGCTGGTTTTGAACAATCTGGCCTGGATTCTGGCCGAGTCCGGAAAGGATCTACCCGAAGCGCTCACCCTCGCCCAGCGGGCGCAGAAGCTATTGCCCGGAGTGGCTGAGATCGACGATACCTTAGCGACGACCTACCGCAAAATGGGGCTCGACCGGAACGCGTTGACGGTGTATCAGCAGATGCTGAAGTACCTTCCTCCGGAGTCGCGGCCCCGGATTGAGGCTCTCATGAAAGAGGTGCGCACAGCAGCGGTCGAGTCCCCCCAGATCCGTCAGGAGCGCTTGCATGAACCACGCAGCTAAGACAGCCCGGTACACGGAGACGGTATCCGATCAAGAGACCCTGGATACGCTGCGGTTGCTCGGCGGTCTCCAACCGCAGCTCGAACCGGTACCCGCCCAAACCCATGCGCCGGCTGGCGCACCATCCGCCGAGGAATCAGCCCCCGAGGAATCGGCAGAAGTCTGGTCAATCCGGTTCTCCTCCGTGCGGGAACACCCGGCCGAAATCCTCCATCGTTTGCCGTTGGCGATGATTCCCGCCGAGGACTGGCAACAACTGCGCCAATTGCGAGACAACCTTTGGGAGGCCCAGGAGAATAACCCCGACGATGGAGCGCCCTTCAGCTTGATTGGTCTGACGGGACTCAACACTGCCGCGGAAC
>LNFE01000245.1 GCA_001464575.1 Acidobacteria bacterium Ga0077553 | reverse complement strand
CAGCGGAGCTCGCCGATACCCCTGGATTCGTCGACGTCGCCGCCCGCCGAGCCACTTTGTCGAACGCACTGCAACGTATCCAGGGTACTCAGCTGTATCTCATGGGACCGGGCAATCCCGACTCCGATTATCTGGACCCGATCGACTTTCGCGCCATTCGCCCGCTTTTCGCGGAGTTGAGACGCCATTTTGACTTCGTGTTTCTCCATCTGCCGAATCACGAAGGCGCCAGCGACTTGCGGGGATGGGCCCGCAGCATCGACGGCACCCTGGTGTCCTGCCGGCGCAACTATGACACCTACCGGGACCTCGAAAATCTCCTGGGCCGGCTCCCCCCGCAGAAAACACTCGGCTGGTTAGTGGTCTAGATCTGTTTCCGGTTGTCAGTAGAGGATCGCGTTCGATAACGTAGAGTATGCCTCGCGTCGCTGCCCTCGTTTCTCTCGCCTTACTCTCCTCATTCGCCTTCGGACAGAGCCGGAGAAGTCCCCTCGATAAATTCCGCCAGCTCGAAGAGATTCTCCCCACCCCGAACGAATACCGGACCGCATCGGGCGCTCCCGGCCATAAGTACTGGCAACAACGCGCCGACTATCAGATCGCCGTTGAGCTTGACGACGTCAATCAACGCATCATCGGCTCGGCGACGATCGACTACCACAATAACTCCCCCGATACGCTGCAATACCTCTGGCTCCAACTCGACCAGAATATCTGGCAGAAGCATTCGGATACCCCGCTTACGGAAACCGCGCCGGACATGAAGCGGTTCCCCCTGCCGACTGCACGCCGCCTGATGGACGACCCGTTTGAAGGCGGCTACACCATCGGCGCGGTGCGCGATGCCAGTGGCCGGGAACTGCACAAACACATCAACCGCACCATGATGCGGGTGGACCTGCCTGCGCCGCTCGCCTCCGGACAGTCGTTTCGATTCTCGCTGAGCTGGGACTACAAGATCAACAACTCCAAACGCACTTCCGGCCGCACCGGCGCTGAGTTCTTCAAAAAGGATGGCAATTGGATCTACGAAATCGCCCAGTGGTTTCCCCGCATGGCGGCTTACAATGATGTCACCGGCTGGCAGCATAAGCAGTTTCTCGGCACCGGTGAGTTCACGCTCGAGTTCGGCGACTATCAGGTCAAAATCACGGTGCCAAACGATCATGTGGTCGCCAGCACCGGCGTGCTGCAGAATCCCCAGGAGGTCCTCTCCCCCGCACAACGCCAACGGCTCGAACAGGCCCGCACAGCGACGAAACCGGTCCTCATTGTCACGCCTGCTGAAGCCAAAGCCGCCGAAAAGGGCAAACCGGGCGGCAAGAAGACTTGGATCTTCCACGCTAAGAACGTCCGGGACTTCGCCTTCGCCTCCTCCCGGAAATTTATCTGGGACGCCCAGGGACACAACGTGGGTGGCAACCAGGTCATGGCCATGAGTTTTTATCCGAATGAAGGCAACCCGCTCTGGGAGCGGTACTCCACGCAGGCCATCATCCACACCCTGAATATCTACTCCCGGTACACCTTTCAGTACCCCTATCCGGTCGCCATCTCGGTGAACGGACCGGTTGGCGGCATGGAGTATCCGATGATCTGCTTCAATGGTCCGCGGCCGCTCGAAGATGGCACCTATTCGCAACGGACAAAATACGCCCTCATCGGCGTCGTCATCCACGAAGTTGGCCACAACTACTTTCCCATGATCGTCAACTCCGACGAACGCCAATGGACTTGGCTCGATGAGGGCATTAACTCGTTCCTCCAGTTTCTTGCCGAGCAGGAATGGGAACCCAATTACCCATCGCGCCGCGGCGAACCGAGCACGATCGTCGAATACATGCTCAGCCCCGGGCACGACCCGATCATGACCAATTCCGAGAGCGTCGTCGCCCTCGGACCGAACGCTTACGGCAAGCCGGCCACGGCGCTGAACATCCTGCGGGAGACGATCCTGGGCCGCGAGCTGTTCGATTTCGCGTTCAAAGAATACTCCCGGCGCTGGATGTTCAAGCGGCCGATGCCCGCCGACTTCTTCCGCACGATGGAGGACGCCTCCGGCACGGATCTGGACTGGTTCTGGCGCGGCTGGTTCTACACAAACGAACACGTCGACATCTCCCTCGAGAAGTTGACCCAATACACGATTGATACTCGGAACCCGGAGATCGAAAAGCCCCTATCGAAGAAGGCAAAGGAAGAAGAGCCTGTCACCCTTTCCGCCCAGCGCAATAAACCACTGCGCAAGCGCACGGATGACTATCCCGAGTTACTCGATTTTTACAACAAGTGGGATGAATTCGCCCCGTTACCTTCAGAAAAGAAGTCCTTTGAAACCTACGTCAAGGGGCTCGAAGACGACGAGCGCAAGCTGCTCGACCCCACCATGAACTTCTATGCGCTCGATCTGAAGAATATCGGCGGCGTCCTGATGCCGGTGATTCTCGAAGTCGAGTTCAACGATGGGACCAAAGAAGAGCTGCGCATCCCCGCCGAAATCTGGCGCCGCCAGAGCACCTCGGTCACAAAGCTGATCCCCACCCGGAAGGAGATCCGCTCGATCACTCTGGACCCGCACCTCGAAACGGCCGACGCGGACCTGAGTAACAACCACTGGCCGCGGAAACCGGTCAAAAGCAAGTTTCAACTGTTTAAGGAAGAGCGCGATACCAAACGGAATCCCATGAACGAAGGCAAATCCGATGCGGCGCCTGCTCCTTCCGGCAATAACTAGCGCCATCCTGGCGACGGCTCACCAGTTTCATTTCGGGCATATCGACGCCAATTGGAACTCCCGCGCCAAGACCCTCGAACTTTCGGTCCGGCTCCACGCGGATGATCTAGAGCAGTTGCTTCGCCAACGTCGCGGCCGGCCGCTGGAGCTCGACCGCGATCCCCAAGCGGAGGCACTCGCCTGCGCCTACGTCATCGAGACGGTGGCGTTCGACCAGGCGAAACTCCGCTGCCTGGGCATGGAGGTCACGGCTCACTTCGCAACCCTGTTCCTCGAGGCTCCGGGCACCGAACCGCCCCGGCGCGGCCGCTTCCGGTCGTTTTCGGCGGAGTTCCCCGATCAAATCAATACCGTCCAGGTGCTGACGGACAACCGCCGCAACGGGCCGGCCGTCGCTTTCCTCCCGGCCGACCAGTGGAAAGCCCTGCGCCCTTAGGCGCTGAATTACGGTTAATCCACGTCCACCCCGTCGCCGCTCACCTCCAATTCCGCCTCGGCCTGTTCCGCCGCCGCCGGACCAGCCGCCAGAGCCTCGGCCAGCACCTGCTGCGCGGCTTCAAATTGGTTGCGCGCCACGCTCACTTCAAACGGAACGCTCGAAAACCCCACGGCGCCCTCCACCACCGATTCAATGCCTGCCGCGCGCAACACACTCTCGACGGCTCGCGCCTCCATCTCAGCCTGCGGGCCATGATAGTTCGCCAGGATCACCAGATCGAGTCCGGAGGTCTCATTCAGTTCTGCGTCATTCATAACGCCCAACTTATCACTGTCGATGGGTGCCTGGCAGATCGCCGCAGATTGGACGCCCTGAAGCTGAGACTGAAGTTCAGTATGATGAGCGTCGTGCGCATCCCCGTCTTCCTCGCTTTCTCCGCTCTCGTCGTCTCGCTCCCGGGAGCGGACTACTTCCCTGCCCCCGATGCGAAAGGAGGCTGGCGCACCCAGTCGGACCCCGCTCTCACGGCGAAATTGGACCAAGTGTTCGCCTACGTCCAGAGCACCACGCCACACGGCGGCCTCCTCGTGGTCCATAAAGGGCACTTGGTGTACGAGCGCTATTTTGGCCGCGGCCATCGGGAGGCACTGCCGGAACTGGCCTCGACCGGCAAAGCGTTCACCTCCCTGGCTACCGCCATCGTGATGAAGCAGCACCCCGAGCTCTTTCCGCAAGGCCTCGACACGAAAATCTTCTCTCCCAAACTCCTCCCGGCCGAAGCCTTTCCCCTCAACGATCCCCGCAAAGAGCAAGTCTCGATCGGCCAGGTCCTTTCCATGGCCGCCGGGATCCGGGGTACCAATCCCGTATATGTAAAGGGGGAACGTCAAACCTGGCCGAATCCCACCGAGGACAACGGCCCCTACTCCACCACCGACGGCTTCGCCCTGAACCAATCGCTCTGGTGCAACCCCGGCGAGTGCTACTCGTACTCCACGGCTTCGAGCCACGTTCCCGCCATCATGGTCCGCCATGTCTCGGGTATGGAGATGGAGGACTTTATGCGCAAACACCTCACGGGGCCACTCGGATTCGGGACCTGGGGCTACGCGATGTACCGGCCGAAGCTCAAGGGTGGCATCGATGCCAACGGCCGCATGTTGCACACTCCTGGAGGCGGCTCCATCGCGGTCCGGGCGACGGATATGCTGCGTTTTGGCTATCTGATGCTGCGGCAGGGCCGTTGGGGAAAACGCCAGATCATCCCGGCCGATTTCGCCAAACTCTGCAGCCAGTCCGTTTCCTACAATCCCCACTACACGCACAGCTTCAACTTCAATACCAACGACGATAACCACATCGCCGGCCTCCCGAAAGATGCGTTCTGGAAGGGTGGGGCCGGGGGACACGGCATCTACATCGTGCCCTCCCTGGATCTCGTCGTCTTCAAGCTTGGCGGAAACGAGGGCCAGTATGACCCAGCGCTGACCCGGCTGCCCGTCAAGTATTCCTACGATGGCTCCCGCGCCAATTGGACGGCGGCAGATCCGAAACTCGTGGGCGACTCCTCCCCGAAGACGGTCCAGCTGGTTGTGGCGGCACTGGCAGGTCGTTAGGACCATTACCCGGGCTGGTTTATCTCCGCCCGGACCCGCGCCTAAGCTACCCGATGTAGCCCCAAGGGCATAGTACGGGGACTCGAAAACGCCAGCGAACTGTGCGAAAGTGGAGTCTCTCTCAAATCCACTCAACTCCCCAAGGTCCTGGAACGGCCGACACCGTCCTGGGTCCTCTTGGCTGTATCCACCAACACTGGCAGGTCTCATACTGTCGGGCGGAGGACTGCAATCTCCTCTTCCCCTAACGCCTATGTCTATTCGGCAAGCTCTCCTGTTTCTCGCATCCGTCTCGATGACTTTCGCCCAACCGAGCCAGGTTGGACAATGGACGAGTTTGCTGAATTGGCCCTTCATTCCGGTCAGTGTGGCGCACCTCGCCGATGGCCGGCTGGTCGCCTGGTCCTCCACCCGGACGACGACCTTTCCCGCCGGAGACACCTTCAGCTACGCCGCCGTCTACGATCCGGCGACCGGGCAAATCACGGCATTGAACAATACGGCCCACGATATGTTCTGCGCCGGGCTGGCCACCACCGGGGACGCACGGATTATTGCGTCGGGCGGCGGCGCCGACGTCCGGACCACCTCATCGTTCCCCATGACGTCGCGACAGCCGCAATCCTGGTCCCGCCACGGCGACATGGTGGCCCGGCGCTGGTACAACTCCTCGATCACGCTGCCCAGCGGGAACGTGATGACGATGTGGGGACGCACGGCGGGCACTCTGACCGAAGTGTTCAATCAATCCACGAACACCTGGAACACGCTATCCGGCATCTCGCTGGTCAGTTCGGCCGAACCCCCGGATTACGTGGACGATGACCACCAGTGGTTTCCGCATCTACATCTCATGCCCAACGGCAAGGTTCTCATGGTCGGTCCCTTGCGCACCCTGCAGTGGCTCGACTACACCGGTGTTGGTAGCACGCAAGCGACTGGCACCCGGACCGCGGACGGCACTCGCCATCGGAAGCTCGGAGCGTCCGTTCAATTCTTGCCGGGCAAGGTTCTTTTCGCCGGCGGCCGCGACGACAACTATATTCCCAACGTCTGGAATTCGTCCGTCGTCATCGATGCCACCTCCGATACCCCTGTCACTACGGCCACCGGGAGCATGCTGTACCGCCGGGTCTTTCACAATCTCGTAGTTCTTCCCAACGGCGAGGTGATGGCGGTGGGCGGCAATACGAGTGGCGCGAAGTTCAGTGACAGCGGCGGGGTGACCGTTCCGGAAATCTGGAATCCAGTTACCGGTCAGTGGCGTTCCGTCGCCGCCGCCGCGGAACCGCGCGGCTACCACCTGGTGGCGATCCTTCTGCGAGATGGCAGGGTGCTGTTCGGAGGTGGCGGACTGTGCGGTTGCTCCGCCGACCATCAAAACTCGCAGATCTTTTCGCCGCCCTATCTATTTAATCCCGATGGATCCCCAGCCACCCGGCCCACCATTTTTGGACTTAAGGGCTCCAACAACATCACTGGGTTTCGCCTCATCCGTCTGCAAGCCACGACCCATGGCATTAACTCCGACCAACGCTACGTTCCAGTTCCGCACACCAAGATCTCCGCGGGCAACTATGACCTGACCCTCGATGCCAACCAGAGCGTCCTGCCGCCGGGAATGTATTGGCTCTTTGCCGTCACCGCGACGGGTACTCCGTCCATTGGCTACCCAGTGCAGATCCACACCCCCACCACGTGGCCCGGTGGCATCGCCGGGGAAACGAATCTGGCCAAGGGGAAGCCAGCCAGCCAGTCGAGCACGGAAGCTTCGGCCGCCGCCTCCCGCGCCGTCGACCAGAACACCAACGGAGACTTCCAGCAGAATTCAGTGAGCGCCACCGCGATTCAGCCCTCGCCCTTCTGGCAGGTGGATCTCGGCGCCTCGGCGTTTCTAACGTCGGTGCGGCTGTGGAATCGCACCGATTGCTGCGCCAATCAGCTCAGTAACTTCCATGTGTTCGTTTCCGACCAACCCATTACCGGCACGACCGTCGCCCAGGCGCAGGCCCAGCCAGGCGTCATCGACCTCGCCCATCCCGGCGTCGCGGGCGTAACCACCACGCTTCCGGTCAATCGCACCGGTCGCTACGTTCGGGTTCAGTTGGAAGGAACGGCCAGTCTGCGCCTGGCGGAAGTTGAAGTCTTCGGCTCTGTCGTCACGAACTTCCCCCCCGAAGTCTCACTCTTTTCGCCCGCCAACGGCGCCACATTCACCGGACCACTTTCCTTGAGCCTTTCCGCCACCGCCTTCGACCCGGAGAGCAATCTGGCGCGCGTCGAGTTCTATGCGGGGGCCACCAAACTGGGGGAGGATCTGACCGCGCCCTACTCGTTCGCCTGGAACAATGCCCCGCTTGGCAGCCACGTCCTGACGGCCCGCGCTTTCGATGCTGCGGGACTCTCGGCGACGTCCACTCCCGTCAACATCACGATCAATCCTCCGCCGGTGGTGAATAATCCGCCTACGGTATCGTTTGCTGCACCAGTGAATGGCGCCACGTTTATTGCCCCAGCCGGAGTGAGTTTTCAGGTGACAGCCGGAGATCCGGATGGCAACCTCGTCCGCGTCGAACTCTATAACGGCACAACAAAGGTCAGCGAGAAATCCGCTGCGCCTTATACCTTCAATGTCGACAATCTGAGCGCCGGAGTGTACGCGTTCAAGGCGCGAGCGGTCGATGCGGCAGGACTGTTTGCAGAGTCGCCCCTCACGGTGCGGGTTTTGACGCGCCAACTGCAGTCACTCAAAAACGTTCCCATTCCGGAGCCTGCGCAGCTGTCCGCTTTCGTGAAGAACCGTGCCGCGGCGGTCGCCCTCGGCAAGGCCTTCTTCTGGGACACCCAGCTGTCGAGTGACGGCTCCATCGCCTGCGCCAGCTGCCACTTCCACGCCGGGTCTGATAGCCGGATCAAGAATCAGGGCAATCCTGGAACCCTCCGTACCGGATCGCCCGGTATGAGCTTCGACAACTCCCGTTCCGGCGCGCCGCACGGCCCCAACTACACGTTGAAGCGTGCCGACTTTCCGCTTCACGTCCTGGCCGACCCCGCCAATCCGAACTCCAATATCCTCTACCAGTCTCTCAAGCGCCGGCACCCCTCCCGCCGAAGACGCCTGCTCGAGCCCCGCCGATCCCATTTTTGGCGCCTTCCGCCGTTCGTCGGGCCGCAACACCCCACCCACCATCAACGCCATCTTCAACCTCCGAAATTTCTGGGACGGCCGGGCGAACTCCGTCTTCAATGGGGTTGATAGTTTTGGCCCGCGGAATTCTTCCGCCGTGATCTACCGGGGTAACCCGCCGGCGCCTGTATCGATCGCGCTCGATAATGCCAGCCTTGCCTCGCAGGCCCTGACGCCCGGCGTGATGGCTGGCGAGATGTCCTGTAACGGCCGGACCTGGCCGGAAGTGGGCCGCCGACTCTCCGCCGCCGTCCCGCTGGCCCGGCAGACGGTACTCCCTTCCGACTCCGTACTCGGCTCCTACGCCGCGAGCAGCGGTCAAGGTCTCAATCTCTCGTACGCGCAGATGATTCAGGCGGCGTTCCAGGATGACCTGCATAGCTCTTCCAACGCGCTCACCCTCAATGGCCGGTCCTACTCCCAACTCCAGGCCAACTTCTCCCTCTTCTTCGGGCTCGCCACCCAGCTCTATCAGGCCACGCTCGTCTCGGACCAAGCGCCGATTGACAACTACTTTGCCCCTTACCCCTCCACCGCGGTCGCGAACACGACAGCGCTCACCCCGGCCGCGATCACGGGAATGAACGTGTTCAATGGTAAAGGCCGCTGTGTTACCTGTCACCATGGCCCCCAACTGACCAACGCCGCCACCCCGGCACGGGAGGCCGCCGCCATTGGAGCGCTCGTCTCGTTTATGTTCAACCGGAGCGGAGAACCAGCCGCTTACGATCTTGGCTACTACAACCTCGGCGTGAGGCCGACGAGCGAAGACCTTGGCGTTGGCGGCATTGACCCGTTCGGCAATCCGTTATCCCTCAGCCGGCAGGTGAAGACGGGCAACCGGAAAGACGCATTCACCTCCGATCCCTGCACCTTCGAAGTCAGCCCCTGCGTCGCGCTGACCTCGGCGAGCCGCGATGCCGTTGATGGCGCTTTCAAGACGCCGACACTCCGCAACATCGCGCTAACCGGACCGTACTTCCATAACGGCTCGGCGGCTACCCTCGAAGAGGTCGTTGAGTTCTACAACCGCGGCGGCAACGCCACGGGCACGGCGGCCGCAGACTCGTCCGGCTTTGGGGTAAACGCATCGAACCTGCATACGGACATCCGCCCGCTTGGGCTTGCAGAATTTGAAAAGACAGCGCTCGTGGAGTTTCTCAAGTCAGCGTTGACTGACGATCGGGTGCTTTATGAGCGGGCCCCGTTCGACCATCCCGCTCTGCCGCTCGTCCATGGCCAGACCGGCACTCAGACCGATATCCTGCTAGTTCCCGCGGTTGGCAGCGCGGGACGTACTCAACCGCTGCCCAGCTTTGAAGAGGTTCTACTCACTGGCGACTTGGGCTTCAGCCCTGCGCCAACCGTTTCTGTAGTCGCGCCCACCGGCCCCCTAGCGGCGCCGGCCACCGTGGAGCTGAGCGCGCCCACCACGGGTAGCCTGGTCCGAGTCGAGTTCTATAACGGAACCACCCTGCTCTTCACCGACACGACAGCCCCGTACACTTACACGTGGCCGAACGTCCCCGCCGGGTCGTACACCATCACGGCCAGAGCGGTTACCGCGACCGGCTTCTCCGCCACATCTGCCCCCGCTACCGTCACCGTTGGCACAGCGCCGACCGTCTCGCTCTCGGCCCCCACCGCGCCGCTGGCCGCGCCAGCGACCGTGGAACTGTCTGCCGCCGCCACTGGCACCCTGACCCAAGTGGAGTTCTATAACGGATCCACGCTCCTGTTCACCGATACGGCGGCGCCCTACGCCTTTACCTGGTCCAACGTCGCCGCCGGTTCCTACACCGTCACGGCAAAGGCCATCGCCAGCAATGGTCTCTCCGCCACGTCCGCCCCGGCCACCGTTACCGTCGGCGCGGCGCCGACCGTCTCGATCTCGGCCCCCACCGCGCCGCTGGCCGCGCCAGCGACCGTGGAGCTGTCCGCCGCCGCCACTGGC
>LNFE01000244.1 GCA_001464575.1 Acidobacteria bacterium Ga0077553 | reverse complement strand
AGGTGTCGGTGATCCTCAACCGGCTGCCCGGGGTGCCGGGGTTGACCGGGTCGGGAGCCTTGGTTTCGCTGACCTTCCAGACGCTGGCTGCGGGAGAGACCACTGTGACGATCCTCGATAGCGGCTTGAAGAACTCGAAACTCCAGCCTGTCCCCGCGCAGACGCCGGGGGTGCCGGTCGAAATCCGATGAGCGCGCGCCGACGGCAGCAACGCGGGATGACGCTGATCGAGCTGATCGTCGCGTTCACGATTCTCATGTTGTTGACGACGATGGCGGTGCCGCTCGCCCGCAATAAGGTGCGGCGGGATAAAGAGAAGGAGCTTCGCTTTGCGCTCCGTGAGATCAAGTCCGCGATCGATAGGTACAAGGACATGGCGGACAAAGGGCAGCTCGGTCAGTTAAAGGCGGATGCGGACGGCTATCCGGAGACGCTGGAGATGCTGGTTGATGGCGTGAAGGTGACCGGCCAGCCCGGCGGGGGTCAGGCCGGCCTGATGGGCCCGCAGCAGCAAGGGATTCCGGGCGCGCCGGGGCAGCCGGCGGGGAGCCTGAGCGACAGCAGCGAGAAGAAAATTCGTTTCTTGCGCCGGATTCCGAAGGATCCGTTTACGAACTCGACGGATTGGGGCAAGCGGTCGTCGCGGGATGATCCGAAGTCGTCCGCCTGGGGCGGACAGAATGTGTTTGACGTCTATTCGAAGACGATGGAGAAGGCAGCCGATGGAACGCCATACGCGGAGTGGTAGGCGCGGGTTCACGCTCGTCGAACTGATGGTGGTGATGGCCATTGTGCTGGTGGTCGTCAGCGTGGCGGTGCCGCTGTATAACAAGTCGGTGATCCGGGCGCGTGAGAGCGTGCTGCGGCAGAATTTGTTTACGATGCGGGCAGTGATTGACGAGTACACCTACGACAAGCAGAAGGCGCCGCAGACGCTCGAAGACTTGGCGCGCGAGGGCTACTTGCGGCAGATCCCGGTGGATCCAATCGTGGGGAACAATACCTCGTGGCGATTGATCATGGAAGAGGCAGCGGTGTCGGTGAGTCAAAGCGAGCCCGGAATTTTTGACGTAAGAAGTTCGTCAGAAAAAACAAGTTTAGAAGGCACGAAGTATTCGGAGTGGTAAACTAGTTTTGTCGGCCGATTGCTCCCCGGTCGTCCAATGGTAGGACAGCGGCCTTTGACGCCGCGAATCAAGGTTCGAATCCTTGCTGGGGAGCCAAAACTATCAACCGGTAAGCTGCTTCCGGTGGGTTAGTCTTCGATAGAAACCAAGTCGCCGACAGCGACATCGCCGGGCTGGACGGTCGTCCCGTACATGCCAAAACGAGCATCGCGGTTTTGCGCAATGGTCCGAAGGACCGCCGGGTTGGCCGAGGCCGGATCCAAGGGATCGACGTTCACCATCATGCAGCGTTGATCGCGCGCGTCAAGCCGGCAGCGCCACCCGCCTATTCGCAGCACTGCCCCTTCCCATTGCTCCTCGGGGAAAACGCCGCCATCGTTTGACTCAATGACGAGATTGGGGCGGAAGCGAAGCGGGCGGAGCGGTTGACCCACCAGTCCCGATAGCCCCTCAATACTCTGTAAGCTCAACAGAGAAATCGGGAACGTGTCAAAGATCCCGCTGCCGACCTTGATCACCCTCACCCCCTCCCCCAACCGATGCGCCAACTCCGGATCGGTTACCTCCCACTCCGCTCCATTCGGGGTCCGGACCATCGTCTTCGCGCACTCAACATCGGCGGGGTCGGCGAAATAGGCCTCGTGCCGCCAGAGGTCCGGCTTCTCGCGGATGGCCAACCAAGGGAAGCCACTGCGCTCCATTCCCGGCCGAACGAACGCCCAACGGCGATCTCCCGCCAAACCGTGCCACCCGGCCCAAACCGTCTGCAGCGGCTCGGCGGCCATGGACTTCACGGGGTACCGGAGAAGCTCCCGCACTGTTCCGACGACTCTCATGGCCGAAATTCTAGCAGCTTTTTCTGAACGTGGAATCTCGATTGCAGGGGTTGTTTTGTCCGCCAATATCTGCGGGAAGCTACCGGGAAACTGGGAAAAAATTTCCCTTCTCGGAAATTCTTTCCTGCCTACGGAGAGTTCCAACATGTCCTTGAAGCTTGCAGCCGCCGTGCTCGCCTGCGGTTTGGCGGTCGCCCCTCCCCCCTCTCGCGCCGAACAGACGCCCACATCCACGGCCAAGTCCGTGGCCGCGACGGCCGAATTGCTGACCCCAGAGGAGCAGAAGGCTCTGGCGGAACAGGACGAGGAGCCCGCGCGGGAGGTGGCCGGCGGCGCGTTGTCGAACCTGCACCTGACCTATATCGTCATCGCCTTGTCCGCCGCGGTCCTCGTCCTGGTTCTCAAATGAGGCTCCGCGTTCTGGCGATCTTCACCTTGGCGGCGGCCCTGGGGGCGGAGCCGTTGGCCGTTCCCTTCGTCGCCCAGCAGAAGAACGGCTGCGGCGCGGCCAGCGTCGCCATGGTGATGCAGTATTGGGCCGGTCAACGCGGCGGCGCTGTGCGGTACCCGGATGCGCAGGCGATCTACAGTAGCCTGTACAACCCGGCGTTGCGCGGCATTCCGCTCGTCGAAATGAAGCGCTACCTCGAAGAGCAGGGCTTTCGAGCCTATACGCTACGCGCCCAGTTCGCTGACCTGACGGCGCACGTCGAAAAGGGCCGGCCGGTGATCGTATCGCTAAAAAAACGGGCCGCCGGGCCCCTGCACTTTGCCGTGGTCACCGGAGTTGAGCCAGACCACGTTCTGCTGAACGACCCCACCCGCAAAGAAACTACCCGCATGAAACGGTCGGCGTTCGAAAAGCTCTGGCGGAAGGCGGACGGGTGGACGCTCCTGGCGGTGCCTAAGGAGTAGGCCAGCGGGCTGCCACCTTGGTCGCCTGCTCGAAGGCAAAGGCCAACTGCAGCACGCTGAAATCGGAGTGATGGCGGCCCACGATCTGGATGCCGACGGGAAGCCCCTCGTCAGTGAATCCCGCGGGAACCGAGATCGCCGGATTACCGGCGGTCGAGATATACCAACAGGACTTCATCCAGTCGATGTAGCTCTCCATCGCTTGGCCGTTGATGGCGGTGGGGAACGGCTGGTTCACGTCGAAGGGTGCCACCTGGGTCACCGGCAGAATAAAGTATTCGTACTTGGCGAGAAACGCCTGAAAGCGGCGCCAGACTTGCGTCTGTAGCGTGTCCGCCTTGGCGATGTCGGCGCCGGAGAGCCGGAGCCCGTCCTCAATCTCCTGCCGAAGCGTGTCTTTATACCGGCTATGGTCCCGTCCGGCGTGAGCGGCGGCGGAGTTCCAGGCCCGCAGGGTCTTAAAGGCGAAATCGGCGCCGGAAAAATCAGGCTCGGCCTGTTCAACGATGCACCCGAGACCTTCGAATACTTTACGCTGCGCGTCGATGACGGCCCGGACGCGCGGCTCAAACGGGAGGCCGCCCAGATCCTTGAACCACGCTACCCGGACACCCTTGCTGTTGCGGGCGAGCGGCCGCGCGAAGGTCGACCCAGGTTCGGACAGCGACAACGGCGCCCGCGCATCGGGACCAGCCATCGCACTGAGCACAAGCGCCACATCCGAGACCGAGCGCGCCATGGGCCCGGCGGTCGCCAGCGTAAACCAGCCGAAGGCGGCTTTGGGGTTGGGAACCCGGCCCGGCGAAACGCGGAAGCCCACGATGTTCGAATACGCCGCCGGATTGCGCAGGGACCCTCCCATGTCGCTGCCGTCGGCGATCGGGATCATCCCGCATCGCAACGCGACCGCCGCGCCGCCGCTCGATCCGCCGCAGGTTTTTGACAGATCATACGGGTTGCGCGTGGCGCCAAAGATAGGGTTGAACGTCTGCGAACCGGCGCCGAACTCCGGGGTATTCGTCTTGCCCAACGTGATGGCACCGGCGCGTTTCAGCCGCTCGATGATCAGGTCATCTTCATTCGGGACGTTGTTCTGGAACAGCGGCGAGCCGAACGTGGTGCGAATGCCCTGCGTCTCCACCAAATCTTTGTGCGCGATGGGAAGCCCATGCAGCGGCCCTAGCGTAGCGCCCTTCGCCTGCGCATCGTCGGCCTGTTTGGCCAAGGCCGTGGCGATCTCCGGCACGAGCGTGATGATCGCGTTGACCTTCGGGTTCACCCGCTCGATCTGCCGCAGGTGTGCCGCCAACGCCTCCCGCGCCGAAAGCTTTTTCTGGCGGATCAGTCCGGCCATTTCGACCGCGCTGAGTTGGCAAATGTCTGAAGGGGCGGCCGCCTGCGCCGCCGCCAGCGAAGCGGCCGCCGCGCTCAGCAAAGTCTCTCGGCGGGTTAAGGGATCAGAGCTCATCATGCCTCAAGGAGAATGCGCAGCATCCGGCGCAGCGGCTCGGCAGCGCCCCATAGCAGCTGGTCGCCGATGGTGAACGCCCCAAGATACTCCGGCCCCATCGCCAGCTTCCGCAGCCGCCCGACAGGAATGGTCATCGTACCGGTGACCGCCACCGGCGTCAACTCATGGATCGTCGCTTCCCGCGTGTTCGGAATCACCTTCACCCATTCATTGTCCGCGGCGATCATCGCTTCAATCTCTGTCAGCGGCACATCGCGCTTCAGCTTGAACGTCAGCGCCTGGCTATGGCAGCGCATGGCGCCCACCCGGACACAGAAGCCATCAACGGGCACTGCCGGGTCCTGGCCGAGGATCTTATTCGTCTCCGCCATGCCCTTCCACTCTTCCTTCGACATGCCGTTGCCGAGGTCTTTGTCGATCCACGGGATCAGCGATCCGCCGAGCGGAACGCCGAAGTTGGCCGTCTCCGCGGCCGACAGCGCCCGCTGCCGGGCGATGACCTGACGATCGATTTCGAGGATGGGGCTCTTGGGATCGGCCAGCAGATCCTTCACTTCCGCGTTCAACGTACCGTACTGCGTCAGTAGTTCGCGCATGTGCTGCGCGCCGCCGCCGGAGGCTGCCTGGTAGGTCTGGGTGCTCATCCATTCGACGAGCCCAGCCTTGTACAGCGCGCCAACGCCCATCAACATGCAGCTTACGGTGCAGTTGCCGCCAATCCAGTTCTTGCCGCCACGGGCGAGCGCCGTGTCGATCACCGGGCGGTTGACGGGATCGAGAATGATGACGGCTTCGTCCACCATCCGCAGCGTGGAAGCCGCGTCAATCCAGTGGCCGTTCCAGCCGGTCTCCCGCAGCTTCGAGAAAATCGCGGCGGTGTAGTCGCCGCCTTGCGTGGTCACGATGATCTCGCACTTGGCGAGGGTTGCCAGATCGTGAGCATCCTGCAGCTTCGTTTCGTTCTGCGCCATGGCCGGGGCTTGGCCGCCGGCGTTGCTGGTGCTGAAGAAAACAGGTTCGATGAGAGCGAAGTCGCCTTCGGCCTGCATGCGCTCCATCAATACGGAGCCGACCATGCCGCGCCACCCCACCAAACCGACGAGGGTTTTAGACATCTTCGTATTTTAGCGGACCCAGGCGTCTGGTACCCTACGGCGAAGATGACCCGCCGCCAACTCTTCCCCCTGCTGGCCAGTGCCGCCCTACCCGCACAGACGCCAAAGCGCCGCCCGAACATCATTTTCATCATGTCGGACGATCACGCTTCGCACGCGATTAGTGCCTACGGCAGCAAGATCAACAAGACCCCGCAGATCGACCGCCTCGCCACCGGCGGCATGCGCTTTGCCAATTGCTTCGTTACCAATTCCATCTGCACCCCCAGCCGCGGCGTCATCATGACCGGGCTGTACTCCCACCTTTCCGGAATCAAGACGCTCAGCGACAAGCTCGACCCCGCCGTGCCCAATGTCGCCAAGTATCTGCAGGCCGCCGGATACCAGACGGCCCTGGTGGGCAAATGGCATCTGGCCAACAATCCCAGCGGCTTTGACTATTGGAAGGTGCTGCCCGGCCAGGGTCTCTACAACAACCCCGCGTTCATCGAGATGAACGGCGAACGGAAGACCTACCAGGGCTACTGCACGGACCTGATCGGCGACTTCACGCTCGATTGGTTGCAGCAACGTGACAAAACGAAGCCATTCTTCCTGATGTGCCACCACAAGGCGCCGCATCGCGAATGGACGCCCTCGCCCAAGTATCGCGACTTGTTCAAAGACGTCGAGATCCCCGAACCGGATAACCTTTACGACGAGCACAAAGGCCGCGCTGGAGCGGCCGAACGATCCCGGATGCGGGTGGGCCAGGACAACACCAAGACCGATCTGAAGATGGATCCGCCGCCCGGCCTGACCGGCAACGCGCTGCGAAAGTGGGCCTATCAGGTCTACATCAAGGACTACCTGCGCTGCGTGCAGTCCGTAGACGACAACGTCGGCCGCGTGCTCGACTACCTCGACCAGGAGGGCCTGGCCGACAACACCATCGTGATCTACAACTCGGACCAAGGCTTCTTCCTCGGCGATCACGGTTGGTACGACAAGCGGTTCATGTACGAAGAGTGCCTGCGGACTCCGCTCCTCGTCCGGTGGCCGGGGCGGATCAAGCCCGGTACCGTGAACAACGACATGGCGCTGAATCTGGACTTCGCGCCGACGTTCCTCGACTGCGCCGGCGCGCCCGTCGCCGCGGAGATGCAGGGCGCCAGCCTGCGCCCGCTGTTTGAAGGCAAGACGCCGAAGACCTGGCGCAAGGAGATGTACTACCGCTACTGGATGCATCTGGGCGGCGGTCACGACGTGACGGCCAACTACGGCATCCGCACCCACCGCTACAAGCTGATCTACTACTACGGCAAGGCGCTGGGCTCGAGCGGAGCGGTGGATAAGGATACGCCGCCCGAGTGGGAGTTCTTCGATCTGCAGAAGGACCCGCGCGAGATGAAGAACGCCTACTCCGATCCAGCGTACGCGAAAGTCATTGCCGATCTGAAGGTGCGTCTGGCGAAGCTGCAGGCACAGTACAAAGACACCCCGGCCTGATCAACTGCCGTGGACCGTGCGCAGCTTATCCTGGGTGGCCGTGTCACACCGGCCGGTCACCGCGATGGCGTTGTCGCACTGGAACTCCTCGACCGCGCTACGGAAAGCCAGATCGTCCGCGTTGGCCGGCTCGCCGGCGCGGTAGCCAAGATTGTTCAGCCGCCACACTTGCCCGCTGAACTCTTCGGCCGGGTCCAGATGGCCGAGCTTCAGCGGCATGGAATAGGTCTGCACTTTCAGGTCGCCCTCTTTCGGCCCGGACGGATTCACGTTTTTCTTCGCGCTACCGTCTTCGGCGGTCTTGAACGCTTCCGTGGTGTCGAGCTTGATCTGGACGTCCGTGGTGGACACCGGAGTTCCGTCCCAGGCGAGCACGACGACCTTGACAGTGACCGGGTCGCCGATAGTCTCGAAGGTCGTCTTTTCTCCGGTGGAGACCGACTCGGCTCTCTTCTGACGGGCGGGCACTTTGACGACGTCGCCCGGATGAAGCACGTTCGGATTCCGCTTGCTCTTCAAGGAAGCGTTGGCGCCATCATCCCAGATCGTTTTCCAAGAAAGGAATCCGGCTTCCTGTGTGATGCTGGCCAGATAGTCGCCCTGCTTGACGGTGTAAGCGCCGGCGGGAATTTTCGGCGCGCCCGAGAACAGTTCCACGGCGGCGCCACTCGGAATGTCGCCGGAGCGTTTCCATTCGCGGCCGTCGAGATCGGGAAAGGTAACCGAGCAGTTGCCGGGGTCGATGCCGTTCACTTTTATGGTGCCCTCGGCGGAGAGCGTTCCCTTGGTGGTGCTGCCGTCGGGAAGGGTGATCTCCACTTTTGCGCCCTTGACGGGCCGGCAGTTATAGTCGAGCAGTTCGACTTCGACCCAGGTCTTCTTCTTGCTATCGTCGGTTATCCGGCTAGCGCCCGCGCCCGCCGCGTTGGCCTCCGCCGCCGCGCTGGCTGCCGCGGCCACCTGGGCGGCGCTCGAACCCCCGGTCAAAGGCGCGGAACCCACCAGGCTCTGCGACCAGCGGCCGTCCGCCACGCGCAGGGCCACCTGTTCGACCACTTGGGCGTCACTCAACTGCGCAATCTGTTTGCCGAGTTCGCCAGCGAGCAATCCCCGCAGCTTGGCTACCTCGGACTTCGGAATGTTTTGCTTGCGAAGATCGCCACCCGTCCCGCGCGGCGGGGCGTTGGTGAGGATAATGAGTTTGCCGCCGATCCGGAATTGAATGGTCATGGACTGAAAGGGGACCCGCCCCTAATAGAATACGCGGAGAAGTGGCCCCGGAGGCATCACACCTCTGAGGGACGAGCCCGCCAGGCCAGCCCCGCCGCGATGACCACCAATAGCGCCACCCCGGCGAAGACACCGCTCAGGCCCCAGTCCGCTTTGAGATAGCCGGCGATGAAGACGCCCGTGCCGCCCGCGATGGTGTTCAGCATGTTCATGAGACTTTGTGCAGTGGAACGGTCGCGCGTATCGATCAATTCGCACATGGCCGGCGTTTCGTTAGCGGTAGCGACGGCGCGCAGAAAGGAGAACAGAACGACGGCCGTGCTGATGACAGCCATGCCGCCGCCCGAGAGGAAAACCAGCAGGCAGGGGGCGCAGAGCAGGTAGCAGACGGTCATCATGCGGAAGCGGCCATCGGCGGAACGCTTCGCCGCGCGGTCCGATAGTGTGCCTCCAACCAAGGCCCCGCCAACCGCGGAGAGTTGCAGCACAGCGGTGCCCGAGAAGCCGGCCAGCGCCAGGCTGAGCCCGAAGCTTTCGCGGAAATAGAGCGGCATCCAGTTGAAGAACATCCAGGTGCCTACCGAGATCAGCATGCCTTGCAGGGCCAGGAAAACATAGCCGCGCTGCCGCAGCAGGCCGCGCAGTTGCGGGCCGATCGGCGCCGGAGCGGGTTTGGGCGAATCGCCTCGTGGCGATTCCTTTAGCCACAGAAAGCAGACCCCCGAAAGTAGAATGCCGACCCCGCCCAGGAAGTACAGTCCGATGCGCCACCCGTACTCTTCACCTAAGTAGCCGGCCAAAGCGCCGCCGCCCACCAGCCCCGCGTTGAGCCCGCACAGATGAACGGCCAGCGCCCGCCCGCGGCTGGCCGACGGATGATGATCGGCGATCAGCGCGACGGCCGCTGGCAGGTAGAAACACTCGGCCAAGCCCAGCGCGACGCGGGTCGCGAGGAGTTCGTTGGCGGTTCGCGCGAGGCCCGTGACAATGGTGACCAGGCTCCAAGCCAGCAGGCTCCAGGCCACGACGCGGTTGCGCGGCAGCCGGTCGGTCAGGAAGCCGGCGCCTGGCGAACCGAGGGCGTAGCTCCACAGGAACAGCGTGCCGATGCCGGCCAGTTGCAGGTCGCTCAGTTTGAGTTCGGCCTGCAACAGGGGGAAGACGGCCGAGAGCGACGTGCGGTCGGCATAGTTCAGGGCGGCCGCGCAGGCCAGCAGTAGAACCGTCTTCCAGGGGAGAGAGATCATGCGGCGGGTCCGAGTTCGGCGGTGAAGGCCGCCTCCACTCGCATACCCGCCTGGAGTTGGACGCCGTAAGCCCGGCGCACCACGGGATGTGTGCCGAAGTACTCCTTCCAGACGGGATTGACGGCGGCGATGTCGGCGAGGACGTCCTGCAGGTACAGGCGCGCGGTGCAGATGGCGAAGCGGTCGACGCCGGCGGCGGCGAGGTAGGTATCGAGTTGGCGGAAGATTTCGCGCATCTCCTCGGCCGCGCCGCCGGGTACGGGCGTCGAAGCGCCGTCGGGGATGCCGGTGACGACGGCTTCAAACACGCGGCCGCTGTGGACGACGGCGGAGCTGATGGGGAAGTTGGAATCAGAATCGATGAATTGCATGTTAGTAAGTCAGCAAGCCGCCGTCGACGGTGAGCGTGGAGCCGGTGGTGAAGGAGGAGCGGTCGCTCAGCAGGAAGGCGACAGCCTCGCCGATCTCTTCGGGTGAGCCGCGGCGGCCGAGTGGCGTTGAGCGCAGATAGCGGCCGGAGGCTCCGGCCTGCTGGCTCTCGGCGACGATATTGGCGTTGGCGGGCGTAAGAATGTCGCCGGGGGCGACGGCATTGACGCGGATGGCATGGGGCGCCAACTCGAGCGCCATGGCCTGCGTGAGGGCGACCAGCGCCGCCTTCGTCGCGCAGTAGACCGAGGCGTGCTCCTGCGCGGCGAACGCGCCGACGCTGGCGATGTGGACGATGGCGCCCGGCTGCCCGGCGGCCACGGCGCGGCGGGCGAAGGCCTGCGAGCAGTAGATAGGCCCCTTCAGATTTGTGGCGAGCATGTCGTCGATGTGCGCGGGGCTGGCCGTGAGGAAGGACGAGAGCGCGACGGGGCCGGTGAGCGCCGCGTTGTTCACGACGCCGTCCAGGCGGCCGTACTCCGCATAGACGGCCGCGGTGGCCTCTTCGACCTGTACGGGGTCGCGGACATCGCAATCTTCGATTTGCCACGCGGCGACTTGGGCCCCGTAACGCCGCAGCACCGCGCTGATGCCGGCGCCGATGCCGGTGGCGCCTCCGGTGACGATATAGACGCGGTCGTTAAGCATGGGCTTGTCGATTCAGAAAGTCTGACAGATCGGGGGCCGGGACAAGGGGCGAGTCCACCTGGGCAGCTGCGGCTTCGAGCGATGCGAAGTCCTTGGCGCCATGGCCGGTGACGAGGCAGACCGCGCTTTCGCCGGGCGGGACGAGTCCGGCCTCAGTAGCCTGCAGCCAGCCTGCTAGCGCTGCGGCTCCAGCCGGTTCGGTGAAGATGCCTTCTTCGCTCAGCAGCCGGCGCTGTGCGGCCCAGACCGCGTCGTCGCTGACGGCGATGCCGAGCCCGCCGTTGGCGTAGAGATGTTCAAGCGCCAGGGTGGCATCGATATCGGAGGGCACCGAGAGGCCGCTGATGCGGGTGGTGCTCGGCAGGGCTGCGGCGCGCGGCTGCTGACGACGCCAGGCTTCGACCACTGTGGCGCAGCCGGCCGGTTGCACGACGTGAACCTTCACGGGCAGGCCCAGCCGCGCGAAGCCGCGCACGATGGCCACGTAGAGCCCGCCGCCGCCTACCGGTACGAAGACATGCTGCGGCGCGTGGGCGGCCAACTCGTCCGCGATGGACTCGACGCCCGCCATGCCCACCGGGCAGTAGCGATAGGCCGAGACTACGAGCGGCACGGCATGGGCCTGGCGCCAGCGATCGAGTTCGGCAAAGACGGCGGCCGTGATGTCCGCGTCCACCGAGAAGCCGGGAATGCGGACAACCGTTGCGCCATGGGCCCGCATCTGCGTTACCTTGCCGGTGGGCGCTTCCGGATGGGCGCAGATCAGGCAGCGGAAGCCAGCGCGGGCGGCGTAGGCGGCGAGCGAAGCACCGGTGTTGCCGGACGAGGTGGCGAGTACGAAGGGCGGCGCGGCCGGGTAGGAGCTGAGCTCCCGCTGAATGAACCGGTCTTTGTAAGAGCCGGTGGGGTTGGTGTATTCGAGCTTGAAGGAGAGCGCGGGCGCGATGCGGGCGCTCGCGACGAGCGGGGTGTTTCCTTCGCCCAGCGTGAGGATCAAAGGATTAGGTCTCCCTGGCCGACCATGCGGGGGACGAAGCCTTTGGCGAGTTGTGTGAGCGCCGTATCGATATGCCGCTGGCCGAAGCGTAGCGTGAAGAGGCCGTGCGCGGGCAGCAGCGCTTCGACGCTGAGCGGCGCGAGCTTAGGCAAGTCGGCGCGATAGCCGGCCAGGTCGGAGCCGTCGACGTTGATGAGCCCCAGCACGCCGCCGTAGAAGACCACGTCGGCCGAGAAGAGCGTGCGCAGGCCATCGAGTTGGCAGAGGAAGACGAAGCTATCCGGCGAGTGGCCGCGGACGGCGATGGGCGTGAGCGAAAGGCCGCAGAGGTGCAGCGGCACACCGTCTTCGTATATGCCTTCGATGGAGCAGGGCGCGAGGCGCAGATCCGGCGGGTAGCCGCCCATGGCGCGCGTGACCACCAGGCCCGCCGCGGCTTCGTCTCCGCTCTCGATGATTTGCTTCGCCTGCGCCGAGGCATATACGGGCCAGCCCAACGCGCCCGCCAGCGCGGCGAGGCCGCAGACGTGGTCGGGATGGGCGTGGGTAACGACGATGGCGCCGCGTGAAAGATCGGCGAACTCGTTTCGCAGATGGGCCAGGACGACATCGTGTTTCAAGCCGCTACCGGCATCGAACAGCACGACACCTTCGGGCGCTTGCACGGCGTACAGGTGGCAATCGAAGCGGCTGCTGAGCCCGAACTGGCCGCTGCCCACGATAGCCAATGATGGCGAGATGCGCATGGGATCAGGCATCCTCCCGGGCGGCGACCAGAATCAGAACATCGCCCGCCGAGACGGCCGGCAACTCGCGCAGCAATCCGACGAGACCATCGGCGGGGGCTTCGGGAATGGCCAGTACTTCGCCGAGCTCGTTCACAATTCGTCCGATCGGCTGACCCGCGCGGACTGGTTCGAGTAGGGCAACGGAGGGCATCCAAAATCCATCGGCCGTAGCGGTCACCCCTTCATCCGTATTGCCGATTCCCTGCAACCGCAGCGGTGGAGCGGGGATCTCGGGAAGGCCATCGAGCATCCCGAGATGCCGCATCAGGTTCATCGCGCCGCGCCGCATCATCTGCAGATCGTCGGGATGGATTCGGCCCGCTCCGCGGGCTTCGGTATAGAGAAACGGAATGCCGCGGGCGCGCGCCGCCGAGATCGTCCGGCCGGGTTCAATCACCGGATGACCCCAGATCACCGGCGCGCCAAAGGCTTCCGCGGCGGAGCGGCCACGCGAGTCCGCAGCTTCGTAGCCGGCCATGGACGGCATGGCGAAGCGGATGCCGCCGCTGTGCAGATCGAGATAGAAGTCGGCGAGGGGCAGGAACTCGGTATCGAAGGCGAAGGCGAGCTGTTCGCTCGGGGTGCCGTCGGCCCGGCCGGGGAACTGGCGGGCCAGGTTGCCGTCGTCGGCGGGATGGTTCCGCGTCACGGCGCGATGGGCCGGATAGTTCAGAATCGGCACCGTCACCAGCGTGCCGCGCAGTGCGTGGGCGTCGAGCGACTCAACGGTTTCGAAGATCGCGCGGACGCCTTCGTACTCGTCGCCATGCACCCCGGCGGAGACCAGCAGCGTGGGCCCGGCCTTTGCGCCGTGTACGACGAGGGTCGGAATGTCATGAGGAGAGCGGAGCCGGTGCAGACCCGGTTCAAGCGGCAGGGAGAGCATCGCGAAACTCGTACAATAGCACTTTGTGACAAGGGGGCAGCAAGATTGAAACAGACAGCTTGGGAGTCGGCTTCGCGCGGATGCGGATGGCTTCTCGAACAGTTGCAGCCGGACGGATCGTTCCGCGGCGGCGACGATCTGCGGGCTTATTACAAGACGCCGGCGGCGCTCCTGGTGCACGGCAAGACGCGCGAGGCTAACCGCGTACTCGACTACGTGGAAGCCAACTATCTCCGCTCGGGCGGCGACCTCGATGGCACCGGCATGCCGTGGCTGCACATCTACCGCACCTACCCCCACGCCTGGATCTGCTGCGCCGCCATGATGGCTGGCCGCTTCGATCTCGCCCGGCAACTGGCCCACTTCATCGCCAAATATCACAACCCCGCTTCGGGCGGCTTCTTCGCCGATGAGGCGCGGTCCACCGAAGAGATCATGACGACCAGCATGGCCGGACTGGCCTGCCTGTGGGCGGGGAACCTGGAGCTGGCCATCGCCGCCGGCGGTTGGCTTGAAACTTTGTGGCGCGCGCAGCCCGACATCACGAAGGGGCTCTATACGAGTTGGCGGAACGGGTTGGTGACCGAGTATCCGGAGGCCGACGCCAGCGGCTGCCTCGTCGATCCAACCAAGCCGCGACAGTGGTACTTCCAATACGGCATCAGCGCCGCGCTGCTCACCTCGCTGGCGGGCGCGACGGGAGAGGCCCATTGGCTGACCTTGGCCCGGCAGTTTCTGCACGCCTCGACGCACTGTGGGCCGGACCGCTACCGCACGCCGCAGAGCGGTAAGGTGGGCTGGGGCGCGGCGTGGGCCTATCGCAGGACCCGGGCCGCCGAAGATCTGGAGCTGGTCCACCATGTGTCGGCCGGCCTGATCGCCCTGCAAAACGATGACGGCTCGTGGCTCGCCACCGGCGTCTACGGCGGCGCTACGGCCGAGGCCGATAGCGTGACACTTGATGTAACCTCGGAGTTCGTAACCTTGCAATCTTTTATGGGAATGGTGCCGGTTGTCTAAACCTTTTGAGAACAAAGTGAAGAAGTTGCTGGCCGCGGGCGGAACCGCCTGGGGCTCAGCCACGATGGGCCCCACGCCGCTGGCGGCGAAGTTGACCGCCACCACCGGCGTTGATTGGGTCTGGATTGATACAGAGCATTCGAGCTACGCCTCCGAGTCGATTGAACTACTGCCGCCGCTGATCCGGCAGTCCGGCTCCATGCCGATGGTCCGCATCGCGGGCCTCGACCCGAGCCTGATGAAGAAGGCGCTCGACATTGGCGCGCAGGCCGTGATGATCCCGCAGATCGACAACGCGGAACAGGCGCGCTTGGCCGTGCAATATGCCAAGTATCCGCCGCTGGGCACCCGCGGCATTTCGCCGATGTGGACCTTCTATAACGACATCGAGTGGAGCGACTATCTGCCCTACGCGAACGACGAAACGTTGGTGGTGGTGCAGGTGGAGTCACCGTCGGCCGTGGAGCAGGTGGAGGCGATCGCGCAGGTGGAAGGCGTCGATGTCGTGCTGGCCGGGCCGATGGATCTTTCGGCGGCCCTGGGGCACATCGGCGAGATCGGCCATCCGGACGTGCAGAAGTTTTTGGCTGAGTTCCCGGCGCGCGTGACGAAGTACGGCAAGACGGCCGGCATCGCCCTCGGTAGCTACGAAGCCGCGGCGAAGGCGTGGAAGCAGGGCTACCGCTACATCAACTTCGGCAACTTGTACTTCGATGGCGTCAACGGCATTAAGGCGAATCTCGCCAAGTTGAAGGCGCTCGAAACGGGCGTCGAACCAGCCGCGCCGTCGGGCGAAGCGTTCACCGCATAGGGCTCTGGCCGCGGGCATCCCGCGGCGGAGCTATGCCAAGCAGGGTGGTCACGAGCGGGGCGACATCAATCGACCGCAGCCGGGGCCACTTCGTGCCCGGCCGCAGGCGGGGGCCGGTGACGAAGAGCGTGGCGAGCATATCGCTGCGATCGGGCCGGAAGCCGTGCACGCCCACTGGTTTTTCGAGCAGCGGGAACACCTCGCCCACCTGCTCGCGCACCGTGTAGCCGGGCTTCAGATCGAAGTAGAGGTCGCTGGCCGTGGCTCCACCGATGCCATACCGGACGCCGTGCTCTTCGGGCGTATAGAAGCCGGTGAACACGTCGTAAGCCGCCAACGCCGCTTGCACGCGGGTCCGGGTCGCGAGGCGATCAGTTACGGTGCCGCCCTTCCAATCGGCCGTGTTCAGCAGCACGGAGTTATAGATATGCACGGCGGTGCTGCCCAGGCCGGCTCGCCGCAGGATCTCATTCACGTTGACGGCCTTGGCCACCGGCGTCATGCCGTGGTCCGCCGTGATGACCAGGTGGTCGCGCCGGCCCACCAATTTCGCGACGCCCTGGGACCAACGTTCGATGATGCCGAAGCCCCACGCCAGCGCCCGGATGGCGGTCTCGTCTCCGGTGCTTTGTAAGCCCGCGTACCGGTGCCCCAACTCGTCGGCCACCGGCAGGTAGCCGATGAAGAGGCCCGGCTGGTAGTGCCGCTGCAGCCAGGCCGTGTGGGCCAGGTTCTGCCGCGTGAGCAGTTCGGTCGTCTCCATGGCCTGCCAATCGTTCAGCAACGGGCCGTTGTAAGCGTTGCCGATGAAGCCGCCCGCCGCCTTCAAAAGCAGCCGCGCGTCGCCCTGGCTGATGCCCATCTCCTGCGCCGGCGAGACGTACAGCAGCAGGTCGTCCTTCGTATACGCAAAGAGCCGGAAGTAGATCACCGCAGGCACCGGATCGGCTAAGTACAGGCCCGCGCTGAAATGCCGCGCCAGTGGCCGGGAGCCAACGAGGGCCGTCTCCGCCGACGCCGCCTTGACGTCGATGCCTCCGATCCGTAAGCCCGTGGCTGTCAAAGTGCCGCGCAGCGTGATCGGCCCGTGCTGGAAGTGGAAGTCCGTGGCCGAAGTAAACTGCAGATCGCTCCGCTTGAGCACCTGGTGCGGCGCCACCTGCCGGGTCTGATAGCCGTTCAGGGTGACCGCCTTCGCGTGGGTATTCGCCGGACCAAACGGAAACACCTGCGGCGCTTGGTAGACGACGGCCGAAACGCCCTGCCGCGCGGCGGTAACCCAGATGGGCTCGGCGGTCAACTGATCCGCGCGGTAGCCGTTGTTGCGTTCCCGAAACGTATGATCTTTGCGCGGCAACCTAGGCTGGCTATTCGCCGAGATGCCGGACACGTCGCCATAAGCGCCGGTCCAGAGCGCCGCGTGAGAATTGGCGGTGGTGCTGGGAAACGCCGGTTGGATGCCATCGGCCTGCGCGCCTTTTGCGGCGAGGCGCTGCAGGGTCTTCAAAGGCGCGGTTTTGAAGAGTTCATGGCCCAAGCCATCGAGTGAGAAAACGAAAACGGTGTCGGCAAAGGCGGCTTGGGTCAGCAGCGCGACACACGCGACCCACCGGTTCACCGCGCCAGTCGCCCCGGCAGGATGCCTTTGGCGAGATCGAAGCCCGCGCCGACAGCCCCGACGATACTGTGTTTCCGGCCCAGTCCGACGCGCTCGCGGAACTGATAAACGGGTTCGATGCCCGTGCAGTGGGAGCCGACGAAATTCGCGAGGCCGAACTCGCGGAGTTTGCCTGCCGTCCAGGCGAGCGTCTGGTCATTGGCGTCGAACAGATGAAACCCGCCGATCGCGGCATGAATCGGAGCCTGCCGGATGGACGCTCGCGCGTGTTCGAGTGTGTTGATGATACCGGAATGGCCGCAGCCGGAGAGGACCACTAAGCCTGCTTCGGTATCGAAGACCATCGACATGTCCTCGGGCACGGTGTCTTCGATCTGCCCCTTTGCGGTGACGATGCGGCTGGATCCGCTCCAATTCCGCTCCGGGTGCTTGCGCGGCACGGGGCCAGTGAGCCACACGCCGGGATGGATTTCAGTGGGCTTTTCGATCAAAACGAACTTGCCCCCGGAGGCTTCGTAGGCCGGTTTTAGCAGCAGGGTGGCATTGCCTTCGCGCTCGTCGAACTGGCTCGCGCGCCGCGGCAGGAAGATGCCTTCGCCGACGTAGCAACGGCCGAGCTTCGGGGCCATGGCCTTGCGCAGCGTTAGCAGGCCGCCATTGTGGTCGCCATGGAAGTGGCTGAGCATCATCTCGTCGACCGCGAGATCGACCTTCAGCGTCTTCGCGTTTTCGAGCACCGTGTCCGGCCGGGTACCGGCGTCGAACAGGATCCGCTGGCCATCCACTTCGACCATCGCGGCGAAGCCCCATTCGCCAATCCCGGCATCGGCCAGCATGGTGGAAAGAATCCGGATCTGGAGCGACTTCACTTTCCGGCCGGGCGATTGGGCGAAGGCGGCCAGCGGAAGGGCAAGGAGGTTTCGGCGAAGCATACCGCGATTGTAAGCAATCGGATGGGTGCGGGAAACTAAGAGGATGTCTGTTCCTCCGGTTCTCAGCCTATGCGGGGCCTCCGCCGCGGAGGCGCTGGTCCGCCCGCGGCTGGAGCGCTTCCCAGAGTTGCGGCTGAACTCCATCGTGACGGATGACGTGCCAGTGTCAGAGACCTGGGAAGAGGGATTGGACGCTGCCGGGGTGGTGGTTCTGCTGCATCCGGATGCGATGCCGCCGCAGCCGTCGCGCCAATTCTGGGGCGGTCTGATTGACTACAACGGACCGAAGCCCATTGCATATGTGCACTGCGGAGCGCGTGCGTATCCGCCCGTCTTTGAGCGGCGCAGCTTCTTTCGGTGGCCGGCGGACCAACGGGCGTTCGAACGCTGGGTGGTGTCGCTGTTGCCGCGGACGCAGCTGTCCACCGCGGCCCCGGCCCATGCGGAGGTGCCCGAGGAGTTGTGGTCCGTGCTGGTGGATGGGGCCGGCGTGTATTGGATCACCGGCCAGCCGGCCACTGGCAAAAGTAGGATGGCCCAGGCGTTTGCCTATTCTGCGCGGGGACATTTTCAATCGACGATCTGGATCGGCTGCGGCCGCCGTTCGGCGGAGTCGATTCAGCGCGAGATTGCGCGCCGGATGCCGGCGGGTCGCAGCCTGCTGGTGCTGGACGATCTGCGCGCGCCACTCGAGCTTCCCGGCGCGCCGCACTCGGTTTTGGTTACCGGGCCGGAGCCGTTGGGCGAGGGCGAATGGCTCGATTTGGAAGACGCGTTCCGGCTGCCGCCGGTGATTGATTCTCCGCTGCTTGAAGCGATGTCGGTTTGCCTGGCGGCGGACTTTCCGCTCAGCTTGGCTCGTGAGATTGCGGGTGAGCCCCAGGCGCTTCCGGGCGACGCCGCCGAGCTGCTCGATACGGCGCGCGACCGCTACCGGCTGGTGCGATCGGTAGCCGTGAGCCCGGCACTGCCGGGCCGCCATTTCGATGCGGTGCTGGCCCGCTTTCGGCATTGGCGCGCCCGGCCCGCCGCCTGCGCCGAAGTGGACTACGAGCTGGAAGCGGCCCTGGACTTCGGCTTTGCTAGCGCCTGGGAGGAGGCGGTGGACCTTTGCCGGGCCGCGTTCGATTGCTATTCAGAAGGCAATCGTGTTCTGGACGCCGTGGCTGTGATGCAACGCCTAGAGGCCGAAGCCGAAGGCAGGGGAGACCAGGCTACGCTCCATCTGGCCAAGCGCCAGTTGGCGTGGGTCATTGACGGCGAAGGGGAGCTGAAACCTGTCGTTAGCGAAGGGGAACAGCTCTCGTTGTTCTAGTTCCAGCGGTAAGCAGCAACGCCAGATAACTCGCGGACAAAGATCTCATCGCCCGCCACGGCGATGTGGCCCCAAGTGGTCGTGTTAGCGATCTCTTTCGAATCGAGCAGCTCGAACTTCTCCGGGTTAGCGCGAATGAGCAGCAGCTTGCCACCTTCGTCGAGGGCGAGGATTTTGCCGTTGCGCACGGCCATGGACCAGTACTGTCCAAACGGCTCCGTCGTCCAGGTGGTCTCTCCGTTGCGCAGGTTGATGCAGGTGAACCGCTGGTTCGTGAGATGCAGATAGGCGTACCCGTCCAGAATCACCGGGGTCGACATGTAGCCCTTCGCCTTGTTGGTCCAGAGCGGCTTTACTCCGCCCTTCGACACCTGATAAGCGAACGAGTCGATGCGATGGGTGCTGGTGAAGACGGTGTCGCCGAACGTCGTCGGCATCAGGATATTCATGCCGCGATAGTTGGGCACCTCCTGCGTCCAGAGCACCTCGCCGGTTTCTGGATCGACGCCGTGGAGATGGACACGGGCCTGCACCAACACCTGACGGCGGCCGGCGAGCGTCGCGAGTGCGGGGGAGGAGAAAGCCCCACTTTCCATGACGCCACCGGCCACCGGCAGAATTCGCCAAACTGTTGCGCCCGTCCGCTTGTTCAACTTAACGAACGAGTTGGCGGCCTGCACAAAGATCGCCTCGCCGTCCACGAGCGGTGAACTCGCGAAACCAAACTCCGGCTTCGCCGTGCCAAAGCGCTTGGGGAAGTCCACGCGCCAGCGTTCCCGGCCCGTCTTCGCGTCGAGAGCGACGAGCACCTCCTCCATGCCAGCAACGTACAGCGTTTCGCCGTCGAAGGAGGGGGTTGCGCGAATCCAGTCGCCGCTCCGCTTGGCGTAGAACGGCACCGAGATCTTGCCGGGCCACGAGGCCCGCCAAATCTCCTTGCCGGTTTTCCGGTCGAGCGCTCGGACCACTTCCGTATCGGTGTTCGCGGTCTCGGCCACGAATACCTTGTCTTCGGAGACCACCGGGCCGGGGAACCCTTTATCGAGATCCACGCGCCACAGCGGCTTCAAGCCAGCGAAGTTCTCCGGCCACGCCTTGCCCGGCGCTACGCCGGAACGCTCCGGACCCCGGAATTGGGGCCAGATGTCGGCAGCCAACAAAGTGGCGGGCAGAAGCAGCAGTAACAGACGCATATCGCCTTAGATGCCCGCGCTCGCGCCGCAGCGCCAGGAAATCTGAGTGTGGCATCCTCGTAGATTAGGCCCATGTCCTTTATCCACGACGATTTTCTCCTCTCCACCGCCTCGGCGCGGCACCTGTATCACAACTACGCGGCGCCCGAGCCGATTCTTGACTACCACTGCCACCTGCCTCCCAAGGACATCGCGGAGAATCGTCAATTCGCCAATTTGTTCGAGATTTGGCTCGAAGGGGACCATTACAAGTGGCGCGCCATGCGGGCCAACGGCGTGGCCGAGCGCTACTGCACCGGCGACGCAACGCCCTTCGAAAAATTCGAAGCCTGGGCCCGCACCGTGCCGCATACGCTCCGCAATCCCTTGTTTCACTGGACGCACCTTGAGCTGAAGCGCTACTTCGGCATCGACGAACTGCTGGATGGCACGACGGCCCAAAGCATCTGGGACCGGGCGAACGAACAACTCGCCGACGATAGCCTGCGCGTGCACGGCATCTTCAGAAAGTTTCACGTTCGCGCCACCTGCACCACCGACGACCCGACCGACGACCTCCGCTATCACCAGCAGATCGCCGCATCCGGCCTATCGACCAAAGTGTTCCCGACCTTCCGGCCCGACAAGGCGCTGAACGTCCATCTGCCGGAGCTCTTCCTGCCCTGGGTCAGCAAGCTCGCCGCCGCCGCGAACATCGAAATCAACAGCTACCAGGCATTTCTCGACGCCCTGAAGAGCCGCCACGACTTCTTCCATGCGCTCGGCGGCCGCTTGTCCGACCACGGCTTGAACCATTGCTATGCCGACTTTTGCTCGGAAGCCGACGCGGCTTCGATCTTCGATCGGGCGCTGCATGGCCAGGCGGCCTCGCCCGGGGAGCACCAGCAGTTCGCTTCAAACCTGATGCTGTTCTTCGGCCAGCTCGACGCGGCCAAGGGCTGGACCAAACAGCTCCATCTCGGTGCGCGGCGCAACAATAGCACCCGTTTGTTCAAGACGATTGGCCCCGATTCCGGCTTCGACTCGATGGGCGACTGGTCGCAGGCCGAGGCCCTCGGCGCTTATCTCGACCGGCTCGATCAGGACAACACGCTGCCGCGGACGATCGTCTATAACGTGAACCCGGTGGACAATTATGCGTTCGCCACCATGATCGGAAACTTCCAGGACGGCAGCATCGCGGGCAAGGTACAGTTCGGCAGCGGCTGGTGGTTCCTCGATCAGAAAGAGGGCATGGAGCTGCAGATCAACGCGCTATCGAACTGCGGTCTGCTGTCGCGCTTTGTCGGCATGTTGACCGATTCGCGTTCGTTCCTTTCCTATCCGCGCCACGAGTACTTCCGGCGGACGCTCTGCAATCTGGTCGGCAACGATGTGACGAACGGACTGCTGCCGGACCGCGAAGACTGGGTCGGCGGCATGGTGAAGAACATCTGCTACCAGAACGCGAGCGACTATTTGAACTTGGGCGTTTAAGTAACCGGCCCCGGATTGAAGGGCGCGAGATAGTTGTGCAGGCCCCAGTGGTCGGCCCAGGTCTGCTTGCGCCCGCTGGCCACATCGCGAATCAGGTGGAAGAGCTCCCAGCCGACGCTTTCGATGGTGGCGTGGCCGGTGGCGATGCGGCCTGCATCGATGTCGATCAGGTCCGGCCACTTCTCGGCTAGCGCCGTGCGGCTGGAGACCTTGATGACGGGCGCCATGGCGAGGCCATAGGGCGTGCCTTCGCCGGTTGTGAAGATGTGCAGGTTCATGTGCGCGGCTAATTGTTGGGTGCCGCAGATGAAGTCGCTGGCCGGGGTGGCGGCGAAGATCAGGCCGCGCTCGGTGGGCACTTCGCCGTGGGTGGTCACCTGACGCAGCGCCGAGGTGCCGGACTTGGCCACGGAGCCAAGGGCTTTCTCGACGACGTTCGAAAGGCCGCCGCGCTTGTTGCCGGGCGTGGGGTTGGCGGAGCGGTCGGCACGGCCGGTGGCGAGGTAGTCGTCGTACCACTGCATCTCGCGGATCAGATCGCGTGCGACATCGGGCGTGGCGCAGCGCGGGGTCAGCAGATGCACGGCGTCGCGGACCTCGGTGACCTCGCTGAACATGACGGTGGCCCCGGCGCGGACGAGCAGATCGGCGGCATAGCCGACCGCGGGGTTGCAGGTGACGCCGGAGAAGGCATCGCTGCCGCCGCACTGCAGACCGACGACGAGACCGGACGCGGGGCAGGGAACCCGCTGGCGCAGATTCAGGACTTGCAGGCGCTTCTCGGCCGCTTCGCAGATGCGCGCGACGGTGGCGGCGAAGCCTTGGTTGTCCTGCAGGCGGATCACGTGGTCCGCGAGTTGGAGGCCGGGGATGGTGAGGCGGACCGGCTGGAGCTTCTCGCAGCCGAGGCTGACGACGAGCGGGTCGGCGCCAAAGTTCGGGTGCAGCGCGAGGTTGCGAATGGAGCGGATGGGGACGGCGGCGCCGGGCGCGTCGATGGCGACGCCGCAGCCATAGGAGTGGGTGACGGCGACGACGTCATCGACGTTGGGATATCGGGGCAGGATCTCGGCCTTGATCTTGCGGACGGCATAGTCGACGGTGGGCGCGACGCACTGCACGGTGGTCGTGATGCCGAGGATGTTCTTTGTGCCGTAGGTGCCGTCGGCGTTGCGGTAGCCTTCGAACGTATACTCGGGCAAAGACGGAGCGTCGGGGGGCGGCGCGGTGGCGAGGGCGAGTTCGCTAAGGGCGGGGGGGACGGGCAGGTCGAGGCAATCTTCGCGCACCCAGGAACCGATGGGCAGGGCGCGGGTGGCGTGGCCGATCACCTGGCCGTAACGGATGACCGGGTCGCCCGGCTCCATGGCCACCAAGGCGATCTTGTGGGACTGCGGTATCGCACTTGACGAAACGAACCCATTGGGGAAGCGCGCGCCGGAGGGCACCCCTTCCGGATTCACGATGATGGCGACGTTATCGTCTGGGTGGACGCGGATGTAGAGAGGTTCCAAACCGCTCAGTTTATCGCGGTTGGCTGCGCGGTTCGCCCCGCTTGACTTGGGCGCGGCGGCGGCCGCTGGCCAGCTTTTCGCGGGCCTTGGCTTTTGCTTCTTCCGAGATTTGAATGTTGTTGACCACGCGAGTGGCTCCCGCGGTCTTGGCCATGCGGGTCATGGCGCCTTTGTGCTGGATGACGTTGGCCTTGCCTTCGATGGTCGCAGTCCCGTTGCTGACCTTGACGGTGAATCCGTTGGCGGCCATTTTGGACTTGGCCAATTTCGCCTTCAGTTTCTGTTCGATCTCGGCGTCGGTGAGCTTGGGAGCCGGGGATTGCACCCGCTTGTGCTGGGCGGTCGTGCGGGGAGTCGTCTGGCCGTATAGGCAGAAGGTGAGCCAGAGAATCACTGCTACGATGCGCATGTAATCGGGTAGTGCTACACGACGGGGATTCTTCTCATAAAATGGAGGTGCTTTCATGAGAGTTTTGCTGTCCGCCCTCCTCCCCGCGATTGCCTTGGCCGCTGAGCCGAAGCTGGAGTTCAATCGCGACGTCCGTCCCATCCTTTCGGACAAGTGCTACCACTGCCACGGGCCGGATGCGAAGGCGAAGGGGATTCCGCTGCGGTTGGACGTGGAGCAGGACGCTCGGGCCGCGATCACCGCCGGCAAGCTGGTGGCACGCATCACGACGGAGAAGAAAGGGCAGCAGATGCCGCCGCCGTATTCGGGATTGACGTTGAGTGCCAAGGAGAAGCAAACGCTGTCGACCTGGGCCGCGCAGGGCGCCGAGTGGCAGCCGCATTGGAGCTTCGTACCGCCGAAGCCGCCAACCGGATTCGCGAGCATTGACCATTTCGTGAGCGCCCGGCTGGCGAAGGAGGGCTTGGCGATGCGGCCGCTGGCTGACCGCGAGACGTTGGCGCGCCGGGTGACAATTGACCTCACCGGTCTGCCTCCTACGCCGCAGGAGATTGATGCCTTTCTGAAAGACACCTCGCCGGATGCTTATGAAAAATTGGTGGACCGGCTGTTGGCCTCGCCCCGCTATGGGGAGCGGATGGCGGCGCGCTGGCTCGACGCTGCGCGGTACGCCGATACGAATGGCTATCAATACGACGGGGAACGGGTGATGTGGCGGTGGCGCGATTACGTCATTGACAGCTTCAACCGCAATAAGCCGTTCAATCAATTCGTGCTTGAGCAACTCGCCGGCGACATGCTGCCCAATGCGACTTTCGAACAGCGGTTGGCGACGGGCTTCAATCGGAACCATCGCGGGAATACGGAAGATGGCATCGTCCCCGAAGAGTATGCCGTTGAGTACGTGGTCGACCGGGTGGAGACCACCGGCGCGGTGTTTCTGGGGCTGACCCTGGGCTGCGCGCGTTGCCACAACCACAAGTACGACCCGCTGACGCAGAAGGAGTTCTACCAGATCTATTCCTACTTCAATAACGTGCCCGAACTCGGCCGCGCGATGAAGTATGGCAACTCGCCGCCGCTGATGCCGGCGCCTACCGCGGAGCAACAGGCCAAGCTGGCGGCGCTCGATGCCAAGATTGCCCAGCAGGAGCAGTGGCTGTCTGTGCGGGCGCAGAAGATTGATGCGGCGCGGCGCGTGTGGGAGCGCCAGATGCCGAACGTCCGCTGGACGCCGGTCAGCATGCGCGACGGCGAGTACTTCACGCAGGCGCCGCCGCAGGTGTTTGATGGCAGCCGCGTGGAGGTGGACGAGAAGTTCGGCAAGTTTGATATTGATGACCTGTGGTCCGTTTCGGCCTGGGTGGACGGCAAGGGCGCGGTGATCACCCGCATGTCCGGCAATCGACCGGAGGGCAAGGGATACGGTCTGCATGTCAAGGACGGCAAGGTGTTCTTCCACATCACGAGCAACTGGGTGAACGATGCCCTTCGCGTCGAGACGGTGAAGCCGTTGGCGCCTGGCCGGGCGCATCATGTTGCCGTGACTTATACGGGCTCGCGCATGGCGGAAGGGGTTCGGGTTTATGTCGACGGGCAACTTGCTGAGACCACGACGGTGATGGACACCTTGTACCGGCCGTTCCGCAACGCGGGCGGGGTGTACAAGGAGCCGGTGCGGGTGGGCGGCGGCGCAGGGAAAGCCAACCAGTTTCAGGGGACGCTCGGGGAGATCCGGCTGTATTCGCGGGTGCTGACCGAAGAGGAGATCGCGATGCTGGCCGTTGGGCAGCCGCTTTCGGCCCTGGCCGGTAAAAAACGAACCCAGGCTGAACAGCGGCAGGTGGAGCTCCATTACCTCGAAACAGCGGCGGCTCCGGAGGTCCGGCAGACGTGGCAAACGCTGGCGAGGCTGCGGGAGGAGCGCGAGAAGCTCGAACGGACGTTCCCGACGGTGATGGTGATGGCCGAGATGGCGAAGCGGAGGGAGACCCATCTGCTGCTTCGCGGGCAGTACGATAAGCCCGGCGAAGTGGTCGAGCCGGGTCTGCCGGCGTTCCTGCCGCAGCGTCCGGCGACGGACCGGCTGGGCTTCGCGCAGTGGGTGGTGGACCTGCAGAATCCGCTGCTGGCTCGCGTGACCATGAACCGGTTTTGGCAGAGCTTTTTCGGCAATGGCATCGTGAAGACCACCGAGGACTTTGGCCTGCAGGGAGAGTGGCCCACGCATCCCGAGTTGCTCGACTATCTCGCCACCGAGTTCATCCACAGCGGCTGGGATACCAAGGCGATGCAGAAGATGATTGTGATGAGCGCGGCCTACCGGCAGTCTTCGCAGGCGACGCCGGAGCTGATTCAACGGGACCCGGAGAACCGGCTGCTTTCGCGCGGCCCACGGATTCGCCTGCCCGCGGAGATGATCCGCGATACGGCGCTGCACGCCGCGGGGCTGCTGCACGAGAAGGTGGGCGGGCCGTCGGTGAAGCCGTATCAGCCGGATGGTTTGTGGAAAGAGGTCATCATGCAGGACTTCGAATACGACCAGGCGAAGGGCCCGGATCTCTACCGCCGGAGCCTCTATACCTTCTGGAAGCGGACGTCCGCGCCACCGATGATGATGAACTTCGATGCCTCGCAGCGCGAAGCCTGCACCGTTCGCGAGAACCGGACGAATACGCCGCTGCAGGCATTGAACCTGATGAACGATGTGACGTTTGTCGAGGCGGCCCGCTTCATTGGTCAGCGCATGTTGCTTGAAGGCGGAGCCGACGCCGAAAGCCGCCTGCGCCATGGCTTCCGCATCGCCCTCGGCCGCTTGCCGAAGCCGGCGGAGCTGGCCGTGTTGCGGGGCAGCTTGAATTATCACCTTGATTACTTCGCCGGGAAACCCGCCGAAGCCAAGGCGCTGCTGTGGCAGGGCGACACGCGCTCGGCCGACCTGCCGGAACGCGAGCTGGCGGCCTACCAAGCCGTCGCCAGCCTGCTGCTGAACACCGACGAGTTCGTGACCAAGGAGTAACCCCGCCCATGCAACGCCGCCAGTTTCTCGCCGCCTTAACGACCCTGCTGCAGCAGAACGGCTTTGCCGCCGAAGGCCCCCTGCTCCATCATGCGCCGAAGGCCAAGCGCGTCATTACTCTCTTTCAGCACGGTGGCCCGTCGCAGCTCGATCTGTTCGACTACAAGCCGAACCTGGCGAAAGTTCACGGGCAGGACCTGCCGGACTCGATCCGCATGGGCCAACGCCTCACCGGCATGACGGCCTATCAGGCCACCTTCCCCACGGCGCCCACCATCTTTAAGTTCGCTCAGCACGGCCAGTCCGGCGCCTGGTTCAGCGAACTGCTGCCGCATATGGCCAAGCACGCTGACCAGTGGACGATCATGAAGTCGCTCTCGACCGAGCAGATCAACCACGACCCGGCGGTGACCTTCTTCCAGACCGGCTTTCAACTCGCGGGCCGGCCGTCGATCGGTTCGTGGGTCTCCTATGGCCTGGGCAGCGAGAACAAAGACCTGCCGGCGTTCATTGTCATGATCTCGCAGGGGCGCGGGAACGCGCAGGCGCTAGCGGATCGCATGTGGGGTTCGGGCTTTATTCCGACGAACCATCAGGGCGTGAAGTTTCGCGGGGGCAAGGATCCCGTGCTGTACCTCAGCGACCCCGAAGGCTATAGCCGGACGGCGCGGCGGCGCTTCCTAGACGATCTTGGCGAGTTGAACAAACTGAAGCTTGACGAGTATCAGGACCCGGAGATTGCGACGCGCATCGCGCAGTACGAGATGGCGTTCCGGATGCAAGCCTCCGTGCCGGAGCTGGCCGATCTGTCGAAAGAACCGGAATCGACGTTTGAACTCTATGGGCCCGAGTCCCGGAAGCCGGGCACCTATGCGGCCAACTGCATTCTGGCCCGGCGCCTGGCCGAGCGCGGGGTGCGGTTTATCCAGCTGTTTCATCGGGGCTGGGACCAGCACGGCAGCCTGCCGAAGCAGATCCGCTGGCAGTGCGAGGATACCGATCAACCCTCGGCGGCACTGCTGACGGATCTGAAACAGCGGGGCTTACTGGACGACACCATCGTCCTATGGGGTGGCGAGTTCGGGCGCACCGTCTACTCGCAGGGTACGCTCACCCCGACCGATTACGGCCGGGACCACCATCCGCGTTGCTTCACGATGCTGGCGGCGGGCGGTGGATTTAAGCCTGGCGTCAGTTTTGGCGAGACCGACGACTACAGCTACAACATCGCCAAGGATCCCATGGATGTCCATGATCTCCATGCGACGATGATGCACTGTTTGGGCGTCGACCACACCAAACTGACGTTTAAATTCCAGGGCCGCCACTACCGGCTGACAGATGTCCACGGCAGGGTCATCCGTCCTTTGCTCGCTTAACTTCTACTGCTCTGCTTCCTTTGATTCGGCGAGCAACTCGGTGAGGAGTTGCTCGACCTGCCAAAGATCCACGCTGGCGGGGTACCCCGCCATCTGGTCTTCGGCCTCTTCGGTCAGCCACTCTTCGGTCAACATAGACTCTTCCTATTGTTTAGACGCGCAAACCGGGGCCTGCGCACCTCAATTGTTTAAAAATTGTTTACGGCGGCAACAGCTTGCTGAGCAAACCGTCAAATCCGCCGTGGACGTTCACGGTTCCGACCTTCTCCGTCAGGCGTTCGAGGGTCTCTAACTCCTTCAAACGAATCAGCGTCGGATTATCTTCCATCAATTTCGCCGTGTTGAGCAGCGACCGGGTGGCCGCCGTCTCCTCCCGGCGCCGGATCAGGTTGGCCTGGGCCTGTTTTTCGGCTGCGACTACCTGATTCAGAATGTTGCGGATCTCGCCGGGCAGGACGATGTCCTTCAGAGCGATCACCGCCACCTCCACGCCGAGCGACGCCATCTCCCGGCGGACTTCGGTGGCGGCGGCCGGTTCGATGTCGACCTTGTCGGCCAACACCTCATCGAGCGACCGCTTGCCGAGCGTCGACCGGACGGCCAACTGCAGCAGGCGATGCATGGTTTCGACATAGCTTTTCGCTCCCGTCGCCGCTAACGCCGCATCGGTCACGCGGTACTCGGCCAGGATGTTCACGCGGATCGATACCTTGTCCCGCGTTAGAATCTCCTGTCCCGGCACCTCGATCATTTGACGGCGCAGGTCGACCAAAGTTAGCGTCATTGCCGCGGCCGCGTTCCAGAAAGCATAGCGACCCGGATCGAGCACCCGGACGAATTTGCCGTCGCTGAAGAGCACCCCGGCCATGGCGGCCGGCACCTGGAGCTGGGTCAGCACCTGGGGGTTGGCCCGTTCGGCGGCTGCCAAAAGTGCGGCCGGCACCTCCGGCGTCTGGTCCACGTCAACGATTTCCACCGTCGCGGGCTTCCAGAACAGCTTGCGTTGCCCGGGGCCTACGACGGATTCCAAACGACCGTTCACGCTGAGGAGTGCCACTTGCCGCTCGGCCGTTTCAACTATGACGAAGTGCTCGGCGACCACGTCCGGACGGGTCCGGAGCAGGATTTCCACCCACGGCGACCGGAACTCGGCCAGCAAGGTGGAGTGCCGCTCGGCGGCCGGGAAGAAGCTGTAGTGCACCCCGGGGCCAACGATGGATACGAAGCGCCCGCCGCGCGAAAGCACTGCGCGTTCGGCGTCGCCGATGGAAATACGGAACCAAGACATGAGAGTGTCCTCCAGGACAGGTTGAGGCCGCTTGCGGGACTGCCGGTGGCGTAAGGGTTGCCGCTAGAGCCGTCCTCCGCCGTGCGGCAGTTTCAACGACAACGCAGGTTACTCCACCATCCGCAAGCGGTGGTTAAGGGACTACAGAAGAGGGATTCGAACCCATCAGGTTTGCGACCTTTACCAGAGTCGATTACAGAAACGCCGCAAGGAACGCAGTTACAGAGACTGCCTGCGCCGTAGACTCGTGCCGCATTCTGGGTTTACCGGGATGTGGGTGTGAAAAGTCATGGCGTCTGCTCCGACCAGGTCAGAATAGCCGAAGATCGTAACCGTTGTCAACCACTAAAACGTGGTGTTTTCGATTCGTCGTTTTTCCCGCAGCGACTGGTTGGCCAATTGCACCACCAATGCCGCCTGCGCCCCCAGCGCCATCGGCGCCGTGGGCCGCTGCCGCGTTCGCACGCATTCGAGGAAGTTTTGCACGTGCAGGTCCGTCGCCCAGCCGAAGCCGCGGGCGCTTTTGCGTTCGAGAATCGGCTTCTCTTCGTCGCCGGCCGGCAGCACACGGAAGGTCTCTCGGCCGATATCGAGCCGGGCTTTGTCGCCGTCGGCCTGGTTCAATTGATCGTTCCGGCTCTGATACTTCATCGCCGCGTAGTTCACCGTAAAGATGCCCAAAAACCCTTCCGGATACTCGGCGCTGACGACGACGCACTCCGGCTGATCCACCCCGGCGCGTAGCGGCGTCAAGGCCGAGGCCGTGACCGCCTTCACGAACCCGGCGCCCATGATCATCTGGATGCCGTCGAAGACATGCGCGCCCTGGTCGGCCACGATGCCGCCGCCGTAGTCCTGATAGAAGCGCCACGCGCGGAAGCGGTTGGCGTCGAACGGCCGCCGTTCGGCCGGGCCCTGCCACGCCTCCCAATCGAGCTTGCCGTCGAGCTTGGTGGCCGGCACGGCGTTGATGTGGTTGTTGAGCCACCAGCTCCGCACCATGCGCACCTTACCCAGCGTGCCGTTGGCTACTACGCCGCGGGCCTCCTGGTAAAGATCGTAGGAGCGCCGTTGCATGCCCACCTGAATAATCTGCTTCGTCTTCTTTTCGGCCTCGATGAGTTCGCGGCCTTCCTCCGGCGTCCGGCAGAGCGGCTTTTCGACATAGACGTCCTTGTCGGCGGCGAGGGCGTCGAGGATCATGCGATGGTGCCAATGCTCAGGCGTGGCGATGAGCACGGCGTCGATGGACTTGTCGGCCAGCAGGTCGCGATAGTCGCGATGGGCCTTGGCGCCTTTGGCGAGCGACAGCGCCCGTTCGAGGTTGGGCTCATAGACATCGGAGATGGCGCCGACTTCGAGTGCCGCGTCCTTTTGGAAAACGCCCATGACGAACGTGCCGCGGCTGCCGCTGCCGATGACGCCGAGGCGGACCTTGTTCGCTGGCCAATAGGCCAACAGGCTGCTGCCGAGGAAGGTTCTGCGCTCCATATGGCGACGATGATACCGTAGTAATCGCGATGAAAGCACTGCTGTTGAAAGAGTATCTAAACCTGGAAGTCATCGACTTCCCTGAACCGGAATTGGGCCCGGAGGACGTTCTGATCCGCGTAGGCGCTTGCGGCATTTGCGGCAGCGACGTCCACGGTTGGGACGGCAGCACCGGCCGGCGCATTCCGCCTCTCGTGATGGGCCATGAAGCCGCCGGCGCAATCGCCAAGGTGGGTTCGGCCGTGACCCAATGGAAGGAGGGCGACCGCGTGACCTTCGATTCGACGGTCTCCTGCGGCAAGTGCCACTTCTGCCGGGCAGGCCAAGTGAACCTGTGCGATAACCGCATGGTGCTGGGAGTTTCCTGCGGCGACTACCGCCGCCATGGCGCGTTTGCCGAGTACGTTTCCGTGCCGCAGCATATCCTTTACGGCTTGCCGGATTCGGTGAGCTACGAACATGCCGCGCTGATTGAAGCCATTTCGATTGGCGTGCATGCCGTGCGGCTGACCCCGATTGAGCTCGGCGATACGGCCGTGATTGTGGGCGCGGGCATGATCGGTTCGTTGACGCTGCAGGCGGCCAAGGTGGCCGGATGCGCGCGGGTGTTTGCCGTCGATACGAATAATGAAAAGCTCGCGATGGCGAAGCGCTTGGGAGCGACGGAAACGTTTAACCCGCTCGAGTGCGACGTGAAGGCCGAGATCCTGAAGCGGACGCAGGGCCGGGGCGCCGATGTGGCGCTGGAATGTGTGGGTGCGACCGATCCGATCAAGACCGCCATCGCCTGCGTACGCAAGGGCGGCGCGGTGACGCTGGTGGGCAACATCACGCCGAACATTGAGCTGCCGCTGCAGCAGGTGGTGACGCGCGAGATCCGGCTGCAGGGCACCTGCGGATCCTCGGGCGAGTACCCGGCTTGTATCGAGCTGCTGGCGAGCGGGATGATTCAGGTGGATCCGATCATTTCGGCCAAGATCACGCTGGACGAATCGCCGTCGTACTTCAAGCGGCTTTATGATTCCGAGCCCGGCTTGATGAAAGTAATCGTGCAGCCCTAACGGATCAGACCAGGCGTTGGCACGGCGACATCCACCCGCAGCTCTTTGAGGCGGCGGGTGCGCATTTCGCCGAGCCACTGCCAGTTGTACTGTTTGGCCAGGTCGACGGTTGCCGTCGCTGTGGAGCCACTCTCGCGCGCTTGGGCCAGGCGTTCGCCGGTGGGGTCCATGATGTACGTCGGGTGGTCGTAGCCGCTCGTGATGAGGAACACGCCGTTCTCAATGGCGCGGGCTTTCGCCAGTGTTTCGTCGCCGCCCCAGATGGGCATTAGGATCATGTCGGCACCCTGGTTGGCCAACGCGCGGGCGGGTTCGGCGAAGAAGACGTCGTAGCAGATCATCAGGCCGACCTTGCCGAAGTCGGTTTGAAAGACGGGGTAGTGGGTGCCCGGGGTGAGGCCCTTTTCAACCTCTTCGCGCGGGAGATAGACCTTCCGGTATTTGCCGGCGATGTCTCCGTTGCGATCGATCAGGACGGCCGTGTTGTACATTACGTGGCCTTCCTTCTCATAGATGCCGGCGACGATGTAGGCCTTGCGCGCCTTGGCCACCGCGCTCAACGCCTGCGTGGTGGGGCCGGGGATGGACTCGGCGACATCGAGGATGGACTTGGTGGTGCCGACGATGCTGATGCCTTCCGGCAGCAGGATGACGTCCGCGTTTGCCGGGACGGTTTTCGCGATCGTGGCGATGAATTGGCTGACGCTTTCTTCGCGGCCGCTCGAGTTCCGGGGCCGGAGATTCACGGTGGCGACGTTCACCTTGCGGGCCGCCGGGGGCGGGATGCGTTCGAGCGAGATGTCGTCCCACCAGACGGTGCCCTGCGGCGCATTGGCCAGATACAACTCGACGTGGACGGAGGCGGTTCCTGGCGGGGCCTGCGTCTCTGATTGCAGTTCGTTCCAATCGCCCTGGCGCTGGGTCCAGGGGACGTAGGCGGGCTCGCCGGCGCGCTTACCCGCGGCGTTCTGCCAGTCGAGCCGGGCGACGACCTGCCAGTTCTCGGCGGCGACGCTTTCGGCTTTATAGAACGCCTTGAGGCGCACCCATTCGCCGCCCTGCAGGCCCTTGACGTGTTTGCGCCAGCCGCCGTAGGCCGCCACGTTGCTTAAGCCGTTGATGGCCAGGGAACCGCGGCCGCCGCGGCTCACCTGCGTATCGACGAAGGCGCGGGGCATGGTTTCGGGGCGGTGGCTCCAGGCTGACCAATCGGCCGGAGCCGCTTCGAAGGCGGACTGCCGGAACAGGACTTCGCCGTACAGCGGCAGAATCAGGAAACACAGCAGTCCAAGTCGCATACCCATTACCCTACCAATTCGTCAACGAGCCGTCGGGCCGGCGCAGCATCGGCGTCAGTTGATACGCCTCGGTGTAGTTGCCGATCTGCTGGAGTTGCGAGGTATCCACTTCGACGCCGAGGCCAATCCGCTCGTTCGGCCACAGCTTGCCGTCGCGAAGGTCATAGTGGCTCTTGAGGTACGGCCAGGGGCGGGTGCCGCCCATCACCATCTCCATCAGCACGGGCCCGGAAAACGCGGCGGAGCAGTGGACCATGGCGGCTTCCGAGATCGGCCCGGTGAAGTGCGGCACGAGGCCGACGTAGTGGGTCTCGCACATGGCGGCGATTTTCTGGAACTCCGTGATGCCGCCGACGTTCGGGATGGTGGCGCGGGCATAGTCGATCAGGTGGTTTTCGATGAGTTCGTTCCATTCCCACTTGGGGCCGAACTGCTCGCCGACGGCGATCGGCACCTTCACTTGGCCGCGGAGGGTGCGGTAGACGGCGGGGTTTTCGCTGCGGACGAGATCTTCAACGAAGTAGGGGCGGAGGGGTTCAATCTTGTTGGCGAGCGTGACGGCGTCGGGGAAGTCGAGTTCGGTGTGGAAGTCGATGCACCAGCCGCCATCGCGGCCGACGCCTTCGCGAACCTGTTCGCAGAGTGCGGCGACGCGGTTGACAGTTTCGAAGCGATCCATCACTTGGCCGCGCGTGTCGGTCGAGATGCGGTAGGCGCGGAAGCCGGCGTCGACGCAGGCCTTGGCGACCTCTTTCGGGGTGCCCTTGGCCGGATAGCCGGTGGAGTAGCATTCGACGTACTCGCGGGATTGGCCGCCGAGGAGTTGATAGAGCGGAACGCCAAGGGCCTTGGCTTTCAGGTCCCACAGGGCCACGTCGAGGGCGCCTAGGGCATGCGTTTTCTCGCGGCCGGCGGGATAGAAGTAGGACCGGAACATGGACTGCCAGAGGCGATCGGTGCGGAACGGGTCCTGGCCGATGAGCAGGCCGGCGCATTGTTCCATGACGTCAGGGGCGCCGCCTTCGCCGACGCCGATGAGGCCGGTGTCGGTTTCGACCAGCACAACATTCGTGCTTTGGTTGAACAGGGGTTGCCGCGTATTGGGCCGCCCGGCGGCGTCCGTGGGCGTCTTGTAGTAACGGATCCGCGTGATCTTGGCTTTCGGCAACCCGAGGGCGTCCGCGCGGTCGGCCATGGAGATGGCGCCAGCGGCGCCGAAACAGGCCTGGAAAAATGCTCTACGATTCATACTCGCGTTAGCATATCAGGCCTGAAAAGCAAAAAAGCGACCGTAACGGCCGCCTTCGAGATGTGGTGGCCAGGGAGGGATTTGAACCCCCGACACGCGGATTTTCAGTCCGCTGCTCTACCAACTGAGCTACCTGGCCACTACCCCTCTAAACTATCACTTTTGTAACGCTGCGAGCAACTCTCCGGTGGCTTTCTCGACGTCGGCGTGGAGGCTGTTGCCGTGCGCATCCATGGTGACAATGGCTACAAAGCCGTCGGCTTCGAGGTGCCACATCGCTTCGGGAATGCCGAGTTCGAGCCAATGCACCGCCTTCACCTTCTTCAGCGTCCGGGCATAAAACTGCGCCGCGCCGCCGATGCCGTTGAGATAAACCGCGCCGCACTCCTGCAGACCCTTTGAGGTCTTCGCGCCCATGCCGCCCTTGCCGATCACTGCGCGGACTCCGTAGCGCCGGAGGACTTCGGCTTGATAGGGCTCCTCGCGGCTCGACGTCGTTGGCCCGGCGGCTTTGACCACCCACTGCTCGCCGTTCTTCAACATGACGGGGCCGCAGTGGTAGAGAATCTGGCCGTCCAGGCTGACGGGCGGGGGTTCGTTCATCAGGCGGGCGTGGACGGCGTCGCGGCCGGTGTACATATCGCCGCGGATGATGACGACGTCGCCGACGTGCAGGCTGCGCATCTGCGCTTCAGTGAGGGGCGGGGTGAGCGTGACTTCACGGCCGGTGAGCGGGAAGCCGTCCATCTTCGAGAGCTTTTCGACTTCGCGTTCGGGGTCGCGATAGAGCCATTTGTTGATGGCGCCCGTGTTGGCATCGAGGCGCACACCCAGGCGGCGATAGGCCCAGCAGTCATAGGCCACGGAGACGAAGAAGCTCGCCGGTAGGCGGTTGGCGGCCATCACCTTGCAGCCGATCAGCGAGACGTTGCCGCCGAAGCCCATGGGGCCCACGCCGATCTTGTTGGCTTCTTCCATGACTTCGGTTTCGAGCTGGGCGAGCACCGGATCTGGATTCACGTCGTCGAGTTCGCGGAACAGCTCGTGCTTGGCGAGATAGTAGCCGTGGGCGCGGTCGCTGCCGATGCAGACGCCGATGGCGCCGGGCGCGCAGCCTTGGCCCTGCGCCTGCCAGACGGCGTGGAGCAGGCACTTCTTAACGCCTTCGATGTTCCGGCCGGCCTTGCCGAGATGTTCGAGCTCGGTGGGGAGCGAGTATTGGATGTTCTTGTTCTCGCAGCCGCCGCCTTTCAGGATCAGCTTGACTTCGATGTCGTCCTCTTCCCACTGCTCCCAGTGAATCACCGGCGTTTCGACGCCGAGGTTGTCGCCGGAGTTTTTGCCGGTGAGCGAGTCCACCGAGTTCGGCCGGAGCTTGCCGCGTTTGGTGGCTTCGGCTACGGCTGCCTTGATGGCTTTCTTGATCGCAATCTGGCTGACGCCGACCGGGGTGTGGACGACGAAGGTGGGCATGCCGGTGTCCTGGCAAATGGGACCTTCATCCTCGACGGCCATGTCGATGTTGTTCGCGATGATGTTGAGCGCCTGAGAGGCCTGGGTATCCGGCTTCTCCTGTTCGAGCGCCACGCCCATGGCTTTGCGAACATCCGGCGGCAGATTCGTCGCGGTCTGCGTAATCAGTTCAATCAGGCTGGTTTCGAGGAATTTGAGGCCGGGCTTGACGAGGGGGTTCGGATTCTGGAAAAGCACGGTGACCCGCCCGTCGGCCACCCGGGCGACTTCGCCGGTCATGGGCTCGTTGCCCAGTTCCGAGAGGTACACCGCGGCGGGCGAGCCCTCTTTGATCTTCTTCTGCTGCTCCTCATTCACTTCGGCCACTACCTGCAGATTGCCGAGGTCGGTGGCGATCTGGAACAGGTCGTCTTCGCCCAGTTGAATTTCGACGCCTGCATCGCCTTTGCGCTGGATGACGAGGCCGTCGACGGGGGCGTGCACTTGGGTGGCTTGCAGGCTGGCGTCGGCGTCTTCGAGATCGTTGTTCCGCTCTTCAAGGGTTTTCTTGGCGGCGTCGATGTCGCGGGCCAAATCCGTAATGCGGCCTTCGGCAATCTGTTGCCGGGCGGTGGAGCTTTCGTAGTCGAGCTTGGCGCTCTCGAACTCTTTCTGCGCTTTTTCAAAGGCCAAACGCGGCGTGGCGCCCTGCTGGTTGAGCATGGTTTGCCGCTGATAGGCGCGATCCGCGCGGGTGTACTCGTCTTTCACTCGCGCTGCTTCCGCGCGGCCCCGGGAGACCTCCAATCGGGCGGCCAGCATCTGGCTTTCGAGCTGATTCACGCGCTCCTGCGCCTTGTCGGCGCGCTCCTTGGCCTGGAGTTGCTCGTTGGTCAGTGTGGGGTTGTTGAGTCGCGCGAGCAGCTGGCCTTCGTAGACCTCTTCGCCCTCGTTTACGAGATACTCTTCGACGGTTCCGGCCGAGGGCGGCTTGACCGCGACCACATTCCGGGCTTCTACTTTGCCGCTCAGGCTCAGGTCGCCACTCACTTCGACGGGGGAAGGCGCGGGGGCAGCCACGGCGGCCGGTTTGGCTTGTTCTCTTCGCCAAACGGTGATCGCTCCCGCGGCGATCGCCAGCAGGATCAGACATCCTCCGAACAACAGCCATTTGCCGCGCATAGTAAGAGTCTACCGTAGCGATGCTACAGTAGCCCCATGGAAGCCCCGCGCCTGGGCGCGTTAACCGCACTGTTCTTCCGGTCGGGCAGCTTGACACTGGGTGGCGGGACGACGATTCAGGCCGTGCTGCACCTCGAACTGGTGGAGCGGCGCGGCTGGCTAAGTTCGCCCGAGTTCGGGTTGATCTACGGGCTGGCCCGCTTTACGCCGGGCACGAATATACTTGCGTGCAGCGCCGCGCTGGCCTGGCGTTTGGGTGGGTGGCCGGCCGCCGTGGCCGCCGTCGTTGCGGTGTCGCTGCCGGCTTCGTTTCTGATTCTGGCGCTGCTTGATGGTTATGAACGCGTCCGGGCGGTTGCTTGGGTTGGCCAGGCGATCAGCGGGGCTCTGGTGGCGGTGGTGGCTCTGATTGCCGTCTCTTCGTGGAAATTGGTGCAGCCGTATGCGGCGAAGCGGCGTTGGGTGAGGATAGCGCTGCTGACGGGTGGGGCGTACGCTGCCTTGGCGACTGGCTGGCTTTCGCCGATTGCGATCCTTGCCGTGGCGATCGTAGGCGGGTTGGTGTTGGACCGGCTGGGAGTGGCATGAACCTGTTTTGGCTTTATCTGCTGCTCGCCAAATCGACGCTGACGAGCTTCAGCGGCATGACCTCGCTGGCCATTGTGCGGCACGATTTCGTCGTCGAGCATCATCTGCTGACCGATCAACAGCTCACGACGGCCATTGCCGCCGGCCGCCTGGCGCCGGGGCCGAACGGGGTGTACCTGGTGGGAATCGGCTACTACCTGGCGGGCTACCCCGGCGCGGCCGTGGGCTGGCTGGCGCTGATCACCCCGGCGTTCCTCAGCATCCCACTGCTGGTTTGGCTGCGGCGCCACAGTGACCATCCCACATTCCGGCGGGCGCTCGATTCGGTGCTTCTGGCGGCGGCGGGCTTGAGTCTAGCGAGCGCGCTGCCGTTGGCGCAGGACGCGATTGCGGATTGGCGTGGGCTGCTGCTCGGCTTGGCCGCGGGTGCTATTCTGCTGCGCACCAAGGTCGATTCGTTCTGGGTAATTCTCGGTAGTGGCGCAGTGGCTTTGCTATACTCTGCCGTATTATGAGCGAGTTTCGACTCGGCGATATCCTCGACGATTATTGCGTGAAGTGCAAACGCCTGACCAATCATGCCATCGTGTCCCTGGTAGGAACGGATCCGGCCAAAGTCCGCTGCTGTTCGTGCTACAAAGATCACGACTATGAAAAGGCCGTGGTCCCTCCGACGAAGAAGGAGCTGAAGGCGCTGGCTCTGCTGCAGGCGCAGCAGGAAGGCGAAGGGAAGCCGAACTAGTTCCGGCGCATCTCGTCTTTAATCTGGGTCAAAATTTCGGACTTGTCGTCCGACTCGAGTTCTTGCTCGAGGCGGCGCAGGGCAACGCCGACTACGTCCCGGTGATGGAGCTTGTGGCCCAGGCCCTCGCGGTCCGTCAGCTTGAGCCAGATGTCGTGCAGGCGGTCGAGATCCTCCGGCCATAGGCGGGGCGGGTGGGGGCCCAGGTTGACGAAGGTGGACTGGCGGTCCGGCCGGATGACTTCGAGCGAGAGCGGGTGGCGCGGCTCCGGCAGTGCTTCCCAGGCGAGGCCGATGCGCCGGGCGAGCTCTTCAGACGCCATCTTGGCCGAGACGCCGGTGACGAGGCGGGAGGCCTTCAACTGGTTAGCCGCTTGGATCATGGCGGCGAACGGATCGGTGGCGGGGACGACGAGCAGTTCCACCGGCTTGCCTTCCTTTTCGGCCACGGTGACCACGCGGGAGAACAGTTCCTGCTCATAGGAGCCAAACAACTGCTCGTTCTGGAGTTCAAACTCGCCCGCGCCGGCGGAGATGGGATGGACGGTCATCACGACGACGTCATGCCGCCGTAGATTGGTTTTTTCGAGGATGCGGCGGAAGTGTTCGAGGTTATTGTAGTCGCGGACGGCGACGAGAATGCAGCCGGGCCGGGCCGTGAGATGGGCCGTATCGACATGGGGCTGATGCTCCAGATTGAACTCTTCGAGGTTGTTGGCGTTGGCCGCTTCGGCCTTCCGCGTCTGCCGCGCGTTGACGCGCTCGGAGATCAGGAAGACGGCGAAGAGCAGCAACGTGAACGAGAGGCCATACATTGTGGCGATCTTCTTCGTGAAGAGGTTGGCGATCGCCACGAGAAAAAGCATCAACACCGTGACGGCCAAGCCCACCGGGATCTCCCGGCCGCCGAGCCGGAAATTGAAGGGCGTCTTGTACTCCTGATCGTGGCGCTGGAAACGGAGGGCGAGTACGCCGAGGCCTTTGAGAAAGAAGCTCCACACGACACCGAAGGCGTAGGCCTCGCCGAGCAGGTAGACGTCGCCCATGCTGCCGATGATGGTGAGAATCTGCAGGAGGACGATGAGGTTGATGATCCGGAAGGTGGTGCCGAACTTGACGTGCGGCTTGCGGAACCAGCCCAGCAGAACGCCGTCTTCGGCCACCCGGTTCAGGACGCCGTTGGCGCCGATCAGCGACGTGTTGACGGCGCCGGACAGAATCAGCCCGCCGACGATGACGACGAAGATGTGGAAGCCGAGCTTCAGCAGCTGCGGTCCTTCGAGGTTCATCGACATACCGCCGATGAGGTTGTCGTAGTACTGCGGCCGGACCGCGTCGGGGATGATCATCACGGCCAGCAGCGAGATGAGGCCGGTGGAGAGCAGGGCGTAGATGCAAACGATGTTGGCCGTGATCCGTAGATTCTTCATCTTGGGATAGGCGATTTCGCGGTAGACCTGCGCCAGCGTCTCAAAGCCGCTCATGGCGAGCAGCGAATGGCCGAACGCCACCACGAGCATGGCCGCGCTGATGCTTTGCCAGAAGGTGCCTTCGAGCCAGCCGAGCGAATGTTCGTTCATCGTCAGGTTGGCGGCCGAGGGCGCGGGCGGAAGCGACGCGCCTCCGCGGAGCAGCAGAGTGATGACGGACCAGCCCACGAGCATCACCACCATGACGGTGGTGATCTGCATGATGCGCAGGGCGTGGCCGCTCGATTCGTGAATGCCGCGGGTATTGCTGCGCCAGAAGTACAGCGTGACGGCGATGCCGAAAAACACCGCGAACAGGTTCGGATTGACGTGCAGCGGGTGGCCGCCCATTTCGCTCATCTCGTTGAGCAGCCGGCCAATGTATTGCCCGGCGCTGACGGAGGAGATGGGGCCGGTGAGGATGAAGTCTACGACCAGGGCCGAGACGGAAAGCTTGGCCATGTTCGGGCCGATTGAGTCCCGGACGACGACGTAGACCCCGCCGCGGACGAACATGGAGCAGCTCTCCATGTAGATGGAGCGCACGGCGAACGAGAAGAGCATGACGGCCAGGACGAACCAGGGGGCCGATTTGCCAATCGCCTGTTCGGTGATGCCGCCGACGTAGAACATCGTCGAGGCAAGATCGCTCAGAACGATTGCCGCGCCTCGCCAGAACGAAATAAACGAAAGCGCAACGGTGGTGGCAACAACAACCCGGCTACTGCTGATGGATGTTGTTGCCTGGCGTTCAGGTGGCTCAGGCATTCCAGCTACGATAATAGCGGATGCAAGATGGCTCTGAAATCATCCGGACGTTGCGCGAGGCCGGGTATAGCGCTTGGCTGGTCGGCGGCTGCGTTCGCGATTTGCTTCTCGGGGTATCTCCGCAGGACTACGACGTCGCGACCAGCGCACGGCCGGACGAGATCGCCGCGCTCTTTCCGGCGGCCCATGCGGTGGGCGCGCATTTCGGGGTGATGCTGGTGGGCGAGGTGGAGGTGGCGACCTACCGCAGCGACGGCGCCTACTCCGATGGCCGCCGGCCGGAAACCGTAAATTACGAAACGAACCCACTGGCGGACGCCAGCCGCCGGGACTTCACCATCAACGGCATGTTCCTCGATCCCTTTTCGGGCGAGGTTCTGGATTTCGTGGGGGGGCGGGAGGACTTGGCCAATCGGACGGTGCGCGCGATCGGGGACCCGGCGGTTCGCTTTGCCGAGGACCATCTGCGAATGTTGCGGGCCGTTCGCTTTGCCGCGCGGCTGGGATTCGAAATCGACCCGGCGACATTGGCGGCGATCGACCCGGCGGCTATTCGCAAGATCTCCGTCGAACGGGTTTTCGCCGAACTGAATCGCATGATGTGCGAAGGCGGGGCGGCGCGGGCACTCGAACTGCTGGACCGGTGCGGCCTGCTGGCCGAGCTGCTGCCGGAAGTAAAGGCGATGCAGGGCGTGGAGCAGCCGCCGGAGTGGCATCCGGAGGGCGACGTGTGGGTGCATACCTTGGCGATGCTCCGGCACATGGGTCCGGCGAAGCCCGCGGTCGCCTGGGGCACGCTGCTGCACGATGTGGGCAAGCCGGTGACCCAGACGATCGAGGATCGCATCCGGTTTAACGGCCATGATCGAGTCGGTGCCGAGATGGCCCGGGGCATCTTGTCGCGCCTGCGCGCCTCGGCGGAGTTGATCGACGAGGTGCAGTACCTTGTTTCGTGCCATATGCGGTTTCCGGACCTGCCGAAGATGAAGCCGTCGACCTTGAAGCGCTTTCTTCGACACGACCACTTTCCGGACCTGCTGGAGCTGCACCGCCTCGATTGTTTAGGGAGCAGCGGGCGCCTGGGCACCTACGATTTTGCCCGGCAGCAGTGGACCAGCTTGACCCCGGACGAACTCCGCCCCGCGCCGCTGGCGACCGGCCGCGATGTGATGGCTCTAGGGTTGGCTCCCGGTCCAAGAATTGGCGAACTGATCCGGGCGCTTGAAGAGGAACAATTGGAGGGCAATCTGACGACGCGGGAGGAGGCCCTCGCCTGGCTCAGCCGGCAAGTTTCGGCGCCAGCATCCACTTAAGGACGCCGCGCGGCCGCAGGCTGAGGGACGGCACGTCGACCCGCACCATGGCGCCTTTCTTGAAGTCGACTTGCAGCTCCGGCACGGCGAGCAAGTAGCCGGTGAGTTGGCCCATGGCCGGTTCATGTCCGACGAGCAGAAGCGACGGCTCGCCTTTGTAGAGGCGGATCTCGTCCCAGGTCTCCTGGGCGAGGGAGGAGGGGACGAGCGTTTTCGTCGTGATGATCGGCTCGTGGAACTCGAGGGCTTTCGCGGCGAGGTTGGCGGTTTCCTGGGCTCGGCGGAAGGGGCTGGCCAGGATCTTCGCGGGGTCGAGTCCGCCGCCCCGGGCCCGCTTGAGGATGTCTCTCAGCTTGCGGGCTCCTTCGCTGGTGAGCGGACGGTCGGCGTCGGGGACGCCAGGTTTCGGGTCCTCGGCAATGGCGTGGCGGAGCAGGTAGATCTGCATGGTCGCGGTGGTGCAGCTATTTTGCCATACTCAGAGGTTTGCGCATGAGTCCAGAGCAGTGGCAGCGGGTCTCCATCGTGGTGGCCGGGTGCGCCCTCGTGGCGACGTTGTGTTCGATTGCGGTATCGCAAATCCTGCTTGGCATCGCTACGGCGTTGGCGTTGTTCCGGTGGCAGGAGCGGCGGTTTCCGCCGATTGGCTGGCCGCTAGCGGCCTTTGTGGGTTTTTCGTTGCTGGCGGTGGCGTTCAGTGAGAACCCGGCGGCCGGGGTTCCGCAGTTGCGGAAGTTTTTCGTCTATCTCATTTTGTTCGCCTTGGCGACGGCGCTGCGGCGTTGGGTGGAGGTGCGTTGGTTGCTGGCGGGCCTGGCGACCGCGGGGACGCTCTCGGCGCTTTGGTCTTTTGTGCAGTACGCCAGGAAGTACGCGGCGGCGAAGGCCGCCGGGGTGGACTTTACGCTGGCCTACATCGCGGATCGGACCACCGGCTTCATGAGCCACTGGATGACCTTCGGCGGGGAGATGATGATCGTCCTGCTGCTCGCCGTCTCCTGGTTTCTGTTCAAGCAAGACTGGCGCGGGGCCGTGGTCGCGTTGCTGACCGGGGTGGCGTTGCTGTTGGGGCAGACACGGGGGATGTGGATTGGGGCGGCGGCGGGGGTGGTCTATCTCGTCTGGAGTTGGAAGCGTCCGGTGGTGCTGGCGCTACCGGTGCTGGCTGGATTAGTGCTGGCGCTGGGTCCGGCGACGTTGCAGGAGCGGGCACTTTCCATCGTGCGGCCGCGCGGCGATCTCGATTCGAATGCGCATCGGCAGGCCATGTTCCGGACGGGGATCGCGATTATTCAGGCGCACCCTATCTTGGGAATTGGGCCCGAGATGGTGAAGCGCAAGTTCCCGGAGTATGCCCCGGCCGATATCCCGCGGCCGTTCCCGATCCATTGGTGGTATGACCATCTGCACAACATCTATCTGCACTTCGCGGCGGAGCGGGGGATTCCGGCAGTGGCCGCTTTGCTTTGGATGGTGGTTGGTTCGCTGGTCGTGTTTCTGCGCGCCGCGCGGCGGGTGGTGGACGCCGAGCGGCGGGCAGTATTGCATGGCGTGGCCGCAGTGATCATCGGGGTGCTGACGGCCGGGGTGTTTGAGTACAACCTCGGCGATAGCGAAGTGCTGCAGTTGTTCCTCGGCCTGCTGGTCGTGGGCTACTTCGCAAATGAAGTATGATAGGGGGTAGGGGTATACCCTATGACTCTTATGGAACTAAAAATCGAAGGCATGCATTGCGGCGCTTGTGTTCGCCGCGTTACCCAGGCGCTGGAGAAAACGCCCGGAGTGACCGTGGAGTCGGTGGCCATTGGCTCCGCCACCATCGAGACCGCTGATCCCGCGTCCGCCGTAGCCGCCCTGAAGAAGGCTGGCTACGCGGCGCAACCCGTGTCATGAAGACGTTGACCATTCCGGTAGGCGGTATGACTTGCGCCGCCTGCCAGGTCCACGTGCAACACGCGCTTGAAGAGGTGCCGGGCGTCGAGAAGGCGACCGTCAGCCTGCTGACGAACGAGGTGAGTGTGGTGTTCGATCCTGCGCTCGCGCGACAGGAGTCGCTCGTCGCCGCTATCGTCGATAGCGGCTACGAAGCCGAGGTCCGGGCCGAAACTGATTACATCCGGCCCGCCGCCATCAGTATCGCGATCGGCCTGGTGATGATGGCCGCGATGCCTTTTGTAGGCCACGCGAATCAGACTTGGAACTGGGTTCAGCTCGTGCTGACCGTCTACGTGATGGCGGGCCCAGGGCGCCAATACTACGTCAAGGCCTTTAGCGGGATTCGGCACGGCAATACGGACATGAGCACGCTGATCACGCTGGGGACCGGGGCTGCGTTTGCCTACTCCGTCGCTGCGCTCGCGGGATTGGTGCACGACGTCTACTTTGAAGCGGTTGTGTTCATCCTGGGTCTGGTGCTGGCCGGCCGGGCGATGGAGGCGCGGGCTCGCCATCAGACGGCCGATGCCATCCGCAAGCTGGCGCAACTGGCGCCGGCCACGGCGTGGGTGCAGCGGGATGGGGAGTGGGTGAGTGTCCCGGTGGAGGCGGTGACGCTGGGGGACCGTCTGCTCGTGAAGCCGTCGGAGCGGGTCCCGGTGGACGGCGTTCTCGAGTCCGGCTCCTCGCCGGTGGACGAATCAATGCTGACGGGCGAGCCGATGTCGGTGGCGAAGAGCGTGGGCGACCGGGTTTCGGCCGGAACACTGAACGGCGCCGGCTCGTTTGAGTTCCGCGCGACCGCGGTGGGCGCGGGCACGATGCTGGGCCAGATTGTCCGCATGACGCGGGAGGCGCAGGCGACCAAGGCGCCGCTGCAGCGACTGGCCGACCGGATCAGCGCCGTTTTCGTTCCGGTGGTGGTCAGCATTGCGGTGGTGACCTTCGTGGCTTGGTATCTGTGGGGCGGGGAAGCGGGGCCGGCGCTCGAAGCGGCCGTTGCCGTGCTGATCATCGCCTGCCCGTGCGCCATGGGCTTGGCGGTGCCGGCGGCGGTGATGGTGGCGACGGGGCGTGCGGCGGGAATGGGCGTGCTGTTCAAGGGCGGCGAGGCGATGGAGCGGCTTTCGCACGTCGATGTGGCCGTGCTGGATAAGACCGGCACGTTGACGGAAGGCCGGCCGGCGGTGACGCGCTTAGAAGGCGACGCGCAATGGGTTCGTTTCGTAGCTGGCGTGGAGCAGAGCTCCGAACATCCGTTGGCGCACGCGGTGGTGACCTACGCGGGCGCGCGAATTCCGGGGGTCTCCGGCTTCGTGGCCACGCCGGGGCAAGGCGCGGAGGGCGTGGTGGAGGGTCGGCATGTTCGCGTCGGCCGGCCGGCCTGGCTGGGCATTGAAAGCGACCTGCCGATTGCCGCCACGGTGGACGGCGCGTTTGCGCTGGCGCTCGACGTAGCGGACCCGGTGAAGGCGACGTCGGCCGAGGGCGTACGGCGCCTGGGGGTTCGCACCGTGATGCTGACGGGGGACCGCCCGGCCACCGCACAACGCGTGGCGGCGGCCGTTGGCATCGCCGAGGTGCACGCCGGCCTGTTGCCGGGCGAGAAGCTCGCATTTATTGCGGGCCTGCAGAAGCAGGGCCGCGTGGTGGCGATGATCGGCGACGGGGTGAACGACGCTCCAGCGCTGGCGCAGGCTGATGTCGGCCTGGCGATGGCCACCGGTTCGGACATCGCCGCCGAGACCGCCGCCGTTACCTTGCTGCGGCCGGATCTGCTCGCTGCGGCCGACGCATTCGCGCTGGCGCGGGCGACGGTTCGCGTGATGCGTCAGAACTTGTTCTGGGCCTTCGTCTATAACGCCATCGGGATTCCGTTGGCGGCCTTTGGCCAACTCAACCCCGTGCTCGCCAGCGCCGCAATGGCGCTAAGTTCCGTCAGCGTGCTCGCCAACAGCCTCCGTCTCCGCCGCATCCAATTATGAACAAAGAGAAAAATCTACAGCGCTTGAAGCGCATTGAAGGGCAGGTCCGCGGGATCCACAAGATGATTGACGAGGACCGCTACTGCGCCGAGATCCTGGTGCAGATCTCGAGCGTGCAGCAGGCACTGCGGGGCCTGTCGAAGCAAGTGATGCAGGGGCACCTCGAACACTGCGTGACGTCCGCGTTTGCCTCGCGCGATCCGGCGAAGGCCGTGGCGATGCAGAAGGAGCTACTGGAGCTAATGTATAAGTATTCGCAATGAAGAATCTTGCCTTCCTCTTCGCCCTTCCTCTTCTGGCTCAACAGGATCTTTCGGTGGCCTGGGTTCGATCCAGCGTCGAGTACGCGGCTCTGTCGCAGCAGGCCTATCGCGGGGCTACGCAGGCGCTTGAAGCCGCCCTGGCGGATGCGCATTGGACCGCCGCGCTCGAGCAGAAGTCCGGCTTTGAAGAGCTGCCGCCGGCGGTGATTCTGGACCTGGATGAGACCGTGCTCGACAACTCCGAGCATCAGGCTTCGCTGGCCGCGCAGCGGATTGCGTTCGACAACGACAAGTGGAACGCGTGGGTGAACCAATCGAAAGCCACAGCGGTGCCGGGGGCGATTGAGTTTTTGAAGTTCGCGCAGATGCGCGGGGTGACGCTGGTGTACGTCACGAATCGGACGTGCAAGGCGAACGACGAGAACGATCCGACGGTGAAGAACCTGCGGCGGCTGGGCGCTCCGTGGGTGCCTGCGCGGTTGCTGTGCCGGGAGGGCAGCAGCAGCGACAAGGGCGCGCGCCGGACGGCGGTCGCCGAGAGCTACCGCGTGCTGCTGCTGATCGGCGATGACTTTCAGGACTTTGTCAGCGTGCCGAGCGAGCAGAACTCGGTGGCCGGGCGCCGGGAGATCCTGGGGCCGAACCAGCAGTTCTTCGGGGACCGCTGGTTCCTGCTGCCCAATCCGATGTACGGCTCCTGGGAGCGCGTACTTCAGCGCTGACGCATGACGATGGTGCCAGGTTTGGCGTTGGTGTGTTCGCCGTCCTTGAGGATGGCGACGCCGTTGACGAAGACGTGGACGATGCCGGTGGAGTACTGGTGCGGCTTTTCGTACGTCGAGTGGTCGATCACCTTGGCCGGGTCGAAGACGGTGACGTCGGCGGCCAGACCGGTGCGGAGCAGCCCGCGGTCGTAGATCCGCAGCTTGTTCGCGTTGGCTGAGGTCATCTTGCGGATGGCTTCTTCCATGGTGATCACCTTCTCGTCGCGGACGTAGCGGCCGAGAACGCGGGGGAAGGTGCCGTAGTAGCGCGGATGGGGATGTTCGGCGGCGAGCAGGCCGGTGGTGGCGACGGCTCGGCCGTCCGAGCCGATGGACACGAACGACTGCTTCATGGCGTAGCGCATGTCCTCTTCGTTGTGGTGGAAGTAGACGGTGGGGACGGAGCCGCCGTTGTCGAGGAGGACCTGGAAGAGGGCGTCGACGGGGTCCTTGCCGAGGGCGGCGATGATTTGATTCATGCGCTGGCCTTCGTACTTCTTGTAGCTCGGGTTGGAGAAAGAAGAGATCTGCATGCCTTCCCAGGAGCCGGTGGCGGTGTAGTGGTTGTACCAGTTGGTGCCGGGGATGCCGTTCAGGATTTCTTTTGTGAGCCGCTCTTTGAGGGACGGGTCCTGGATACGCTTGAGCAGTTCGTTAACGCCGCCTTCGTGCGCCCACGGCGGAATGATGCTCGAAAGGTTGTTCTGCCCGGCGCGGTAGGGATAGACGTGGGATTCGACTTCGACGCCTTCGGCGCGGGCCTTGGCGATGGTGGCAATGACTTCCGGCATTTTGCCCCAGAGCTTGTTTTCGGCGATCTTCAAGTGGATGATGTCGACGGGCACGCCGGCGCGTTTGCCGATGGTGATGGCCTCGGCGATGGATTCAAAAACGCCGTTGCCTTCCGTGCGCATATGCGTTGAGTAGATGCCGCCGAAGGGCTTGGTCTCTTCGCACATGGCAACCAGGGTGTCGGTATCGATCCAGGCTCCGGGGGGCCCGGAGAGAGAGCTGGAGACGCCGAGGGCGCCGTCTTCCATGGCTTGCTTGACGAGGGCGCGCATCTTGACGAGTTCGGCCGGGGTGGGCGGGCCGGCTTTGGGGCCGCGGACTTGCGTCCAGATTTGGCTGGAGCCGACGTAGCTGCCGACGTTGGGCGAGATGCCGGTGCGGAGGAGGCGTTCCCAGTAGTTGGTGAAGCGCGGGAAATCTCGGGAGGGCGCGGCGGAGGGCCCTTCGCCGAAGATGAGGGTGGTGACTCCTTGCCGGACGAAGGACTGCGCGTTTCCGTCGGCGAGCAGGGAGGTATCGGAGTGGTTATGGATGTCGATGAAACCCGGGGCGACGATCATGCCTTTGGCGTCGATGGTCTGGCGGGCGAGTCCGCTGAGTTTGCCGATGGCGGCGATTTTACCGCCGGTGATGGCTACGTCAGCGAGGAAGGTGGGGTTCCCGGTGCCGTCGGCTACGCGGCCGTTTTTGATCAGGATGTCGTAGGGCTGCTGGGCGAGGGCCAGCACGGGCAAGAGGGATAGGAGCAAGCGCATGGCTTGCAGTTTATCGCTGTTGCGGGGGCTACGGGTTCACCAACCCCGGCGCGAACTCGAAAGCTCCTCGGATGACGCCCGTTAGGCAGCCGCTGGAATTCGCAACCCTACGCTGAATCTCAATCGGGAAAATGACATCGCTACCAGGTGCGGGCAGGAGGTTGAGCGCGACCGCCGAACAGGCGGTGCTATGCTGCCGTAGCACTTGGGCGAGGCCGTCGAGCCGCGTCCGCTGCGCTGGGGTCAGCAGCGCCTGGATGGCGGCGACGGTCTTGGTCTGCTCAGCTTCGATCTCGCGCCGGATGGACTCGAGCTCGACGTGACGCAGGCCGATGGCCGTGGGGTCGAGCGGTTCCCGCGCCATCTCCTCGGCGAGTTCCCGTTGCACCTGGAACTGGCGCGTGGCCTTCCCGATCCGATAGGCGTCGAGTTGGGCATTGAGCCGCTGGATGCCGTTGGCCTGGGCGTCGGTCAATTCGAGATACCGGCGGAGGTCCTGCGGAATGGGACCGGGGATGAGCCCGGTTTGGGCGAAGGTCACTCCGGTCAGTAAAAACAGCAGGGTGAGTAGGGAGCGCATGGCCCCATCTTATCCTGATTAAAGAATTCGAATCTCGCTCACGGAGGAGAGGAGGCGGTCGTTGGTCACAACGCCCAGAATGCCGCCGGGAGCCAGGCATCGATCTAGACCGCTCACGCCCGGTACGCTGCGATTGGCCGCTTCCCGTACCTTTTGCACGGCGGGGAGCAGGAGCCCGATCAGGATGGCGATGATGCCCTTTTCGTTTGAGACTACCGACCAACCGGCGCGGGTGCTCGGCACAATCACGATGGAGTTGACGCCATTCGGGTGGGCGGCGCGAATCTCGGCCGGGATCACCGAGCCATCGCCCGCGGCGATGTGTTGCGGCACGAAAGGCTTATGCAAAGCAGAACTGACGTCGCCTTTGATGTCGCCGATCTTAATGTAAATGGGCATGTTTAGCGTTCCTCCTGATGGAATCTATCAGGGAGAGCGCGAAACGCTCAGGAATTCCATCACCGACAAACAAAATACCCCACGGCGTGGCCGTGGGGTATCGCTTGTTTGGTGGATTGTTAGGCGACGGTGATGGTGACTGAGGTAATGGCGTCGCCGCCTTTGATCGCGTCGACGACATCGAGGCCGCTGGTCACCTTGCCAAACACGGTGTGCTTGCCGTTCAGCCAAGGGCAGGGGACGTGGGTGATGAAGAACTGGCTGCCGTTGGTGCCGGGGCCGGCGTTCGCCATCGAGATGACGCCGCGCTCGTGCGTGTTCGGGTTGCCGGCGAACTCGTCGGCAAAGCGGTAGCCAGGGCCGCCGCGGCCGGTGCCTTCCGGGCATCCGCCCTGCACCATGAAGTCCGGAATCACCCGGTGGAAGGACAGGCCGTTGTAGAACCCGTCCTGGGCGAGGAATACGAAATTGTTCACCGTCTTCGGTGCGCTCTTGGCGTCGAGCGCGAGAACAATTTGACCCCGTGACGTTTCAAACGTCGCCGTGTAGGTTTTGGCCGGATCAATGACCATCTCTGGATATGCTGCGTATTGCTTCATAGAAGTTCTTCCCGTTTCATTTTCTCGAGCGCTTTGACGATATCGCTCACTTGTTGCGACCGGTTCCGATCGGCGATCAGAAGGGCGTCGGCCGTTTCGACGACCACCAGGTTCTCGACGCCGAGCAGCGCAACGAGTTTGCCGGGCACGTCGACGTAGTTGCCAGTAGCAAGCTCGGCGATCACTTCGCCGCGCGAGACGTTCGAATAGATGCCGCGGGCTTCGAGCTCATAGACCGCGTTCCAGGTGCCGACGTCGTTCCAGCCGAACTCGTCGGCGGGGATGCCGACGATGTTCTGGGCCTTTTCGAGCACGGCGTAGTCGATGGAGATGTTCTCGCATTCGGGGAACGCGGTGGCGAGGGCGGACTTGAACTTGGAGCTTGAGAACGGCGGCAGGCCAGCGAGGAGGGCGGCGGTCTTCGGCAGATGATCGCGCATGGAGTTCAGCACGACGTCGGCCCGCCAGAAGAACATGCCGGCGTTCCAGAAGAAGTTGCCCGCGTGGACGTACTCCTTGGCTGTTTCGAGATTGGGCTTTTCGCGGAAGCTGCGGACGGGCACCGGGGTGACCTCGCCGGCCGTGACGCCGGGGGGGAATTCGATGTAGCCGTAGCCGGTTTCGGCCCAGCGGGGCTGGACGCCGAGGACGGCAATTTTGCCTTCGGCGGCGGCTTTGAACGCGGGCTTAACTAGGCGCAGATAGCGGCTGTTCTTCTCGATCACATGGTCGGCGGGGAAGACGCCCATGACGGCGTCGGGATCCTGCCGGTGGAGGATCTGTGCGATCAGGCCGATGGCCGGGGCGGTGTTGCGCTGGGCCGGTTCGGCGATGATCTGCTTCTTGGGCACCTCGGGCAGCTGCTTGGCGATGGTCTCGCGGAGGTGGGAGTTCGTGATCACCCAGATGCGTTCCGGCGGGAGAATACTCCGCAGCCGGTCGACGGTCTGTTGGATCAGGGTCCGTTCACCGAAGAAGTTCAGGACCTGCTTGGCGGATCGCTTGCGGCTGCGGGGCCAGAACCGCGTACCGCGGCCGCCGGCCAGGATTAGCCCATATTGGTGGTCAGTCTTTGCCATGTGCTATTGGAGAGGGTAGGAGGGAATGCGCCGGAAGGTCTGATCCCAGCGGGTTTTGGTGAAGAAGTGAAGAGCTAGGTCCGTGGCGTGCGCCCACACGTGCTCGGCGGTGCGGGGCTGCCAATGCTCCAGGGGCGCATCGTAGGACCACCAAACGAGAATGGGTTTGCCGATGATGTTTTCGCGGGGGACGAGGCCCCAGAAGCGGGAGTCGGCGGAGTTGTCGCGGTTGTCGCCGAGGGCAAAGTATTGGCCGGCGGGTACGACCAGTTCGCTGTTGGTGACGTGATCCTGCACCATCAGCAGACCGCGGCGTTCGATGCCCGCGAAGGGCGCGGCGTTGGGGAAGTTCCGGAGATAGGGGACGTACAACTGATCGTTCTGGCGCTTGTAGGGTTCGACGACGGGCTTTCCGTTGAGGATGAGTTGATTGTCGACGAAGCGGATGCGATCTCCGGGGACGCCGATGACGCGCTTCACGTAGGGTTGTTTCTCGTCGAGCGGATACTTGAAGACAATCACGTCGCCGCGCTGCACTTCGGCATAGGGGAGGAGCTTCTTCTGCCACTCTCGCGCGGGAGCGTAAGCCAGCTTGTCGACGAAGAGATGGTCGCCCACCCGAATGGTGGTATCCATCGATTCCGTAGGTACGACGAACGCCTGGAGCAGGGTCGTCGTGCCGAATAGGAGCATGAGGATGGTGACGGTCCAGTCAGCAATCCAATGACGGGGAGTTTCCGGTTGCTTCGGCATGGGTTATTGCACCGGATAGCCGTGGATCAAATTGAACGTCCGGCCCCAGCGGGTCTTCGTGAAGAAGTTCGTGGCCAGATCCTGGATGTGGTCCCAGCCGGGGGTTGAAGACTGCAGGCGCTCGGTGGGAGCGTCGTAGGACCAGTAGATGATCAGCGGTTTGCCGATGATGTTTTCGCGCGGGACGAAGCCCCAGTAGCGGGAGTCGAGCGACTGATCGCGGTTGTCGCCCATGGCGAAGTAGGCGTTATCCGGCACGACGATTTCATTGCCCTTCATGTGTTGTTCGAGCATCGTCCGGCCGCCTTCGCTGAGGCGGGTGTTGGGCTCCGAGGGGAAGGTGTCGCGATAGGAGTCGAAGTACTCGGTCTTGTGATACTTGTACGGCTCGTTCAGGGCTTTGCCGTTGAGGAAGACTTGCTTGTTTTCGACGCGGATGCGGTCGCCGGGGACGCCGAGCACTCGCTTGACGAAGGTCATGCGGATATCGTCGGGCCAGCGGAAGACGATGATATCGCCGCGCTTCACTTCTGAATACGGCAAGAAGTATTTGCTGATGGGGCCGGGCGGCGCGTAGGCCAGCTTATCGACGAGGAGGTGATCGCCAATGAGGAGCGTGTCTTCCATGGAGCCGGTGGGGATGACGAACGCCTGCACCAGCGTCGTTGTGCCGAAGAGCAACAGGAGAATGGTGACCGTCCATTCGGCTATGGTGTTGCGCGGGGTCTCCTCCTTGCGTTGCAGGAAGATCTGCTTCCACAACGGCGGTTCCGGAGCGGACGCATCCGCGGGGGTCGGCTTTTGGTCTTGTTCAAGGGCCACAGTGTTCTTCCAATTCTAGCTAATCGAACAGCACTTCCCGCAGGTAGGCATACAGGTCCCGCAGGCTGATGCCGATATTGACGACGCCTAACCCAGATACGGCGCCGCGCAGATAAGGGTTCGTCCAAACTTCGCGGGCGCCTTCCCGCCAGTTGGCAATTTCGTTCCGCTCCCAACCATCCATCCAGGGGTAGACGAGCAGGAATACGCCGAGCTCAAAGCAAAGAATGATCCAGGCCAGGCCGGACAGCCGGGCAAACCAGCTATTGCGAACGCGCGGATGGAGCGGCGGATCGGGCAGAGGATTCATGAGAAGAGAGTCCGCTGCGAGCGCTCTCGAACGGGAGCATAGCAAAATCGGTGCTCCGGAAGGGGGCCGAACCGGTCGAGGGCGGCGAGATGCTCCGGTGCACCGTAGCCCTTGTGGCGGGCGAAGCCGTAGGCGGGATACTGCTGGTCATACTCCCGTAAACGGGCATCCCTGGCGGTTTTGGCCAGGATCGACGCCGCGGCGATGGACCGGGACAGGGCGTCGCCGTGAATGAGATTTCGCTGCGGGAGGGGCAGATCTACGGTTGTGGCGTCCACTAGCAAGTGATCGGCAGCCAGGGACAAACTCTCCACGGCTCGCCGCATGGCCAGCCGGGAGGCCTGCAGGATGTTGATCGCGTCAATCTCGGCAGCGGTGGCCCAAGCCACCGACCACGCCGCGGCCCGTTCTTGAATCAGCATCCGGAGGCGCTCCCGGGTGGCCTCGTCCAATTTTTTCGAATCGTCGAGTCCCCGAATCGGTTTTGCGGGATCGAGAATGCACGCGGCCGCGTAGACGGGGCCGAATAGACAACCTCGACCCGCCTCATCCACTCCAGCAATAGCCCGGAAGCCCAGTAGGCGCAATTCGCGCTCGTGGCGGGTTGAGCAACGCTGCGGCAATCATCACCTCGCCGCGGGGAAACCTAGTCGCGCTCTTTCAAGCGGGCGGCCTTACCCTTCAATCCACGGAGGTAGTACAGCTTGGCCCGGCGGACGAAACCCGTGCGGACGACGTCGATCTTGTCGATGACGGGGGCGTTGACGGGGAAGATGCGCTCGACGCCGACACCGAAGCTGATCTTACGGACGGTAATCGTCTGGCTGATGCCCTTGTTCTTGCGGGCGATCAACGTTCCCTCATAGATCTGGATGCGCTCTTTTTCGCCTTCGCGGATCTTAACGTGAACTTTGATGGTGTCGCCGATGCGGATCACCGGCAGGTCTGTCCGCACCTGGGGCTGGGCGATTTTGGTGAGAGCTACGTGTTGCATGATAAGTTACCTCAGAGTTAGAGCTTGGGGAGAAGATCGGGCCGGTTTTTGCGGGTTTTGGCTAAAGCCGCCTCGCGCCGCCACTGCCGGATCGCCTCATGGTTGCCGCTTTGCAGAACTTCGGGAACTTTCCATCCCCGGAAATCCGCTGGGCGGGTGTAGTGTGGATAATCGAGCAGAGGCTCGGAAAAACTCTCATTCGCGCGGGAAGCCTCGTTGCCAAGGACCCCGGGAAGCAGCCGGGCGACTGCGTCAATCACCAGAGCAGCCGCCAGTTCGCCGCCACTCAAAACAAAATCACCTACGGAAATCTCTTCGTCCACCAGATGCGAGGCGACTCGCTCGTCTACCCCTTCGTACCTGCCACAAATCAGGAGCAGTTCCGACATCTGGCTGAGCCGCCGGGCGGTCTGCTGCGTAAACAGCGTTCCTTGGGCCGACATCAGGACAACCTTTCTATTATGACTCTTTTCGGGAAAAATTGCTTCAGTGGCTTGAAACACCGGATCCGGCTTGAGTAACATCCCTTCGCCGCCACCGAATGGCCGGTCGTCCACGCTGCGGTGTCGGTCGAAGGTCCATTGCCGGAGGTCGTGGGTGTGAAACTCGACGAGTCCCGCCTCGCTCGCTTTGGCAACGACTCCATGACGAAAGGGACCGTCAAAGAAATCGGGAAAGATCGTGAGGACATGGAACTTCATGGCGGCGCCGGGCTACTTGCGGTTGAGATCGAGGAGGCCATCGGGGACATTGGCCCGAATGACGCGGTTGGCTGGGTCAATGACCGGGCAGATTGCCCGGGATAGAGGAATCAGCACCCCGGTCTCGAGTTCGATAAGATTCGAGCCGGGCATCTCGAGCGCCGCGGCGACGGTACCGAGCGGCTCGCCGGTGGTGGCGTCGATGACCGCGCAACCGGGCAGATCCGACAGATAATACTCCCCGTCGGCCAAAGGAGCCCGTTGGGAGAACGGTACGCGGACCTCACCGCCCCGAAACTTCTCTGCATCCGAGATGCTTTCAACGCCGGCAAATTTCAGGATGAGCTGATCCTGATGCAGCCACGCCTCTTCGACGGTCAGTTGCCCCAGCTCTTCTTCCTTTGCGTTAAAGAGCGTGACGGTGCCGAGTTCGAGATAGCGCTCCGGGCCCTTCGAGAGATCGACACAAAGCAGTTCGCCCCGGTTACCCCGGGGACGAATGACTTCGGCGAGGGTGACCCACGCTGGCGTTTGGCCTTCCACCGGACCCTATCGATCCTCGACGATTTCGAGGCTCACCCGCCGGTTGGCCTTAATCGCCGCCGCGGTGAGAAGGGTTCGAATCGAACGCGCCGTCCGGCCCTGTTTGCCAATCACCTTGCCGAGATCCGCCGGGGCAACCCGCAGGGAGAGCGACGTGGCCGCCTCTCCTGCTGTTTCCGAGACGGACACTTCGGCCGGGTTGTCCACAATGGCCCGGGCGATGCCTTCAACGAGCTCCTTCAGCACCGGCATGACTAAACGGCCACGGGCTCGGGAGCCGGGTTCGCCTTCACGAGCCGGGTGACCGTATCCGAGGGCTGCGCCCCGACTTTGACCCAATGGGCAAAGCGGTCATGATCCAGAACGACGGTAGCCGGTTCGCTCAACGGGTTGTAGTGTCCCAATACTTCGAGCGCCTTGCTGTCACGGGCGCGTTCCTTTTCGATAACCACCACACGGTAGGTCGGTTTCTTCTTCGTACCGAACCGTGCAAGACGAATTGCCAACATTGTTTTTCTATACTCCTGATTGAACTTACTAGAACTTGAAGTTGCCGAGATCGCCCAGCGAAGGGAGTTTGCCCAGCTTGGAAAGCTTTTTACCCAGGAAGCCCTGGCCCGACAACGTGCCCGAAAACGCTTTCATCATCTTCCGGGCTTGGGTGTACTGCTTTAAAAGGTTATTGACGTCCTCGACGCTGGTGCCGGAGCCCTTGGCGATCCGGCGGCGGCGGGAGCCGTTAATGATCATGTGATTTTCGCGTTCTTTCGGAGTCATCGAGTCGATGATCGCCACGACGCGATTGAGCTCTTTCTCATCTACTTTAGCGTTCTTGAGCTCTTTCATCATGCCGCCGCCCATACCGGGCAGGTTCGGCATCATGCCCATCAGGTCGCCGATGGGGCCGAGCTTGCGAATCTGCTTCAGTTGATTGCGGAAGTCGGTCAGCGTGAACTCATTATCAATGAGCTTCCGCTGCATCTCCTCGGCCTGCTTCTTGTCGATAGTCTCTTCGACCTTTTCGATCAGGCTAAGAACGTCGCCCATGCCGAGGATGCGGTTGGCGACCCGGTCGGGGTGGAAGAGCTCAAAGGCGTCCGGCTTTTCACCGAGGCCGATGTATTTCAGGGGCTGCCCGGTAATCGAGCGGATGGAAAGGGCTGCGCCGCCGCGGGCGTCGCCGTCCATCTTCGTCAGGATGATACCGGTGATGCCGAGCTGTTTATGGAACTGTTCGGCGGACTTGACGGCGTCCTGGCCGGTCATGGCGTCGGCGACGAAGAGAATTTCGGTGGGCTGGAAGGTTTCCTTCAGCTCCGCCAATTCCGCCATCAAGGCATCATCTATATGCAGACGTCCGGCGGTATCGATCAGGATGACGTCGCGGCCGGTCTGCACGGCTTCTCTCCGGGCGGACTTGGCGAGTTCGAGCGGTTTGGTCTCTTCCGGAGTCCCTATATATATAGGTAGCGCCAACTGCTTGGCTAGGACGGCCAGCTGATCCCGCGCGGCGGGACGATAAACGTCAACGGAGACCAGAAGCGGGGCGTGCTGATTTTTCGACAGCCACCGTGCCAGTTTGGCCGAGGAGGTCGTTTTGCCGGAACCCTGCAGGCCAACTATCATAATGACCGTCGGCGGTTCGTTCGCGAAGCGAAGGCGGGAGGCGTGGGTGCCGAGGGTCTTGATCAACTCCTCGTTCACAATCTTGACCACCTGCTGGGCGGGGGAGAGCGAGGCGAGGACTTCCTGGCCAAGCGCTTTCTCTTTCACGGCCTCAATCAGTTGTTTGACGACCTTAAAATGGACGTCGGCCTCAAGCAGCGCCACGCGGATCTCGCGGAGAGCTGCCTCCATGTTTTCGGTAGTGAGTTTTCCTTCGCCGCGCAAGTTCTTGAAAACTCGCTGCAGTTTGTCGGAGAGATTATCAAACATGAGAAGGCGCACGGACATTAGCCGCCCGTGTCGAGGCTCCTTCATCATAGCGTCCCTGTCAAAAGACCGCAACAACCCCGCGATGGCGGGGGGCGCTGACCGGAACTAGGGTACCCCCCTTAGGATTAAGGTGAGTCCCTCGCCAATGTGGGGGCGAGAGAGGCACAGCATCCGGCCGACGTTCGGGCTCAAGGCAAAATATTGATGCGAAAGTACTAGGTACTGGTGGGCTCTCAGTCGGCTGCTCGCAATCGTAAAGCGTTGAAAAAATGTGATTTACACAAATTTTACGAGAATTCTGGGAGCCTTAGCTCACAACTAGTACGAACAGCCTAAACCCTGCGAGCAAAACTATTGACACCCCTTCAGATATGCCTGTATAGTATGGAAGTACTCAATCAGGCCTAGGATTACGTGTATGGTGCTCTTTTGCCTGATTGAACATGCAAATCCTTCGGAGGAATGAATGAAAAAGTCTTTTTTGGTAACTTGCGCTCTTGCAGTTGCCTCGATCCCTTCTTTTGCGGTTACGACCAACTGTTTGTCCGGTCCGGTTGCTCTTTCTAGCCTCGCGGCTGGCAGCGGCAACTCCTGCACCCTTACCAATGGCGCCAACACCTGGACCCTGACCGAGTTCCGCGTTTCCGGCATGGCCGGCGCCCGGGATGCGATCTTCTCCAACTACACTGGCGTTCCCGCTTTCGCCCCGGGCGACCTGCTGGTGAACTTCGCGACCTACAACAACGGCTTCCTGGTGAACTTCAGCTCCAACAACCAGGCGAACGCTGCTCTGTTCAGCGCTGCGATCGTTCAGAACGGCGCTCAGCTGTCTGAATTCGACACCAGCTTCCGTATCCTTGGCAACTCCGGCGTGGCGCAGATCACCACGATCGGTTCCTCGATCAACGGCAACGGCCCGGCTCTCAACCAGGGCGTCGGCAACGCTCCGATTCTGGTCGTTGGCACCAACCCTGGTCAAGGCAACAACGCTGAAGGCACCCTGACCAAGTTCATCGGCTTGCTCGGCACGGGTCTTTCGCACGACAACTTCCCGGTCGGCACCAACAGCCTGCCCGGCTCGCCCGCCTCGGCCGCGTTCTTCACGAATCCGATTCGTCCCTTGAACGCGACCCTCCTCAACGTCAATGCTGGCGACCTGTTCGTCGTTGACCGTTTCCGCGTCAACGGCGGTGCGTGGGCTGGCGGCAGCGTGGCGACCACTGGTTACACCAACTACTTCCTCCCGACCGCCCAGAACGGCGACATCCCGGAGCCGATGACCTTCGCCCTGATGGGTGCTGGCCTGATCGGTTTGGCGATCCTCCGCCGCCGGCAGAAGTAGTTTTCTTCCACCCTTAAACCAAAATGGCCTCCGCGCTGAGAAGCGCTGGAGGCCATTTTCTTTGCTAGAGGCGGAATTGAGCGAAACGCTGTTAGACGCTGAACGAGCTGCCGCAACCGCAAGTCGACTTGACTTGCGGGTTGTTGAACTTGAACCCGGAGCCTTCGAGCGATTCGACGTAGTCGACTTCGGCGCCGTCCAAATAGAGCAGGCTGGCTTGGTCCACGAAGACCTTCAGAGGGCCGTAGGCGTAGGTCTTGTCCAACATGCTGGGGGTGTTCTCGAAGGCCATGGAGTAGCTGAACCCAGAACAACCGCCTCCCACGACGGAAATGCGCAGTCCGGCTGGTTGCGGCTCCTGCGATTCGAGAATCTCGGCGACTTTACCAATCGCGCGTTCAGTTAAATTGATCATAAGTTTTCTTATCTCCCTGCCGAATCGGCATAGACTCTTCTAGCTTAGCCCGATGCGGTCGCTAGTTCTACCTTATAAAGATGCACGGGGTGAGGGCGGGGATTCAACGCAGGTTTTCGAAACCAGCTTCGGACTGATCGCGTCCGTAGGGTCATGAGTGGTGTACTGGATGTATTGAGCTTCCCGCTTGCGGGTTCGGCCGGACGGACGAAGGCAAAAGTGGACCATAGTAAATCCGACGAAGCGCTGCTCGTCCGCCGGGTGCAGGCGGGCGACGAGATGGCTTTCCGCGAGATCGTGGAGCGGTACCAGTCCAAGATCTACTCGATCATCTATGGCATCCTTCGCAACCGCAACGACGCCGAGGATATTGCGCAGCAGGTTTTTGCCAAGGTTTACTTCTCAATCCGGAATTTCGACTTCCGCAGTTCGTTACTGACCTGGATCTACAAGATCACGGTGAACGAGTGCTACGACTACCTGCGGAAGAAAAAGGTCCGGAAGCTGGTCTACGAGAGCGACTTCTCCGAAGACGACGCCATGAAGATGGAGAATTCGGACGGCGCCACGGAGCAGACGGCCCCTATCGACCAACGGCTCGCGAATCGGGACCTGGTCGTGAAGCTGCTCGCCAAGATTTCAGAAGAGGATCGCTCGCTGATCCTGTTGAAAGAAGTGGAAGGCCACTCCGTAGAGGAACTGGCGCAAATGACGGGAATGAACGAGAATACGATAAAGGTCAAATTGTTTCGTGCCCGGCAGAAGCTGTTGAAATCCGCCCAGCGCTTGCTGCGGATTCCGGCACGGAGCGTGTAAGCTTGTTATCTACCAAGGGAAAGGGTTCAGGTATGCATCGTTCAGTGGAAGATCATATCGAAGAGTTCCTCGAGGGCCGGCTCGAAGGTCCAGAGCGGGAGGCATTCGAGGCGCACGTCGCGACCTGCCGCCAGTGTTACGATCTCGCCTCGCAAATGCGGGTTCACTCGGAACTGTTGCACGCCTTCCGGGCGCCAGCTGAATTGGAGCCTCCTCCTGGATTCTACGCCCGCGTGATGCGCCGAGTGGAAGCCGAGGGCCGCCCCTCCTTTTGGAACCTGTTACTGGACCCCGTTTTTGGCAGGAATCTGGTATACGCGTCGGCCGCGCTGGTTATCTTAATGGGTGTCTTCCTGCTGGCGACCGAGCCGGTCAGTCACGAGCTCGCCAGCACGCCGGTTCAGGCCATGGCGGCTGGACCAGCCGAGTCGGTCGATGGCGAGAATCTACAGACCGGACGCGATTCTCTCCTGGTCACCTTAGCCACCTTCGGCGAGTAGGGCCCCACGACGATGACCAGCCCTCGCGAACCTTGGAAGAACCCGCAAATCCTGGTGACGCTGGCCTTGGTCTTCCTCTGTGGAGCGGTCGCGGGAGCGTTGATTTACCGGGCCGCCTCTCAGCCGGTGAAGGCGGTCTCCTGGAACGACGCAAATAAAGAAGTGACCCTCAAGCGTCTGCAGAAAGAGCTGAACCTGACTCCGGACCAGACCGCGGAGATTGAGACCGTGCTCGACGACTTCACGATGTATTATCAAATGCTGCAGGCGCAGATGGATGAGGTGCGGGCGACGGGCAAGTCCCGCATGGATCAGTTGTTAACCGAAGAGCAGCGCAAGAAGTTCGGCCGCATTATGAGCGACTTTCGGGAGCGGCAGATCCGCTAGCCTGCACGAGCGCTAAGGCAGCGAGAGCCGCCGTTTCCGCACGGAGAACGAGGGCGCCTAACGAAGTGGGAACCCAGCCGGAATCGGCGATCTTCTCCGCTTCGCGGTCGGCCCAGCCGCCTTCCGGCCCGAGCAGCAGGGTGACCCCGGCAGGCCTTTGCGCCCTCATCACGTCGAGCAGCGGCTGGCCGCCGGGCCGTTCATCCAACCAGACCTTCAGGCCGTCACTCTGTTCGATGGCCGCCTCCCAATCGAGCAATTCGCGGAGCTCCGGCATGCGGACCCGGCGGCACTGTTGGCTGGCCTCCATCACGATGCGCCGCCAACGTTCGGCCCGTTTCGGCGCGGCCTTTTCGAGGCCATGCTCACTCCGCTCGGAGACGATCGGCTGGATTACCCCGACGCCCAGTTCGGTGGCCTTCTCAATCATCCACTCAAAGTGGTCGAACTTGAACAGGCTAGCGTAGAGGGTGATGGGGTACGGCTCCGGCCGCGGTTCGAGCCGCTGTTTAACACGGAACGCGACCAAGCTTTTACGCGCTACTTCCACTTCCGCCAGATACAGGTTCTCGTTGTCGGATATCTCAAAGAGCTGGCCTTGCTCGACGCGGAGAACGCGCGTCAAGTGCTGCGCCAGGTCGCCGTGGAGTTCGGCCACGTCCCGTTTCACTGCCGGTACAAAGAAAAGTCGTCGCGCCATGGGAGAATATAGGTTCTTACCATGATTGCGCACCTGCGCGGCACCCTACTTGAGAAGCACCCCCACCAGGCGATCGTCGATTGCCAAGGCGTCGGTTACGACGTGGCCATTCCGGTTTCGACCTATACCCGCCTGCCGGACGCGGGAGTCGAGGTGCGGTTGCGCATTCACACGAGTGTCCGCGAGGACGCCATTCAGCTTTTTGGCTTTTTCTCCTCCGAGGAGAAGCAACTGTTTGAGAAGCTCATTACGGTGTCCGGCATCGGCGCGAAGCTCGCTCTCACCGCACTGTCCGGCCTGCCGACGGCCGACCTGGCCGCCGCAATTCGGGGCGGGGAAGTGACGTTGCTCACCCGGATTCCAGGCGTGGGCAAGAAGACGGCGGAACGGATGATCCTCGAACTCCGCGACAAGATCGACGCGCTGCCCGGCGGCGCCGCGAAGTCCCTGGCCGCGGCAGCCCCGGTGTCGGAGGTGGAGGCCGATATCATCTCGGCACTCGTCAACCTGGGCTCGCCCCGCCCCGCGGCCGAGGCGGCGGTCCGCAAGGCCCGCACGACGATCACCGGCGATGACTTCGAGCCGCTGTTTCGCCGGGCGTTGGAGTTGGTTCGCTAAGCCATGTCCAGCCGCAAAGTAATCTCCGGGGCGCCCGATGAGGAGGACAAGAAGTTCGAGTCCGCCTTGCGTCCCCGGCGCTTGGCTGACTTTACGGGCCAGCCCAAGTTGAAGGAGAACCTGTCGATCGCCATCGAGGCCGCGCGGCTCCGGGGCGAGGCGATGGATCATGTGCTGCTCTACGGTCCGCCGGGGTTGGGCAAGACGACGCTGGCCCAACTCATCTCGCAGGAGCTTGAGGTGGGTTTCGAGCAGACGGCGGCGCCGATCCTGCAAAAGAAGCTCGATTTGACGGGGGTGCTGACGAATGTGCAGGCCCGCCAGGTGTTCTTTATCGATGAGATTCACCGGCTGCTGCCGGATGTCGAGGAGATCCTGTACTCGGCGCTCGAAGACTTCCGCGTGGACATCATGGTCGGTACCGGTCCGGGGGCGCGGACGCATTCTCTGCCGATTCAACGGTTCACCGCGGTGGGGGCGACGACGCGCCAAGGGCTGATCTCGGCCCCGCTCCGCGGTCGCTTTGGCTTGGTCCTGCGGCTCAATCACTACGATGAAGCGGACCTCACCCGCATCGTCCTCCGCTCGTCCCGGCTGATGGCGCTGACGATTTCGGAAGAGGCCGCGGGCGAAATTGCGCGGCGCGCCCGGGGGACACCGCGCATCGCTAACCGGCTGCTCCGCCGGGTGCGGGACTACGCGCAGGTGCGGGCGAACGGCGAGATCAACTTTGAAGTGGCGATGACGGCGCTCGATCTTTTGGAAGTCGACCGCTTTGGTCTCGATGAGATCGATCAGAAGATCATGATGACCATCCTCGATAAGTATGCCGGCGGCCCGGTGGGGATCAACACGATTGCGGCGTCGATTGACGAGGAGTCCGCCACGATTGAAGAGGTCTATGAACCGTACCTGATGCAGCTTGGCTTTTTGGACCGGACCCCGCGGGGCCGCGTGGGCACGCGGCGGGCCTTCGATTACTTCAAGATTGCGCCTCCGGCGGCCGGGCCGCAGAACTCCCTATTTTGAACTCCGCTTATCTCGGTCTCGGCTCGAACCTGGGCGACCGCGCTGCCCATCTCCACTTTGCGTTGGAAGCGTTGCAGCCGCGGCGTGTTTCGCCGTTCTATGAAACCGCGCCGGTTGGCTTTCTTGACCAAGATGCGTTCCTGAATTGCGTCTGCGAGATCGAGACGGCGCTTTCGCCTTGGGCACTGCTCCGGGAGCTGCATCGACTCGAGAATCTGCGCGAGCGGCAGCGGCCGTTTCCTAACGCACCGCGGACGCTGGACCTCGACATATTGCTCTATAGCAATACCGTGATCCGCTCGCCCCGGCTGACGATTCCGCATCCGCGGCTGGCCGAGCGGGCGTTTGTCTTGGCGCCGTTGGCCGATCTGGTTCCGGCGTACCGCCCGCTGCTCGACCGGCTTAGCGGGCAGCAGGTCCAGCGGCTCGATGCCACAGCCGCTGGGCCGTTTGCGCCGCCCAGTCCGCGCTGAAGCAGGCGGCGAGCGCAAACGGGATGACCTGCGGGCCGAACAGCTCCACCGCCATGACGGCGCTCGCGAGCGGGGTTCGGGTGGCGGCGGCGAAGACGGCGACGAAGCCGAGCCCGGCCAGCCAGGCCATCGGCATGCCGATAGGCCCGCTGATGACGTTTCCCAAGGTGGCTCCCACGAAGAACAGCGGGGTGGCCTCGCCGCCCCGAAATCCGCTGCCTACGGTGATGGCCGTGAGACTCAGCTTGGCCAGCCAGTCGCCGGGACCGGCGGGCTCTACAAACGCCGCCGAGATCCCCGGCACGCCCAGCCCCGCGAACTGCCACGCCTGAGTGCTATAGAGCACCAGCGCCACCACCGCGCCGCCGGCGAGCACGGGCACGTACCTTTTGGCCACGTCCGTGAGGAGATGGTAGGTCCAGGCGGCCAAGCCGAAGAGCAGGCCCGTGGCTGCCGCCCAGCCGACAGCCCACCACTCCGGCCAGAGGGAGATTCGGTAGAGCGTGTGGTGAGCTCCCCAGGCTTGTGCCACCCAATCGCCGGCGAAGGCGCCGATGAGGCAGGGGCCAATCAGCCGGGGCGCGGCGGTGCGGATTCCCGCGATTTCGAATGCGTAAAGAAACCCGGCCCACGGGGTGCCGAAGACGCTGCCGAAGCCGGCGGCGATGCCGACGCGCAGATCCGCTCCGGCGCGCCCGGCCAAAGCCGCACCGGCCTGCACGGCGGTTCCCTCGCGCCCCGCCGAGCCGCCGCAGAGGTGGGTGAGGATGGTTCCCGTGAGCACCGCGGGGGCCATGCGCCAGTTCACCCGTCCGCGCGGATCCCGGATGTCGGCCAGGACCTCTACCACCCCGCCGGCACCGGTCTGCCGGTAGAACCATTGGGTCAACCAACCCGCCGCCGGGAGCAGCCAAACCATCCAGCGATGCGTGGCAAACCAGACGCCGGCCAGGTCGAGCGACCACAGGAGAAAGGCGGAGGCGGTGCCGGCGAGAACGGCGGTCACCAGCGCCCTGACGATCACCGGCATTGCGGCCGCTCCAGCCACCGTCCTTCCCCAGCGGCCCTTCCCTGTGCGGCCGGCATTCCGTGCCGGACCCAAGGCGGCGGAGCGCCGGCGCAACCTAAAAGCACCGCGGCCCAGTCGGGATCGTCCTGGAGCGCCGGACCGAGCTGTACCATGCCGAGAGCAGCCGCGGGTGCGGCCGTTGTGACCGGCTGCCGCAACCCGCCGCGAACCCTCGGGACCTGGTCCGGCGCGCCAGCATCTAGCGACCGCGCGTTAAGCAGGATGGCTATGTCCCAGTCATCTAAGTTCCGGCCTTTGATGACGCCGCTCTTCCAAGGCTCTTCGGCGATAACCGTTCGCTGCTCTGCCGGCGATGCCGCGAACTGGAGAAGCGCCGCGATGGCTGCCCCTTGTGCCTGCACCGGTTCGGCAAACAAGTGCTGCGTATCCTTGGTGACCGGCAGATTGCGAAGTTCCGCTGGCAGCCGCTCAAGCATCGGTCCCGAGCCGCTCGACCTTCACCCGGGCGATCCGGTTTCGCTCCATTTCCATCACGGTGAAGCGCAGCTTCTCATGCTCGACCACGGTGCCTACCTGCGGCAGGTCTCCAAGTTGGAAGAGCAGGAAGCCGGCGAGCGTTTCGTATCCATCGTCGGAGGGCAACTCGACACCATACTGATTGTCGAGGTCCGGAATGTTGATCATGCCATCCACTTCGAAGCTACGGGCGTCAGCAGCGGCGCGCGGGCGGGAGATATCGTGTTCGTCCTCAATCTCGCCGAACACCTGCTCCAGCACGTCTTCGAGAGTTACCAGTCCGGCCACGGAGCCATGTTCGTCGACTACCAAGGCCATGTGGGAGTGATGCTCGCGGAACTCGTCGACCAGTTCGTGCAGCGATTTTGTTTCGGGGACAAAGAGGGGCTGCCGCATCACCTTTCGCAAGTCGAAGCCGGGAATGGTGATCCGGCGGGCGTCCTGCGCGGCGCGGCGGCGCATCCAGACCTGAACCAGATCCTTCAAGTGGACGATGCCGACAATCTGGTCCGGCTCTTTTTCGTAAACGGGGAGCCGGGAGTACTGGTGCTCGTTTAACTGCAGCAGCACATGGTCGAGCGAGGAGGAGACACTCACGGAGACCATTTGCTTGCGCGGCACCATGATCTCTCGGGCGGCAAAGTTCGACAGTTCGAGGAGCCGGCGAATCGCATCTTCTTCAAAGCCTTCGAGGTGACCTTCGGTGCGGCTGGAGGCAACGATAAATTTCAACTCTTCCACCGAGTGCCCACTGCTTTGGGCCTCGCCGTTGACGCCGAGGCGGGCCGAGATGAAGTTCGCGGAGCGCTCGATGGTGGTGACGAGTGGCCCGGCAATGCGGGAGAAGACTAACAGAATCGGTGCTACCAGAACGGCTAGCTTATCCGCCGACGCGAGGGCGACGTTCTTCGGCACTACCTCGCCGAGGACCACGTGAAAATAGGTCATCACGGTGAAGGCCGCTGTGATGGCGATGCCGTGGAAAAGGGCGGTGGTGGCGGGAGTCATTACGGGCTGCAGCCAACCGATCAACATTTCAAACAACGTGTCCTCGCCGGCCCAGCCGAGGCCGAGGCTGGTGAGAGTGACGCCGACCTGCGTGACGCTCAGCATCCGCTCCGGATTTTCGAGGAGATTGAGAGCCATCTTCGCGCCGGCCTCCCCTTCGTCGGCCAGCGATTGCAAGCGAGACTTACGTACGGACAGCATGGCCGCTTCCGAGGCCGCGAAGAATCCGTTTAGCGCGACGATAAACGCAAGTAAGAGAAAACGATATCCGTAGTTGGCTTCTGACATGAAGGGCTGCGCTCTCCCGGGACCGATACAATACAGGGAGTGCGCTCGAATCGGCTTCTCAAGTTTATCAACTCGTTCATCGGCCTCGTAGCCCTAGCCGTGGCGTTCGCGGTTTGGTGGTATGGTTGGCGGCCGTTGCCGCAGACCAGCGGCTCGGTGGCCGCGCCGGTTACCGCCGCTGTAACGATTCATCGCGACGAGCGGGGGCTGCCCCGCATTGAAGCGGGCTCACTCGAAGACCTTCTTTTCGCGCAAGGCTACGTTGCGGCCCAAGACCGCCTTTGGCAGATGGAGTCGCTGCGGCGAGCCGCCAGCGGGACGCTGTCGGAGGTGGTGGGGCCGGCGGCGCTCGAGACAGATCGCGAAACCCGCAGCCACCGGATGGCGCGGATTGCCGAGCAACAGTTGACCACCTTATCCGCGGCTGACTATGCGGCGCTGGCCGCCTTCGCCCGGGGCGTGAACCATTCGATCCGGCAACAGCGGGGGAACTATCCGGTGGAGTTCCGGATGCTCGGTTTTGATCCAAGGCCGTGGCGCATTGAAGATACGCTCGGCATTGGTCTGTTGATGTTCCGGACCCTTTCGAGCACGGCGCGGATTGAGTTGCAAAAGGCTCTGTTGCTGCAGAAGGGGGACAAGGAAAAGCTAGACTATCTGTTTTCCACCCGGGGTGGCGAGGACGTCCAGCCAGGATCCAACGCCTGGGCGCTGGCGCCGGCGCGGACGCACTCCGGCAAGGCTTTGCTGGCGAATGATCCGCATCTGCAACATGGTATTCCGGGCATTTGGTATCCGGTGCAACTGCGCGGCGGGGGCCTGGATGTGATGGGCGTGACTATTCCGGGAGTTCCCGGGGTGGTGATCGGGCGGAATGCGCGGATCGCTTGGGGGATCACGAATCTGGCATTTGATGTTCAGGACTACTTTCTTGAACAGTTGGACCCGGCGACCGGCCGTTACCTTTATAAGGGGCAGGTTCTGCAGGCGGAGCTGGATCGGGAGTTGATTCCGGTGCGGGGACAGGCTCCGGTCGAGTTCAAGCAGTGGGTGACGGCGCACGGGCCGGTGAACGCGACGGTGGGCAACCGGCAGGCGGCGCTGCAATGGACGGCCGCTTTGAAGGAGCCGTTTGTATTCGCCATTCTGCCGTTGAACCGCGCCCAGAACTGGACGGAGTTCCGCGCGGCGCTCGAGAGTATGTGGATGGAAACATCGGCTTGCAGACGATGGGCCGGATGCCGATCCGCCGCAAGCACGCCGGGGACGTGCCGGTGGAGGGCTCGACCGGCGAGTTCGATTGGGACGGTTATATCCCCTTTGCCGAACTCCCCAGCTTTTATAATCCGCCATCGGGCCGCGTCTTGACGGCGAATCAGAATCCGTTTCCGGCGAACTATCCGTATACGGTGTCCGGCAACTTCACGGCACCGTATCGCGCCCGGCAGATTGCGGATCGAATTGCCGCCGAGCCGAAGTGGTCCGCGGCGGCGACGATTCAGTTGCAGGCGGACGTCTATTCCGGACTATCGCATCACCTGGCTCAGCATGTGGTGAAGGCGTGGGAGCGCCGGAAGGCCACCAACCCCAACCTGGCTCATGATGCCGGAGTTGCCGGCGCCGCTCATCATTACCTATACCTATCAGCATCTGCGCCGCATGATTGTCGAAAAGGCCGCGGGCCAGCCTGGGGCCGATTATGATACCCAGATCGGCTCGGCGCATATCGAAGCGCTACTGGACCGGCAGACTCCGGGCTGGTTTGGCGATTGGGACGCCGTGCTTCTGCGCGCTCTGCAGGAGGGCGTTGAAGAGGGGCAGCGCGCCCAAGGTTCGGATCTGCGAAAGTGGCGCTACGGGGTGTACAACCAACTGACCGTGCGACACCCGGTGCTGGACCGGCTGCCGTGGATCGGGCGCTACTTTAACCTGGGGCCCTACGAGGCGAACGGATCGAGCACTACGGTAAAACAGACGTCGGCCCGGATGTTGCCCTCCATGCGGTTTGTGGTCGATTTCGGCGATCCGGCCGGCGGGCTCTACAATCTGCCGACTGGGGTGTCGGGGCACCCCTTTTCCGGTCACTATACCGATCAGTGGCGGGCTTATCAGAGCGCGGAGGGGTTTCCGCTCTACTCTTCGCCCGCTGCGACACTCACTTTGCAGCCCGCTCCATAGAAACTTCTTCGACCTGCCGATACTCTATGTAAAAGCATTGCCATGAAAAAGCTTCTCGCCCTTTGGGGGCTCACCATGTCCGCCATCCTTGGCGCCTCCCTCTGGTATCTTTACGGCCCCGGCACCGTGCCGGAGGGGCAGCCGCCATTGTTGAGTGTGGACGCGTCGACCGTCGCGCGCCTTCAGACCGATTTCAACCAAGCTTCGGACCGCATCCGGGTAGTTGCGGTTCTGTCTCCCACTCGGCCGGAGTCGCTGGCGGCCGCAACGGCGCTGCAGTCTTTACTGTTGGAGTTTGAGGGTGCGCCGATTCTGGTGCAGGTGATTTGGGAGCCGCAGGCGGACAGCGATTGGGCGCCGCCGGCGACGGAGGTGATGGCGCGCATCTGGGATACCCGCGCCAAGCAGTATTGGGACAAGGGCCATGTGGTGTCGGCCAAGGTGGGCGCGCCGCAGGTCCGGATCTTTTCGCGCGGGGCAGCGTGGCGGGAGGAGTTGCCGCCGCCGGCGGTGGAGGCCGAATCGGCGAGCGCGTCGGTTGAAGCCCTTCGCTCGTTCTTGCGGTCCGTTATTCCGCCCGCTGAAACTTCCCGTCCGGGAGGAGTCGATAGCGTACCCCGCGCCATTTGATAGTGTTGCCAAAGAATCCGGCTACCCAGAAGGCGAAGCTCAGTAGGTCCTGGGCGGGGATCCAGAGCCACTGCCGGCGGCAGACGGGGTCGGCGAGAACCGTTTCGGCAGTGGCCCGACCAGCGAAACTACGAAACGAAGCCACTAGGATGAGGACGGGCCACCACTCCGGCCGGGCGGCGACCAGGGCCAGAGCGATGGGAATCGGGTTCGTGAAGATCTGGCCGACGTAGCCGGCCGGGCGGGAACGGCGCGTGGACCGGTTCCAGCGGATGCGGTGGGCGGCGTTCTGGCGAAAGCTCTCGTTGCCGATGCGGTGTTCGATGACGTAGTGAGACAGTTCCACCCCGAGACCGCGTTCGGCGGCAAAGCTCCCGAGGACGAAATCTTCGGCCAGGTATTGCTGGAGCAGTTCCCAACCGCCGACGGTGCGGATGGCTGATTTTCGCGCGGCAATGGTGGGGCCGACGGCGAAGCGCATGCCTTCGAGCAGGCGGGCGACCATCACGCCGCCCCAGAACTCGGTATTCATCCCCATGGCTTCGAGTTGGGACCAGATCGACCGGCCGGCCACCGCCCGGTAAGGGCAGGTGGTCACGGCCAGTCCACGGTCCGCGGCAAACTCACCGGCGATGGTGCGGGCCATCGCGGGAGTCACGCGGATATCGGAGTCACTCATGATGAGCAGGTCGAATTTGGCCTGCTCCATCATGAGGGACAAACTCCAGACTTTGGCGTTCGGCCATGGCGGCTCCCCGGTCAGGATGGTGCGGGAGGCCACGGCGGGATATTCGCGGCGCAGCGATTCGACGAGGGCATAGGCGGGATCGTACTTCGTGCGGACGGCGAACAATATCTCGAAATCATCATAGTTCTGTTCAAAGAAGCTGCGCAGGTTGGCTTCGAGTCCCTCGTCGAGCCCGGCTAGTGGCTTGAGAATGCTGACGGGTTCCGTGCCGGTTCCCGCGCGCCGGGCGGTCCGGTATCTCTGGACCGCCACCACAATCAGCACGCAATACACGAGCGAACCAGTCAGCAGAGCCGCCAGAACCCACGCCACCAAGGGCTTATTCCGACGTCGCTCGCGACGCGATCAGTTGCTTGATGTGAGCCCGGAACTCTTCGACCGGCTTGACGCCGAGGTCGCCCTGCTTCCGGTGCCGGACGGAGACGTTGCCGTTTTCCGCTTCGCGCCCGCCGATGACGAGCATGTAGGGAATCTTCTGCATCTGGGCATCCCGAATTTTGGCGTTCACCTTGTCGTTGCGTTCGTCGAGGGTAACCCGGACGCCGTCGGATTCGAGCTTGGCGACCACTTCGCGGGCGTAGTCGTTCTGCTTGTCGGTGATGGGGAGGACGGCGACCTGGACCGGAGACAGCCAGACGGGGAAGGCGCCGGCGTAGTGTTCGACCAGAATGCCGAAGAACCGTTCGACGCTGCCGAACAGGGCGCGGTGGACCATGAGCGGCTGATGCTTCTTGCCGTCTTCGGCGGTGTATTCGAGCTTGAACCGCTGCGGGAGGGTGAAGTCGAACTGAACGGTTGAAAGCTGCCACTTGCGGCCGATGGCGTCGACGAGTTTGACGTCAATTTTGGGGCCGTAGAAGGCGGCTTCGTCCTTCATCAGTTTAGCCTTCATGCCGACCTTTTCGGTGGCGGCGAAGAGGGCTTTTTCGGCGAGGGCCCAGAGTTCGGGCGTGCCATCGTACTTGCCGCTGGCGCCGTCGTCCCAGGTGGACAGTTCGGCTTCGTACTCGGTGAAGCCGAAGGTGTGCAGGGTGTGGATGGCGAATTCAAGACAGCCGACCACTTCGCTTTCAATCTGCTCGGGGGTGCAGAAGATGTGGGCGTCGTCCTGGGTGAAGCCGCGGACGCGGAGGAGGCCGTGCATGGTGCCGCTGCGTTCATAGCGATAGACCGTGCCGAGCTCGCCGAGCCGCACGGGGAGATCGCGGTAGCTGTGAGGGGAGTTGGCGAAGATCAGGATGTGGCAAGGACAGTTCATCGGCTTGAGCTGGTATTCGGCGTCGTCCAGCTCCATCGGTTTGAACATGTTCTCGCTGTAGAAATTGGCGTGACCAGAGACCTTCCAGAGGTCGCGGCGGGCGACGTGGGGGGTATAGACGAGCGAGTAGCCGCGGGCGAGATAGGCTTCGCGCATCCAGTCTTCGAGGGTCTTGCGGATGATGCCGCCCTTGGGGTGGAAGAAGATGAGGCCGGGGCCGGCGAGTTCCTGGATGCTGAACAGGTCGAGTTCGGTGCCGAGCTTGCGGTGGTCGCGGCGCTTGGCTTCTTCCTGGCGGGCGATGAACTCGTCGAGCTCCTTTTTGGTGAAGAAGGCCGTGCCGTAGATGCGCTGCAGCTGCTTGTTGTGCTCGTCGCCCTTCCAGTAGGCGCCGGCGAGGTGGAGCAGTTTGAAGGCTTTAATCTTCTTGGTGGAAGGGACGTGGGGGCCGCGGCAGAAGTCGATGAACTGCGGTCCAAGGGTGTACTCGCTGAAGATTTCGCCCGCGCGCTCGGCGATGAGTTCGCTCTTCATCCAGAGGTTGGCGTACTTTTTGAGGCCCTCCTCTTTTTCGGTCATGACGCGGTCGTAGGTGAGATCGCGGGCCTGGATCTCCCACATCTTGGCCTCGATCTTTTCGAGGTCGTCCGGGGTGAAGGGCACCTCCTTGTCGAAGTCGTAGTAGAAGCCGTTTTCGATGGGGGGGCCGATGCCGAGTTGGGTGCCGGGCCAGATTTCGAGCACGGCGGCGGCCAGGAGATGGGCGGTGGAGTGCCGGTAGACTTCGAGGGCCTCCGGGTCGCGCGTCGTCAGGATCTGGAGATTGACGTCGCCATCGAGCGGACGGGTGAGGTCGAACATCTCCCCGTTCACCTTGGCGGCGATGGCATCATCGGCGAGCCGCTGACTGATGGACTTGGCGACATCAAGCGGACGCGATCCGGCGGGAACGCTCTTCTGGCTGCCATCCGGCAGCGTGATCACAATACTGGACATGAGGTGTTTACTTCGGCGGATTCCACCCTCAAAGGGCTGAATCCAAAGGAGGAGAGTAAACATCAGAGTAGCATATGACCGGTTTGGCCCTCCCAACGGCACTCCCTGAATTCCGGCCCGGCTGGTATGATAAGAAACCGCGCATGGATACCGCCAACGGGCAGGAACTCATCGACGAATCAGCTCTGGTGGAACTCGCTCGTCAGGGTGACGACGCTGCGTTTTCCACTTTGGTCAATCGTTACAACCGAAAGATTTTCCGCCTCGCCAAGAACATTACCCAAAACGACGAGGACGCCGAAGATGTCTTGCAGGACGCCTTTTTAAAGGCCTACACGCATCTCGACAGTTTTCATGGCGACTCCAAGTTTTACACCTGGGTGGTTCGCATTGCCGTGAACGAGGCATTGATGAAGCTGCGCAAGCGCCGCAGTGACAAGACGGTGTCGCTGGATGAGGAGATTGATACGGGTGAAGAGCAGGTGACCCGCGAGATTGCGGTGTGGGACGGCGATCCTGAGCAGAAATACGGCCAGACGGAGCTGCGGCAGATTCTGGATGAGGCCATCCAAAATTTGAAACCCGCGTTTCGTACGGTGTTCCAGTTGCGCGATGTGGAAGAGTTGTCGACGGAGGAGACGGCCGAAGCACTCGACCTCTCGGTTCCGGCGGTGAAGAGCCGGTTGCTCCGAGCCCGGCTGCAGTTACGAGAACGCCTCACAAGGGTATTCAAGCGAAAGGGAGACGACGCGCTTGCTTACATGTAAAGAGTTTCTGACCGAGTTGAACTCCTTCCTTGATGAGGAGACGGATTCGCTGCTCCGCGTGCAACTCGAAAAGCACATTAACGAGTGCCCGAATTGCTGGGTGGTGGTGGATACCTGCAAGAAAACCATGAAGGTGTTCAAGGGGATGGAGCCACAAGCGATACCGAGTGAGGTGGAGGGCCGCTTGATGGAGGCCCTCCGGCGAAAGATGGCCGCTCGGCGCTGTGGCGAGGCCTGACCGGCGCTACAGACCGATCTCGGCCAGCATGGAGACGGTTTCGAGTGCCCCCTTATCCTGGAGAACCTCGAAGATTCTATTCAGTTTCCCGGTGTAGGCGGGAAATTCGATAGTGGTCTCGGCACCACGGTGAAACAGCTCCGGATTAACGGGGAAGTCGAGCTCCGCCAGGGTCTCCAGAGTCTCTTCCAGGTCCTTCGCCGTTACGGTCAACCGCACCATAACAAGCTCTCCACCCGAGCCGCATAGGGCTTCGTTTGGTCGCATGAGTCATTACTCCTTTAGCACTTTTTAGCGTGGTTGCAATTAGCAAGGCGGGCAAAAATGATCCCCAGCCCTAAATCAATCCACGTTCTTCTTGAAAGTATCACTGCCTCCGTCCGGAGGCAAGTAAATTACTGGTTCGACATTTCCCTCAACTTGGCGGCAGGTTGGAACGATAAGAACAAAGTGAAAGCTCGAAGATCTCACTCCTGGTCCCTTGACCTTGCTAATCGCACTCGCCTCGTTCTCTCAAAGCTACCCCTACATAGCCGGATGTGGGTTGCCGTCGCCCTCTTAACGCTGCCCGTTGTGGCTGCCCTTTACTTTGTCGTCTCTTCGCTCAACCAAGATGTTCGCTTCGCGGCCCGGGAGCGGGCCGGGGTTGAGGCGGCGCGTCCGCTGCTTGCGAAGATTATCGCCCGATCGGCAGAAGCCGCGGAGGCTCAGCGCGCCTTGCGCCAGTTGCTGGATGACAGCTACTTGATTCTCGATCCAAGCCTGGATGCGTACAACCTGATGGATGCCGTGGGGTTGGTCCTGCCGCTGCTCGCTGCGCAGCCGGACTCGCCGGAACTGTTGGCGCAACTGCTGCGGTCAGCCCGGGCCGCGGTGAAGGAGGATGAAAACTTCTTCGACTCCAGTCCGTCGTTGCAGGCGCGCCTGCCTTTGGTGATCCGGGAGTTAGAGTCGGCCCTGTCGGGTCCGGCCCGAGATCCCCGAGTGGTCATGGCCAAACTGAGCCGCTTCGCCGAGGTGGCCCTCGCGGAGTTGGATACTCTGCTGGCGATGCGCCAAATGGCCTTCGAGCGGCGGATGCTCCTCGCCTCGCTGACGACGGCGGCTTTCTATTTCTTAGGTATTTTTATCGCGATTCAGGTTCCGATCACCCTTACGACGGAGATCCGCGCGGCCGCCGAGACGCTGCATGCGGGTGCGCACCAGATGCAGTCCACCGCGAACTCGGTAGCGAGCGTGAGCGCGGGGATATCCGCAGGCGCCTCGGAACAGGCGGCGTCTGTCGAGGAGATTGCCGCCATGATGCAGGAAACTAGGGATCGCGCTCATCGCGAGCGCGAGGAGACGACGAGCATTGCCCGCAGCATCGCCGGGTTAACGGGGGAGATTACCCAGGGTAACAACGCCATTGCGGAGCTCCACGCGGCGATGCAGCAGATTCAAGGCGCATCCGAACGCGTGCGGGGAGTGGTGGGTATCATTGGTCAAATTGCGTTTCAGACCAACCTGCTGGCTTTAAATGCAGCCATTGAGGCCGCGCGTGCGGGCGAACACGGACAGGGTTTCGCCGTCGTAGCGGACGAGGTGCGGGTTTTGGCGCGACGTTGCGCCTCAGCGGCCGAGGACACCGACTCCATGATGATGGAGGCGAAGGCCAGCGCGACGGAGGGCGCGGCTCGCACCGGTCAGGTCGCTCAGGTCTTTCGCGATATTCTGCAGGGGTCGGCCGCCATTGATAACTCCGCCGCGCTCCTCAGTCAGGGCGCCATTGACCGGACGAGTTCCATGGACCAGATCGCTGCTGCGCTTCAAGGCGTCTCGGCGGTTGTGCAGAAGAATGCAGAGGCGAATCAGGAGGCTTCGATGGCGACACACCAACTGCGCGGCGAGATCGTGATGATGACCATGGTGGTGGAGCAGTTGGATTCCCTTCTCGGCAGGAAAGCCTAAGTATTTTTTCGAGCAGTGTTATGCTGCAGGGAGGGTACTTAGTCATGAAAATTCTTTCTTTCGTCGCCAGCCTGCTGCTAACATCATCCGGGGCGATTTGGGCGCAGGGGACGATTTCGACCGCCGCCGGGACCGGATTGTCCGGCTTCGGGGGCGACACCGGTCCGGCGGTGTCGGCATTGCTCGCCGGTCCGGCGGGCGTGGCCTTCGACGCCGCGGGTAACATTTTCATTGCCGATACCAACAACTTCCGTATCCGCCGGATAACCCCGGCTGGAGTCATCACGACCTACGCCGGCAGTGGGATATCGGGGTACTCCGGCGACGGAGTCAGCGCGGTGAATGCCCAACTGCGCTCCCCGCGGCGCGTGGTTGCCGCTCCCGATGGCACCCTCTTCATTGCGGACTCCGAGGATCACCGCGTTCGACGGGTCAGCCCGGGCGGCATCATCAGTACCTACGCTGGGAATGGCCAGCAGGGCTATTCCGGTGACGGCGGAACCGCCATCACCGCCCGTTTGGACGGACCAAGCGATGTGGCGCTGGACGCCGCCGGCAATCTCTACATCGCCGAACTGGGCAACCTGCGCGTCCGGCGGGTGACTCCGGGCGGGATCATCAGTACCTACGCGGGCAACGGCAACATTATCTCGACCGGGGACGGCGGTCAAGCCACCGCCGCGGGGCTGGCGGGCCCCACTAGTTTGGCGATGGACGCGGCGGGCAATCTCTACATTGGAGAGTTCCAGGGCAAGGTGCGGAGAGTCACCCCGGCGGGGATCATCTCGACGGTCGCCGGCTCGAACAGTTTGGGTTACGCCGGCGATGGCGGCCCGGCCACGTCCGCACGGCTCGGCAACGTGCAGGGTATCGCTATCGATCCGTCCGGCAATCTGCTGATTGCCGATACGACGAACCATCGGATCCGTAAAGTCACTCCAGGCGGGCTCATCTCGACGGAAGCGGGCAACGGCACGCCGGGATCATCGGGCGACGGTACGAACGCGACCTTCGCGCAGCTCAACGCGCCGGCCGATGTTGCCGTCGATCCGTCCGGGGCTTTCGTCATCGCCGAATCTCTCGGCCACCGGGTACGCCGGGTCGGGCCGATCGCGCCCTCGACAACGAGTACCGCCCCTTTCGTGAGCACGGGCATGTCCCAGATTTTCACCTTTACCTTTACCCATCAGGACTCCGTCTCGCAGATTGGCGTCGTAAACGCCCTGATCAACACGGCGCTGGTGGGGAACAACGCCTGCTACATTGCGTATTCGTACCCGCAGGGAGTGCTCTATCTCGTCAATGATGGGGGTACCGAGAGCGGCCTTTCCAGTCCGCTCGTGCTGGGCGGGGCGGGGTCGGTCAGCAATAGTCAGTGCACGATCCTTGGCGGCGGGTCGGCGGCGACGGTTTCCGGCAACACCTTGACCTTGACGTTGAACGTCACCTTCACCCCCAACTTCATGGGCAACAAAGTAGTCTATCTGGCCGGCCGGTCGGTGAACAACGCCTCTTCGGGGTGGCGTACGGCCGGGGTGTCGATTATTCCGGAGTCGCTTGTCGCCTTCCCCCGATCGGTGGACGCGAATCCCGGCGCGGGAGAAAGCAACACCGCGCTGATCTCGTTCAGCTATCAGGACGTCGCTTCGACGGACAACCTGCAGACCGTTTGGGCGTTGACGAACACGGCGGTGGATGGGGGCCGGGCTTGTTACGTTGCCTACTACAAGCCGGGCAATTTGCTGTTCTTGATTCCGGACAACGGTGATGGCAATGCCGCGCAATCGGTTCTGCTCAGCGGCGTCAATTCGATCGAGAACTCGCAATGCCGGATTTCGACCGAGGGATCGAGCGCTATTTCGGTGGGCAACACGCTGACATTGACCTTGAACATGTTCTTTAAGCCCGGCTTCGGCCCGTCGGTAGGCATGTGGACCGCGGCCAATACGCTGGCGGGTCTGACGAGCCAGTGGAAGATTGTTGGGGTGCGGCGGGTGCCGTAGTCCTCCGGAGCGCGGATCGTCAGTCTGTGATATAAAATTTCAGAATGCACAAGCATCTTCGCGGGGTCTTCCCGATTCTTTGCACGACCTTCGACGAGACGGGCCAAGTTGACTACTCTAGTCAGGCCCGTCTGATCCATTACCTGCTTGAGCAGGGTGCACATGGGCTTGGGCTATTCGGCAACGCCAGTGAGGGGTACACCCTCTCCACCGAAGAGCGCATTGCCCTGATGAAGCTGATCCGGCGCGAAGCCGGGCCGCAGGTCCCGCTGATTGCTTCTTCCGGCCACACCGGGACGGACGCCGCGGTGGCGCTCTCGAAAGAGATGGAGGATTTAGGCGCCGACGGGCTGATGATCCTGCCGCCGTATTACCTGAAGACCGATGGCGATGGCCTGCTGCACTATTTCAGTGAGATCTCCAAGGCTGTCTCGATCCCCATCATGGTGCAGGACGCTCCCCTGCTGACCCAAGTTCCCCTGCCGGTTCCGCTGCTGGCGCGGATGGCCCGCGAGATCGAACACGTTCGATTGGTCAAGGTGGAAGCGCCGCCGACTGCTCCGAAGACGTCTGCCCTCCATGCGGCCACCGGCGACTCGCTAACCCTATTTGGGGGCCTGAACTGTCAGTTTTTTATCGAGGAATATCAGCGCGGCGCCCGCGGCCAGATGCCCGGCAGCGACCTGACCCGCGAACTGGTCGCCATCTGGAATGCCCTCGAGTCCAACAACCTGGCGGCGGCCTGGGATGAGTTCGAGAGAATTCTTCCGCTGCTCCGTTTCGAACTGCAACCGGGTCTGGGTGTATCGGCCATGAAACACAACCTGGTGGCCGAGGGGATCATTGCTTCGGCGAGGGTTCGGCATCCGACCGCGTCCCTGGATGCGACCTCCCTGGCGGAGCTGCGCTTTCTGCGGGAGCGCATTCGCGCCGGCGTGGCTGTCTAAATATGTCCCCATGGCGCTGGGGGATTGCCGTCCTCTTATTTCTGTCGACGGTGATCAACTACATCGACCGGCAGACGCTTTCCGTTCTGGCGCCCACCCTGACAAAAGAGCTGGGCATCTCTGACCAACAGTACTCGAATGTTTTGACGGCGTTTCTTGGCGCCTATACGGTGATGTACGTCGGGTCGGGTTTCATTGTGGACCGCTGGGGAACGCGCCGCTCGCTGAGCCTTTTCATGGTCTGGTGGAGCACGGCGAATATGCTCCATGCGTTTGTCCGGGGGCCGTGGTCGCTGGGAGCGTTCCGGTTCCTCCTTGGCGCCGGGGAGAGCGGCAACTTCATGGCTGCCTTTAAAGGCGTCTCGGAGTGGTACGCGCCGAAGGATCGAGCGTTCATCAATGGACTGATCCAGGCGGGAGCCAGTGTGGGCGCGGTGATCGCTCCGCCGGTGATCACGGTGCTGGCACTGCACTATGGATGGCGATTCGCCTTCGTTGCCACCGGCGCGCTCGGACTGGTCTGGCTGGTGCCCTGGCTGCTGGTTACCCGGCACGCCGAGGCGCTGCCCGTCGCGGCGGGTCCCCAGCGGCATTGGACCGAGATGCTCCGATACCGCCAAACGTGGGGCCTGTTGGCGGCGCGATTTCTCTCTGATCCCGTTTGGTGGTTTTACCTGTTCTGGCTGCCCAAGTATCTGGTCGACCAACGCGGATTCACGGTGGCCGAGATGGGGATGCTGGCATGGATGCCGTACCTGACCGCCGATGCCGGCAGTCTGGCGGGCGGTTGGCTGTCCGGACAACTGATCCGCCGCGGCTGGAGCCCGGTGGATGCCAGGCTGGCGTGGATGTTGCCCTTTGCCTGCCTCATGCCGCTTTCGATGGCCGTCGGCTTTGTTGAAAGCCGTACGGTTTCCCTGGCGCTGATTTGTGTTGTCACGTTTGCCCATATGGGATGGAAAACGAACCAAGCCACGCTGACGAATGACATCTACCCCCGGGAGGTGGTGGGCACAGTTGCCGGCCTGCTTGCCTTTGGCAACGGACTTGGCGGAACATTGTTTACGGCGCTAACGGGCTGGATGGTGGTCCAATTCAGTTATGCGAGCGTTTTCGTGCTGATGGGGCTGCTCCATCCGATTTCTTTCCTGCTCGTCCGCTGGCTGGTGCGGACACCGCTGCAAACGACGCAATCATCGCATCCTTAGCCCGATAGATGTGCTTCCGTAGTGACTCCCGCGCCCGCTGCAAGTCCTTTGCCTTCAGCGCCGCCACAATCTCCTCGTGTTCGGCCTGTTCCTGCTGAAATCTCGCCAACCACTCTTTACTTTGAAACGCTGTCTCCGCCTTTCGACTCTCCGATGCGTGGATCCGTGCTATGGTCAGATGCGCATTCAACCCCGCGTAAACCTCTTCCAGGCGTTTGTTGCCCGAAGCTTGCAACAAGGTTTGGTGGAGGTCGCTGTTGGCTTCTTCATGCTTCCGCAGCGCCTCTTCGTTGTCCACCGGCCTGCGCAGCAACTCAAGCAGCTCGTCAAACTCCTTTTCGACGGCCCGAGTCAGGCGCGAGATGGCCAACTCCGCGGCCAGGCATTCGAGGGCGCACCGCACCTCGAAGGTCGACTGGATATCCTCAACGGTCAAGGTGGCGACGAAAGTGCCGGAGCGCGGCCGGATCTCGATCAAACCCTCCGTACACAGGCGCTGGACGGAGTGGCGCACGGGAGTCAACGACACCCCCAACTTATTGGCGATTTCCTCGACTTGCAAGCGCTCGCCGGGCTTGAATCCGCGGGTCAGAATGGCATCTCGCAGAGCTTCGTACACTTCATCGGTAGCGCGTTTCCGGGTCAGTCGGCGAAGTTTCATTCGGTTCCAGTTTCAATTATCAACATTCGGAGATCTCATGCGCATTGAAAAAGTAACCGCTATCCCCGTTCGCGTTCCCCGCGATACGCAGGCCGCGCGTGGACTCGCCGGCTCTCCCACCGCAGTCAGTGGAGAGGGCCGCTATCGGTGGTCGACCGCCTATCCGGTGCTCTACCCCGTCGATTTTGAGACGGCTCTGGTCCGCATCGATCTATCAAACGGCATGACCGGCTGGGGGGAGGCCCAGGCGCCCCTGGTGCCCGAGGTGGCCTGCACGATTATCGACCTGCTGTTCGCGCCGCTGCTCCGGGGCCGTCCGTTTACGGGGAAACCGGCCGAGATCAGTGAGATTCGGGAGTTGCTTTACAGCACGATGCGGGTGCGCGGCCAAACCGGCGGCTATCAGTTAGACGCCATGGCGGGACTGGACATCGCGCTCTGGGATCTGGCGGGGCAACTGGCCGGGCAGCCGGTTTCGCGCCTGTTGGGCGGCACCGCGAACCGGGTTCCGGCTTACGTCTCCGGGGTGGCCGGCGCTACCGACGAGGAGCGCTTGGCGTTCATCCGGCAGTACGTTGACCGCGGATTTCGTCTCTTCAAGGTGTATCTCGAAGAGTCGTGGTCAGAACTGGACCGGCGGGTCCGGCTGTACCAGTCCGCATTCCCGCGGGTCCGGTTCGCCGTGGATGCTTTGTGGCATCTTCCTTCGGGCGCGGGGCTGGACCTGGATCTCGAATGGATGGAATGCCCCTTTCCACCGGAAGACACCGACGAACATCATCGCTGGGTGCGCCGCGCCCGTTCCCCCTTGGCGCTGGGCGAAAGCTATCGGACCCGCTATGAGCTGCAGCCGTTTCTCGCCTTTACGAAGGTGCTGCAGCCCGATCTGGGGCGCTGCGGTATCACGGAGTCGATGGCGATCGGCAAGGTGGCGAAACGGCTGGTTCCCCACGTCAGCATTGCGTTGGCGCCGCAGATTCTGGCGGCGGTCCATCTGGCCGCCGCGTTGCCCAACAGCCGCCTTTGCGAATACAACCCGCGCGTGCTCGAGGTCGCCAACCAGTTTCTGGCCGAACCCATTCTGTTGGATGGACCCGAGTATGTTGTACCCGAGCGGCCGGGGCTGGGCGTTGCGTTTAATCGGGAGGGTCCAGCCGGATCATGGACAGATTGACGGTAAAGGTCCGGTCGTCTTCGGGCACCCTCCAGGCGGGTCCGGCCTCGATGGCGACGGTGTAGCGGGCCTCCGGCGGCAGGTCAGTTTCGAGGATGAAGAGGCCGGTGCGTTCGAGGGTCCACTGCCGCGAAGGCTGGCCATTGACGGTTACCCGCACCCAGGGAGCCACCCCCTGAGCGAAGAGATTGCTGTGCGCGTGCCCTCGGATACGCAGCCGTTGGGGCCCGGTGCGGAGGTTCTTCAGCCGGGCCTCCGCCCGGTCTCCCATCCAGCGAAACTTGTTGCCGTAAACCCCTTCCAACTCGTACCAGCCGGAGCCCAGGTGCGCCTCGTGGCTCTCGCGGGAAAAGTCGATGATGTCGGCCCGGTCGCCGGGATAGAACTCCTGTTTTTCGGCCGAGCCCAATAGGTTGTAAATCCCGTCTTCGAGAGGCGCCGTGTAGCCGCAGGCGCACCATAACGCGCCATTGGCTTTCCGTGCCAAAGCCCCTTGGCAGTCCGGACAGCGCAACCGTTCCCACGGCGATCGCGGATCGGCCGGCGCCGAACCCGCTTTCTTACAGACCGCGGCCAGCGTTCCGCCGAGTCCGGCGCCAAAGAGCCGTTTGCCCCAGCGCTCGCCCCAGCCGCGCTCCGGGATATAGAGTTCATACTCCCAACTGGCGAAGTGCCGCTCGGCTAAGCTGCGCCAGTCTTCAAGGACCATCGTGTGATTCTGGCGGATGCCAAAGCTTTCCTCCTGATGTGCGCCGATCACATCGCGCACCAGATACCCAAGGAGACCCCAGCGGTGCAGCCGTCGTTCCCAGGACTTCATGGTGTCCGGATAAGGACACCGGTACCAGCCCAAGGTCATCCGCCGCCGTACGGGTTCTTCGGCGAAAATAAAGACTCCGCCCGGCCGCAAGACTCGCTCCACTTCCTCGAATACGCTATCGAGGTTCAGAAACTGGCTCAACATTTGAAACGCGACGACGCATTGCAGGGAGCCATCGGCGAAGGGCAGATGCAGCGCATCGGCGGCGAGGCGGATGGGCGACCGCTCCAGGTTCCAAGCCTCGACGAGGGCTACACCATGCCGCAGGGAATCGGCGGAGAGGTCCGAGGCGAACCCTTCCGCGCCGAACTCATTGACCAGCATGTAGGAGGAGTGCCCGGCGTTGGCGCCAATCTCGAGGAAGGGCGTCAGCGAGCCCGCATAGGCCAAATGGTTCCGCAGGAAGGCTCCTCGCCGGGCGTTCTCTTCGGCGTAAATGGGCAGAGCCCGCTCGGGTTCCCCCAGGGAGGCGAAATTGTGAAATTCGATTTGGGCGCGCTTCACGGACGCCGACTGCGCAGCGATTTTCATGGAGAGGGAAACACATAGTACATTCCCTCCGCCGGATTACCGCAATACTGCAAACCCTGTATGCGAAGCAGATTGCGAGAGCGGAACGGGATACTCTGGAGAGGAGTTTTTCCGATGAAGAGGTCGTCCAACAGCCTGGTTGTTCTGCGCGGAGGCTTCGCCGCGATTCTTCTGCTTTTGGCGGCGTCCGCATTTGAAGCGTATCGCCTGCAGACGGTGGGCGGCCCCGAACAGGCGGCGGCGTACAGCCGGTTTCTCGAAAAGGACGAAGCGATCGCGTCGTTCCGCCGGGCGGTGTGGCTGGGCGGCATCTACTCTCGCGACTATTTTCTTACTCCCACCGCCGCCGGGAAGGCCCGATTTTTCACCCGGGTCAACGGGTTGCAGGCGCAGGGGGAGCAGGCGCTAGCCGAGCTCCGGGAACTTGTGCCCAAGCGTGTTGAGTCCCTAGGCCTGGGAGCCGAATTCAGTGTATTTCTGGCGGAACTTCGCGCGGCACCTGGTTCTGGCAACTCCTATATTGAACTTGTTTTGGTTCCGCGGCGGCTTTCGGCCTTTGCCCTGATTGAAGAGCTGCGAAACGATGGCCGGCAGGAACTCGTACAGGCGCAGACCCGCTACCTGGCCGAGCGGGCGGCGGCCACGCGCACGCTGGTATTTCTGTTAGCCGCATCGCTGGCCGTTGGCCTGGCCGTCGCCTTTTTTAGCCTGCGCATCGCCACCCGCGTCGAGCGGGAGCGCCAGATTCATTCGCTTGAACTGGAAAAGCTTTCCGCGCGTTTGCTCGAAATTCAAGAGGAAGAGCGGCGTTCCCTGTCGCGGGAACTCCACGATGAGGTCGGCCAATCCTTGACGGCCCTGCGGATGGAGATCTCGCATGCCATGTCCATGCTGCCCGACGGCGACGCCCGCACCCGGTTGGCCCGGGGCCGCGAACTCGCCGAACGCACCGTCCGGATGGTCCGGGATATCTCTCTCCTGCTGCGGCCCAGTCTGCTTGACGACCTGGGACTGGGGGCCGCTCTCCAATGGCAGTTGGAGGACTTTGGCCGCAGATCGGGGATTCGAACGGAGTTCGACGGCGCTGAACTGGGGGAGCACCTCTCCGATTCCGCCAAGACCTGTATCTTCCGCATCGCCCAGGAGGCGCTTCACAACTGCGAGAAATACTCGCGGGCGTCGCTGGTGCGGGTCGTCCTTGCGCAAGATGAACACTCGCTCGTTCTCGAAGTGCAGGACGATGGCGTGGGTTTCTCGCTGAGCGACCGGGGGCTGCCTCAGAATGGGACCGGCATCCTGGGCATCAAAGAGAGGGCCCAAAAACTGGGCGGAACGCTCTTATTGGAATCCCGCCCGCAAGTGGGGACCCGGATTGTGGTCCGTTTACCCATTGAAACCGCCCCTGCCCTGGAGGTTGCTACCTGATGCCTTTCCGTATTTTGCTTGCCGATGACCATACGTTGGTGCGCCAAGGCCTCCGTCGCATCCTGGAGACCCAACCGGGCCTGCAGGTAGTGGCCGAAGCCAGCACGGGCGTGGAAGCCGTGAATCTGGCCCTGGAGCACGGGCCCGATCTCGCGCTGCTCGACGTGGGTATGAAAGGCTTGAATGGACTCGAGGCCCTAACCCAGCTCCGGCGCAATTCGCCGAATGTTGCCGTGCTGATGCTGAGCATGCACGCCGACGAACGCTACGTTCTCCGGGCGGTGCGGGAGGGCGCCAACGGATACGTGCTGAAAGACTGCGTCGAGGAAGAGCTCATCGCCGCAATCCTCGCCGTGCGCCGGGGCCGCCGCTTTTTCAGCCCCGAGGTCGACCGGTTCCTCCGGCTGCGCAATCCGAACGAGTCTCTCGACGATCGCTACGAGCGTTTGACCGACCGGGAGCGCCACATCTACCAATTGCTCGCCGAAGGCAATAGCAACAAAGAGATTGCGCATCAATTGAGCCTCAGTCTCCACACCATCGAAACGCATCGGGCGCGGATCATGGAAAAACTGGGCCTCCATAGCGCCGCTGAACTCGTACTGAGCGCAGTCCGCCGCGGAATTGTGTCGTAAATTTAATACTTCTTTACAGTAGATCTAGTATAGACGGCGCAACTTTATCTTCGCTATCGTTATGTTTCACTCCCCATGCAGAAGACCGCCTCAGTCCGCCCGCTCGCGACCGTTGCGCCTGTTCAGCGGTTTGCACATAGCGTGAGCGTCTTTTTCCCGGCGTACAACGACGCCCCCTCACTTCCGGCGCTAATCACCAAAACCTTTGTTGTTCTCGAAGAGTTCGTTGACGATTTTGAAGTGATCGTCGTCAATGATGGCAGTGCGGACGATACGGGGAAGGTTCTCGGCGAACTGCAGTTGCAGTTCGGGCCGCGGTTACGGGTGGTTACCCATCCGGAGAACCGGGGATACGGGGGCGCCCTCCGGACCGGCTTCGCCACGGCGACCAAGGACTTTATCTTTTATACCGACGGCGACGGTCAGTATGACGTAGGGGACCTTCCGCCACTGCTCGAGGCGATGCAGCCGCAAGTCGGACTCGTGAACGGGTACAAGATCGCGCGGCAGGACCCCTGGCACCGCAAGGCCATAGGCGCGGTTTACAACCAGTTCGCCCGCTTCCTATTCCGCGTTCGCCTGCGGGATATCGATTGCGACTTTCGTCTTTTCCGGCGCGCTCTGCTTGAAGAAAAACCGCTGCGCTCTTCGAGTGGCACGATTTGCGTGGAACTCGTTAAGCTTCTCGAACGCTCGGGCATGGAAGTGGTGGAACTCCCAGTGGGGCATTACCCCCGCCGGCACGGGCGGTCCCAGTTCTTTCGGATGAAATCCCTGGCGACCACCTTCGTCCAGCTTTGCCGGTTGTACTTTACGCGCTAAGGCAGCGCAAAAGCGTGATAGCTGCCGCCGCTGGGGGCGCCGCTCTTGCCGCCGCCGGCCGCGATGACGACGTATTGCTTGCCATTGACCATGTAAGTCGCCGGCGTGGCGTTGCCGCCCGCTGAGAGCGTGGTCTGCCACAGGAGCTTCCCCGTCTGTTTATCGAACGCGCGGAACTGACGGTCGTGGTTCGTTGCGCCGATGAAGAGTACCCCGCCCGCGGTAACCAACGGCCCCCCATAGTTTTCGGTGCCCGTCGTCTTGTCGGCCAGGGCCGGGAACTCGCCAAACGGCTGCCGCCAGGCGTACTCGCCCGTGTTCAGGTTGATCGCGTTCAGCGTGCCCCAGGGCGGTTTGACCGCGGGGTAGCCGTCGGGGTCGAGAAATTTATTGTAGCCGTCGGTCTGATAGGCCTGTTCGATGAGCGAGTTGCCGGCCACTGCCGCCGCCGCCGCGTCCTTGCCCGTGAGCAGGTAGTCGAGGATGGCGTCCTGCTGGGCTGCGGGTAGATGACCGAAGCCCGGCATCCGGCCCTGTCCCTTGGCGATGATCCGCGCGTGGTCGGCGCGTTTGGCCGGGTCGAGCTTCACCAGTTGCGGGAATTCGGGCGGGCTGCCGCCGCGGTCTTCCCGGTGGCAGCCCGCGCAGTTCTGCACGTAGAGCATCTTGGCCGAAGTGGCACCTTTCGCCGCCGGACGGGGCACCAGGCGGAGAATCCAGGGCATCTCGTTGGCGTTGACGTAGAGGAGTCCGGTGGAGGCGTCGAAGGCCGCGCCGCCCCATTCGCCGCCGCCATCAAAGCCGGGGAAGATAACGGTGCCCTCCTTGCTTGGCGGGGTGAACTGCGGTCCGCTGCGTACTTGGCGGAAGCGAGCCTTGGCGACGGGGTTCGGGATCATGTCTTCGGTGAGCTCCTGGCGCGCGAAGGGAGCGGGCTTCAGCGGCAGCACCTGCTGCCGGGCCAGCTTTTCGCCTTCGACATCGCTGTCCGGGGTATCCACCGTCGTTAGTGGGAACAGGCTTTCGCCGGTCTCCCGGTTGAAGACGAAGACGTGTCCGGACTTGGTGATTTGCGCGACGGCATCCACCGTTTTGCCGTCGCGTTTGACGGTGACGAGGGTGGGGGGCGCGGGGAGGTCGCGGTCCCAGACATCATGCTTGACGAACTGAAAATGCCACTTCAGCTTACCGGTCGCCGCATCGAGCGCCAGCAGGCAATTGGCGTAGAGATTGTTGCCATGCCGGTTTGAGCCGTAGAAGTCGAACGAGGCCGAGCCGGTGGGGGCGAACACGGTGCCGCGTTTTTCATCGAGCGCGAGGCCGGGCCAGGAGTTCGTGCCGCCCGCGTAGGTCCAGGCGTCCTTGGGCCAGGTCTCGTAGCCCGGTTCGCCGGGCCGGGGCAGGGTGTGGAAGGTCCAGCGGATCGCGCTCGTCCGGACGTCATAGGCGCGAATGTCGCCGGGCGCCGAGGGGAGTCCCTCGGGCACCAGCGACCCTTGAATCAGCATGTCCTTGTAGAGAATGCCGGGCGTTGGCGCGGAAATGGAGACCCGTTCCGGATCGCGGCCGAGCCCCTCGCGCAGGTCGACGCGGCCTTGTTTTCCGAAGCTCTCGATGACGGCGCCGTTGGCGGGGTCCAGCGCGAATAGCCAGTTCCGCCAAGTGAAGAGCAGGCGGCGTTCCTTGCCCTCCTGCCACATCACCAGACCGCGGTTCCGGCCCCGCGCGGGCTTGCCGCCGCTGGGGTCAAACTGCCACAACAACTTTCCGGTGGCTGCGTTCAGCGCGAAGATTTTCTGTTTGGCCGAACTGCCGTAGAGCACCCCGTCAATCACGAGCGGATTGCATTGAATTTCGGTGCCCTTCTCGGCGTCTCCGGTGTCGTAGGTCCAAGCCGGCTGGAGCTTGGCGACATTCGCTTTCGTGATCTGTTTGAGGGTGGAGAACCCGGTCTGCGCTGGGCCTCCCCGGTAGGTTCGCCAGTCGGCTTGGGCGAACAGGAGAGAGGGCAGCAGCCACAAAACAATACGCATCCCCATATCATAAGGAAATGCGACGCCGGGATTTTCTTGCCTCTCTGCTGGCTCCACCGCCCGCTTCCACGCTGGTGCACGAGCATGTTCTGGTCGACTTCATTGGCGCGAATCAGGTGAGCCGGTCGCGCTATGATCCTGAAGAAGTTTTTCGCTTGGCGCTGCCGCATCTGCAGGCCGTGGCCCGCTTGGGATGCCGGCGGATGCTTGAGTGCACGCCAAACTTTCTTGGCCGCGACCCTGGGCTGCTCCGCCGCCTGGCGGAGGCATCCGGGGTGGAACTCTGGACGAATACCGGCCTCTACGCCGCCCGCGAGTTTATCTTTCTGCCCGTCTACGCCAAGACGGAATCGGCTACGAAGCTGGCGCGCCGGTTCATCCGGGAGCATCAGCGGGGCGTCGAAGGGACGAAGCCCCGGTTTATCAAGATCGGGGTTGACCGCGGTCCGCTTCCGCCGCTCAGCCGCAAGTTAGTGGAGGCGGCCGCGATCACGAGCCGGGAGACCGGGCTGCCGCTGGCGTCGCATACGGGAGACGGCGTGGCAGCGCTGGAGCAGCTCGAAATTCTCAGCAAGGCGAAGTGTCCGTTGACGCGATTTGTGTGGGTGCATGCGCAGAACGAACGGGACCCGGAGGTGCACGCCAAGGCTGCGCGGGCGGGGGCGTGGGTGGAGTTCGATGGCATTGGGCCGCGCTCGGCGGAGTATCATTTGCGTTGCGTGAAGGCGATGGCGGAGCGGGACCTGTTGGGCAGGACGCTGATCTCTCAGGACTCGGGCTGGTATCACGTCGGTGAGCCGAATGGCGGCAACTTCCGCGGCTATACGTATCTGTATACGGACTTCCTGCCGATGCTCCCGGAGGGTTGGGCGCAGCGGCTGCTGGTGGACAACCCGGCACTTGCTTTCGGGGCGACGGCGTGAGGTGATGAAGATGAAAAAGACGTTTCCCGTTGACCTGGAGCTGCTTCAACAGGCCTGTGGCGCGGCAACCGATAGCTAGACTCTGCGGCTGGGTTTGGAGGCTCTCGTACGGCATGCTGCCTACCAGCGCCTGAGGGCTTTGCGGGGGAGCGAACCGGATGTCCTCGAAGTGCCGAGACGCCGCGAATCGGCAACGGCTAAGCGCAAGGCTGGGTGATGGTGTTGGTTGACACGTCGGTCTAGTTGCGGTTTCTCTCCGGTCGCGAGCCTTTCTCCACTGGCCTGGATCGGCTCCTGGCACGGGATGAGGTTGTTCAGGATTGCGGACTGTTTGGGCGGGGCGTCGGCTGGATGGATGCCCACCTTCTCGCTTCGGCCCGCGTTGCGGGTTTGCAACTATGGAGTGCCGATTCCCGGCTGGACGCGCTTGCCGCGGATCTTGGCGTGGCCTGCCGGAGGCTTAACGACGGGCCTCCATCCGCAGCCGCAACCACGCCGGTAGCTTCGTCCACAAGGCCAGGAACGCTTTGTACTTCCAACCCGGGATGACATAGAGTTTCTCGAGGTTCTGCAGCGATTCCCTCACGACGAATCCGGCGTCGAGCCACAGCCACCGCGGGTGCTTGGCCCGGTCGCTGCCCATCACATCGTGGAACTCCGTGTAGGTGAACCCCGGGCAGAGCGCCTGCACCGTCACCCCGGTCCGCTGTAACTCAAGCCACAACCCTTCGCTGAACGCGTTCGTCCACGCCTTCGTCGCGCAGTAACTGACGTTGTTCGCCGACCGGGCAAACCCGGCCACCGAACTGACGTTTACAATGGCGCCCGCGCCCCGGCGGATCATTTGCGGCAGCACCGCCCTCGTCAGCCGCACCGTGGCCAGAACATGCAGCCGGTGCATGGCCATTTGCGGCTCAAGCGCTGTCTCGGCCAAATGTCCCTGGGTCCCGAAGCCCGCGTTGTTTACGAGCATCCTCACGTCATCCCGGCTCTCTAAGTGTGCGGCCAGGCGTTCCACTTCCTGCTCCACGCTTAAGTCGGCCACCCAGTGTTCAGCGTCGATCTCCGCCAGCCGCTCCGCCCGCCGCGCCACGACGAGCAGAGCGTATCCCATTCCGTGAAGCTGCCGGGCAAACTCCGCGCCGAGGCCCGCCGAAGCCCCCGTAATCACCGCTACCTTCTGCATCACCGCCCGATGCTAGCATGTCTCTCGCGGCAGCTTTCTCGCCTCGGCTGCGATGGCCGAAGGCTACGCCCGTTGTCGCCGCCTGGTCATCGGTGGGTGGCCTCCCAACTCCCTGGCCCGTTTGAGTGTGCGCTTGCGGTGGGCTGCAGTGCTGGCCTTTCGCGTTTGCCGGGCGCGCCGAGTGCCTTCCCTTCGCCGATGCGGCACTTGACCTCGTCACCGCCGCCGGAACGCTCAATTGCTGCATCGATCTCCCGGTCGCCTTGGCCGAAGTCCGCCGGCGTCGAGTTCGTGGATTCAACCGCTGCCACTCATTGGAAAAGCGCGCTGCGCCACCGCTACCCCAGTCCCGGTGGCCGCATCGAATTCCCGGATCTGGGCGAGCCTTTCGTCCTGTCTCTTCCCTACACGGGCGTCGCCTATGCCGACCACGTGATGACGAATACCAATCAAGTTCTCTGCCGAGGCTATTTTGCGCCCAAGACGCGCAACGCCGTCTGAATTCCGCCCGCCTTCTGCAAGCCCGGCACAAAGCAGTTCGCGATCATCTCGTCGTCGGTACCGCGAAACGAACCCAACGGGGCGTCCAGCTTCACAGGCTGCTCCATCGCCGCCGCGGCAAACGTCGCCAGCACTGCCGCCTTGCCTTGCGCCTGGATCGTGATCTCCGTCTCGCCCTGCTGCCGCAGCCAGGCCACGGCAGTGACAATGTCCTGCACCCGCTTGGCATCGTCGCTGCGGTTGAAGGTCAGATAGTAGCGAGTCTCCATGTCCGCCGCCGGAGTATTGGGACGCAAGTCGATCCGTAGTTCGGAACGGCCATCGCCTGGGCCCGCGTTGCCGATGGCGATCACCGCCCCACCCTTGCCTTTCTTAAACTGCCCCGGCGCGGTGGCTACCTGCGCAGGCCAGGCCACGCCCAACGCCACCGCCAACTTCTCCCGCATCGCCTTGACATCCCGCTCGGTCGCGTTTTGCTTCTCCGCCGCCGCGATCCATAGAGCGAAGAGCCCCTTCAGGTCCAAGGCGTTCGCGGGCAGTGGCCGGCCCATGAAGACCAGCATGTCCTGCAGCTTCTCCTGCCGGATTCGTTTTTCGCTGTACTTGGTCAGGTCACTGTCTCCCAAGACGTGTTTGGCAAAAAAGCGATAGACCTGCTCCCGGCTCGCCTTGTTGTAGTTGTGCGGCGCATCAATCTGCACCGTCTCCACCTGCGACCCTGCGTCGTAAAGATCGTAGATCTTCTTCATGGCCGGGTGCTCTTCCTTGAGCGTGTTCTGTGTCCAGTCTCCGGTGGCGGAAACCATCAGCATGGGCTTGGGGGCCATCAGTGCCGCGATCTCCACGTTGTTGGTTCCCACGCGCAGGCTAGGCGCGTTCTCGCACGGCGAGCCTCCCTGCATAATCAGCGAAATCATGTTCACCGGCGCAGACCACTTCGGCCGCTCATCCACGGCGCAGAGCATAAACGTTTGCGTTCCCCCGCCGGACTCGCCCGTTACCAGCAGCTTTTCTTTATCCACATCCGGCAGCGTCTGCAGGAAGTCCAGCGCCCGAACCGAGTTCCACGTCTGCAACCCCAGCGGCCCGAAACTCCATAACTGTTCCCGGGGCGTCGTGCCGAAGACGTGCGGCAACTGCATCGTGTCGTTGTAGCCGATCATGTCGTAGGCGAACACGACGTAGCCCTGCCGGGCGTGGTTGATGCCGCGTGACGGCACGGAGAAGAGCTCGTCATCGGCCAGCCGCCCGTACTGGGCGTGCCCGTGCGGCGCGAGCATGCCGGGGAACGGTCCCTTCTTGCCTACGGGACGGTAGAGGTTGCCCGCGAGGTAAAAGCCGGGCAGCGTTTCGATGTAGACCTTCTCAATCGAGTAGTCCGCGTAGGCAATCCGGCCGAACACCTGCGCGTTGAGCGGATTCCGCTCCGGGAAGGGAAGCAGCCCGGCGGCTGACATCACCTGCTTCTGCAGGCCGGCCCGCCGGGCTTTCCATTCCTCGAGCGAACTAAACGATGGCGCCGTAAACTTCGTATCCGTCGACGGCACTTGTCCGAACAAGCTAATCGTTGTAACTGCTGCCAGTAAGAGTTTCACCACTCAAATCGTCCCACAATTACGTGGTGCATCCGGGCGGTTCCGATGTCGGAAAAGCTGCCGCGGCCAATCCCGTTGAAGCGGCCGAATTGCGCCAAAGCTTGCAGGTTATAGCTGCCGCCCGCATCGGCCAACTGCGGCTGCTTCGTCGGGTTGTTGCAGTCCCAACGCACGGTGAACCGCAGCCGCTCCTTCACGGCGATGGTTTTTGAAAGTGAAAGCTGTGTCCGTTGCAGGCCGGGCGATTCGACGACGTTGCGGCCCAGCGTGCCGGCCGTGAAGGCGGCCGGATAGGCAAATGCTCCGACGTTGAAGTACGAGTTCTGCGCCGCCAGGGGAACCGGTTTCGGACGGTGTAGTTCCACCACCATTTGTTCGGCCGGCTGAACAGCATTTGGCCGGACCATGCCCGGCAGATATCGATTGGGGCTTCCCGCCGCCGTTCATGAAGCGCCGTCCCTTGCCCACGGGCAGCTCATAGACCATCACACTGACAAACCGGTGGCGGATGTTGTAGCTCGCCCGGCCTCTCTCGAGGTTCCGGTTGTAGAACGTGATGCCCGTCCGCCATCGTCGTCTCCATCGTTCAGCGTCATGCCTTGGGCATATCGCCGCTCCATGCGGAAGGTGCTCGAATGGTGGGAGTTGTGGCCGTAGTTTGAAAAGTGCTGAATGGCGCCTGCGTGTACGGTTTATAGTTCTGCACCGCGTTGAACACCGGGTTCAACACCGCCGGATCGGTCGAGATGTTCAGCGGCACCACGTTCATGTCCCAGGTTTTCAACAGGCCCACGCCGGAGGAGCTTTGATAGAGCACCTCGCCGACCCATGTCTTCGAGAGCTGCCTCTGGAATCCGCCCGGCCACATGTTGACATAGGGCATCCGCATTTGGGGGTCAAAGTAGGACGCGTTCTGCCCGCCGTAGTTGGTCCCTTGGAGCGGCACGCTACCGTCGGCCGCCGTGTTGAAACGGATCTGGTCCGGCCCCTGCGAGAGCAGGAAGGCATGGCGCGGGTCGCCGGGAACCTGCTGTACGTTGGCGGAGGCAATGTACTCTGCAAAGTTTTGTCCCGCGGTGTGCATGCCGAAGCTCGACCGGAAGACCACGCGCGGATGGAGATTCCACTTCGCCAGGTTCCCCTTGCCATGAAGAATCGCTCCCCGGGGACCGGTCAACGGATCGGTCGCTTCGGGGTCGAACTGCGCCTGTTGTTCGTACTTGGTGGAGAACGGCGACTCGTAGCTCCACCGGAGCCCCATTTCTACGGTCACACTCTGCACCGGCCGCCATGTGGTTTGGGCGTACCAGTCGTGGGACCACCAGCGCGGCAGCCAGGTGGCTTGGTTCTGTTGGAAGATGCCTTGGCCCACCGTGCCCAACAGCAGATTGGCGAACGCGTTGCCGGTGTTGGGCGTAAAGAGCAGCTCCGTACCGGTCCTGCGGTACTGGCCGGAAGGGAGGGTCGCTTGCAGCGAGTGGTAGCGGGTGCGCATCAACTCATAGCCGAACTTCAGCGTATGCTTGCCGGTGACTTTTGTGAGGTTCTCCTGGAAAGCGAAGTCCTCGGCAACGTCCTTAGATCGGCCGCCCGGGCCGAGGCCGAAACACCGCCGCCGCCCGAATTCTGGAAGTCCGGGAACGTCTCGGCCGACACGTTCGGGATGCCCAGTTTGCCGGCCCAATGCTGGCCGAGACGCATCTCGTTGATGGTGGTGGGATTCATCGTGTACGTGGCGGAGAGTACGATGTTCGATTGATCGAGCGGCTTGACGTATCCACTGCCGTAGGTCACTTCGGTCAGCTCCCGCACGGGCCGCTCTTCACTGCGGTGTCGCACGAGGGAATAGCGGCCAAAGATCTTGTGGTTTTGAGTGAACCGGTGGTCGATCTTGGCGTCGTAGCGCGAAAAATGTTAGCGCCGCCTGCGTTGTAGGTCAGGTTGTTCACCGGTCCCGTGGGTTGAATCGTGCCGGGGTCGCTTGGGGGCCGCCAGGCTTTCAGGTCGCGTCCGCCGAAGCTGAAGTCGCCTGCGAGCATTTCCGGGCTGGGCACTGTGACAATCGCGGTCTCGCTCACCTTCTCGTAGTGCTGCTGAAAGCCGCCGAAGAAGAACGTCTTGTCCTTGATGATTTTGCCCGAAGCCGTGGCGCCCTACTCGTGATAGGTGAACGCGCCGGTGCGCGGCAACTGCTCGAGAAACGCCCGGTGAATCAACTTTCCGTTCGTGTACCGGTCCTCGAGCGAGCCATGAAACTGGTTCGTCCCGCCCTTGAAGACCAGGCTCAACTGTCCGCCTGCGGAGTGGCCGAACTCGGCGGGGGAACCGGTCGTCCACATCTTGAACTCCCGCACGGAATCGAGGGAGGCGATCATTGTCCTTTGGTAGTCGCCCAACTGCCCCACCGCATGCTGCCCATTGATGTTCGTCATTCCCGGCATGTACAGCAGGACCCGGTGGACAAACTTCTACATCACTGGCAGTTTCTCGACCACAGCAAGGGCGGGGTGCCGTCGACCTTCACGGACTCGGTGACGTTGCCGATCTCCAGTTGCACGTCGATGCGGGGGGATTCGTTGATGCGCAGGATGAGTCCCGTCTGGACGAATCTCTTAAAACCGGCGGCTTCGATGATGATCTCCTAGGATCCCGATGCCAGGTTGGGGATGTAGTACGCGCCGGCGGAGTTCGTTTGTCCGGCGGAGACAAACTGAGTTCCCAGGTTGCGAACGGTGACTTTGACGCCGGGCACGACGGCGCCGGTGGAATCGGTGACCGTGCCGACGACGGTGGCCGCGCCGGTGGATAGGGCGGTGAGTTCTACAGCAAAGAGCAGGCAGACAAGGACGATACGAAACATGGTCCGGACCTCGAGAGGGAAGTTACTGCAGGGCGTATGCTATGCCCGGAGCGCCGCAAAGTCAAAAGGCTGCCAACGTGTTTCCCTTCACGATGCCGTGATATGCTTCCTTCGCTTCGAGATCGATCGCGTGAAATCTCCAATAGTCGATCGACTTAATTGGCTACAGGTGTTAGCATCATGAGTATGTCTCGCTTCAGAGTTCCCTTTTTGTTTCTGCTCGCCTCGTTGGCTCACGGGCAGAACGCAGCCATTCAGGGCGTCGTTACCGACGCATCAAAGGCCTCGATATCTGGTGCAACGGTCACCATAACCAACACCGCCACGCTGACTGCTCGTACTGCCACCTCGAACGCTGAGGGCTTCTATACCGTCCCGTTACTGCCGCCTGGTGCTTATCGCGTGGAAGCTTCGAGCGCCGGATTTGCGCCGCAGAAGCTGAACGAGCTCCGGCTCGAAACCGGGCAAACCGCCCGTCTCGATTTTGAACTCAAGCCTGGTTCGGTGGTCGAGTCCATTGACGTTTCGGCTTCGGCCGTTCTCATCAACTCCGAGACCAGTGAAGTCGGCCAAGTGATCGACTCGAAGCGAATTCTCGAAATGCCGCTGAATGGCCGCAACTATCTCCAATTGGCGCTGTTTACTACCGGAGTGCTACCGGGCGGGAACCTGTCGGCGGGGTCCCGGGCTCGTACCGAAGGCGCGTTTGCCGCCGTGGGCATGCAGATCGCGCAGAACAATGTGCTGCTCGACGGCAACGACAACTCCTCGCGCACCTCGGGCGGCCAACTTGGTTTCGAAGCACAGGCCGTTAAGCCCCCCGTCGATGCGGTGACGGAGTTCAAAGTCGTCACGAACAATATGAGCGCGGAGTACGGCTACCGCGCGGGCGCCAAGGTGCTGGTTTCGACGAAGTCCGGCACCAACAACTTTCACGGTTCATTGTATGAGTTCCTTCGCAATGAGAAGCTCGACGGCGCCAACTTCTTTGCCAACGCCTCCGGCGCCAAAAAGCCCACCTACCGCCAGAACCAGTTCGGCGCCACCTTCGGTGGACCCGCCATCAAGAACAAGACCTTCTTCTTTGGCTCCTATCAGGGCACCCGCATCCGCACCGGACGCTCGTTCATCTCCTCCGTGCCCAGCCGTGATCTGGTGGAACGTTTCGACTTCAACCAGCAACCTGCTGTCCGCCGCAATATCTTTGATCCGCTGACTCTTTCGGGCACCGGGGCCGCGGCCACGCGGTTGCAGTTCCCGAACAATGTGATCCCGCGCTCGCGGCTCGATCCGGTGGTTGGCCGAGTGCTCTCTCAATATCCCGCCTCTAATATTCCGGGACTGGACAATGCTCCCAACAACTACTTCTTCAGCCCTTCGGACTCCGACGACGCCGACCAGTATGACTTCCGTGGCGATCACAACATCAATGAAAACCATCGGTTTTTTGCCCGCTTCAGCCGGAGGAATCAGGACCGGCTGGAGAACGGCGTTCTGCCCTATCCGGCCGCCGGCGGCCAGGGGCAGTCAGTGGTCCTCCGCGGCAACAATCTCGCCAGTTCGCTGACTTCCACCCTGAGCCCCAGCATCTTCAACGATCTTCGCTTCGGCTGGACGCAATTCAACACCATCCTCGATATCCCCTACGACACTTGGGATAATCCTACCCTCGGCATCAAGAACGCTCCCGCCGACTACCTCAACGACGGTTTCAAGAACAATGGCTGGACCCGGTTTTCGCCCTCGGGCTTTGCCGAGATGGGGCCGCGCAGCTTCTGGCCCAATGTGAACAATATCAACACCTACCTGTTCAACAACGGCACGGTGATCCAGCGCGGCAAGCACAGCATCAAGTTCGGCGGAGAGTATCGGCACACGAATCAGTTCCGGAATGCCTCCCGTTTCCGCCGCGGCCAGTTTGCCTTCGATGGCCGTTTCACCTCGCAGAATCCGAATGTCGGCACCAGCCGCGCCAACAGTGGCAATGGCTTCGCGGACATGGTTCTGGGCTGGGTTTCCGGCGGCAACTACGGGACCAACCAGGGCGAAGATATCAACAATAAGTATTGGGGGATTTACGTGCAGGACGATTGGAAGGTCTCGCGCACGCTCACCATCAACGTTGGCCTGCGCTATGAAGTCATTTACAAAGCAACCTTCCCGGATCCCGATAAGCAAGGCGTGTCCCGCTATCTGTTCGCGGGCGTGAACGTCCCCACCATCGCGGACGAGAGAATCACGTTCCCCACTGCCGGCTCTTGCGACTGCAAGAATGACTTGAATAACTACGCTCCGCGGCTGGGCTTTGCGTGGAGCGTCACGCCGAAGACCGTGATCCGCTCCGGCGCCGGGTTCTTCTACGGGGAGCCGAACAACCTCGGCACAGACAATGCCAATTTTGTCCCGGGCGCCCCTCGCGCCACGGAAATCGCGATTCAGAACGCCTTTGAAACTACGAGCGTCTTTGTGCAGCAGGGGTTTCCGACGATCACGTTTGGTAACACGATCCCGCGCGGTTCCGGCATCACCATCTTCCCGGATTTCCGGGAGAACCTGTTGGCCTACCAATGGTTCTTTGACATTCAACGCACCCTGCCGCTCGATATCCTGCTGACCGTGGGGTACAACGGCACCAAAGGCAGTTTCCTGGCCTGGAACCAGAACATCAACTTGCCCCGGACGCCTTCGGCGACCGTGGCGGCCAACCAGCGCCTGATCCGGCCTGAGTTCAATGGTGTGGGCTATGCCCAAACGGGCCAGAACTCGAGCTACAACTCGCTGGCCGTCAAACTCGAAAAGCGCTTTGCCAAAGGATTTACGTTCCTGAGTGCCTTCACCTGGAGCCACAACATCGACTACGCGAACGAAGACCTGCTCGATGGCTCCACCGGCGTCGTGACTCCCTATGACATGCGGCGCGAGCGTGGCAACTCTACGCTCGACCGGCGTCTGGCCTACAACCTGTCCACCGTCTATGAACTGCCGTTTGGCAAGGGCAAGGGGCGGTTTGAGTCCGGGCCTGGCAACTGGCTGCTGGGCGGCTGGCAGATCGGCGCGATTGTCTCGCTCTACTCGGGCTTGCCCATCACCCATTCGATCAACGTCAATAATCAGAATCTGGGCGGCGCCGTGCGGGGCGACTGGGTACGCAATCCGAATCTGCCGGCGAGCGAACGGACCATCGATCGCTGGTTTGACCTGGGCGCCTTCGCCACCAACGCCCCTGGCACCATTGGCAATGCCGGGCGTAATCTGATCTACGGCCCCGGCACGAAGAACCTCGACCTGATGGTGAGCCGTTCATTCGCCATGCCCTGGGAGAACCACTCACTGCAGTTCCGGGCCGAAGCATTCAACGCGACGAATACGGCGAATTTCGGGGTCCCCTCGACAGCCATCGGCACCCCCGCCGCCGGCCGCATTACTAGCGCCGCCGACCCGCGCCGCGTGCAGTTCGCACTGAAGTACATCTTTTAGGCGAGGGGGCGGCTCAGCGCAGCTTCTGCATCCGCAGCAGGTGCGCTCGGGCCGCCGCCCGCACGGCCGCCGCATCGGCCCCCAACCACATCCGCGTTGCCTCCCAGTCCACACGCGCCTCCCGGCCATAGCGTCGCACCCTGCCGCCCCGCGGTTCGAAGACGTCGCCCAGAAAAACATGCAGCAGTTCGTGGACGACCGTGTTCATCGCCAGCAGCGGAAGGCCGAACCCGCGGGCTAGCTTCATCGAAATCACGCAGACCACGTAGCCCTCGTAGACGGTTGACCCTCCCGCCAACTGGCGGCCATGGTCCCAGTCCATCGGAATGGTGTCCGTGAGCACGACGTTCACTTGGCCCCGCTCCAGTCCCACGAAGCGCGGCCGCCAACTCGGGTATTTCAAGATCTCTCCGGCCCGCTCCGTTACGCGCAGGTGCACCCCGCAGTCGGCAAACGTTCGCACGGCCTCGCGCCACACCCCGGCTTGGAAGGCGCGCACCGCTTCTGGCTTGGTGGCGGCAAAGGCATTGGTCAGGCAGACCACTGGCACCTCTACGGGCGAGTCTCCGCTCTCGGCGCAGAGCGCCAGAGGACCCGCGCCCAGCAGGAGCTGCCTTCGATTCATAGCCAGTCTGTCCGCAGGCTATCAAAACTGAGTACCCTCGAAGAAGTCTCATGGCCACCACAGCGTTCTCTTCTGTTGATGCCTACATCGCCGCCCAGCCCGACTCCGCCGGAGCCGCTCTCGGGCTCGTTCGGCAAGCGGTTCGCCGGGCGCTGCCCGACGCGCAGGAGTCGATCTCCTATCAGATCCCAACCTACAAGCTGAACGGCCGAGCCGTTCTATATTTCGCCGGCTGGAAGAAGCATTTCTCCCTGTACCCCGCTAGTGAGGCACTCCTCGGGGCGTTTCCCGAACTCTCCCGCTACGGGACTAGCAAAGGAACCATTCGCTTTCCCCTCGCCGAACCGGTGCCGGAGGATCTCATCGAACGGCTCGCCCGCTTTCGCGCGGAGGAGGCACGGGGGGCGGAAATCACTTAGGTACTTGACTCCTCATTCCGCGTCCCTATATTCAGGGAAGTGCCAAGCGAGTGTGCTCGACTCCATCTTTCTGGAGCGGTGGCTGGGCGCGCAGCGAGCCACCTGGGAAAACCGGCTGGACCAGCTCGACCATTACCTACTTACCCTGAAGGATCAAAACTCATGAGTTCCATTCCCCATCGCTATCAACCCGATCCTGCTCTCGATTTGTCGTTTGAGCGCATCGTTGATGTCTCCCCGGACCTTGTCTGGCTTGCCTGGACAGATCCCGAACATCTCAAGAAATGGTTCACCCCGGCACCCTGGAGAACCATCGAATGCGAGATCGATCTGCGGCCGGGCGGGATCTTCCGCACCGTCATGCAGGGTCCGGACGGGCCGCCCATGCCTGGGGTGGGGTGCTATCTGGAGGTGGTTCCGCAGCGGAAACTGGTCTGGACCAACGCTCTGTTGCCCGGCTTCCGGCCGGCCCCGCCTGTCGAAGCGGGTGGCTTTGCCTTCACGGGAGTCATCACGCTGGAACCGTTCGGCACGGGTACGCGGTACACGGCTCTCGTCTTGCACAGCGACGCCGCGGGGGCCAAGATGCATGAGGACATGGGCTTCTATCATGGCTGGGGCGCCGCTCTCGATCAACTCGTGGCCCTGATGCGGCCGCACTCGGACGCCACGCCCAATTCGTGACAGACTGTTGCTGATCCCTTTCACTCCCATGCCGCTTCCCGTTTTGCTTTTCCTCCTGCTTTGTGCCGCCAGCACCGCGCCGGCCAAAATTCTTTTCCGGGCCGACTTTGAAACCGGCGACCTTAGCCAGTGGGCTGGGACCGGTACCCGGAGCCAAAACGCGACGCCGCGGAATGTTCAGGTGGTGTCCGATGTCGTCCACGAAGGCAAGCATGCCGTGAAGATGACAATTCATGAGGACGATGTCTTCAACGACCGCCAGCTGCGGGTGCAGCTTGGCGGCCCCCGCGTCACCGTCGAAGAAGGGTCGGACACCTATATGGCCTTCTCGCTCTACATGCCCGAGGCTCCGAAGGACCGGGACAACTTCTTCTATTGGGAGGGCAACCCGCCGCCCCGGTACAACAACGTGATGACTTGGTGGGTGGAGCCGAAAGTCGGGGGCGGCGCGCTGATCAAGTACGGCACCGGCAACCTGGGCCGCAATGGCACCCATTGGGAAGCGGAGTTTGTACCCGGCAAATGGCACCGCCTCACCATGCATATCCACTGGTCCGAGGACGAAGCCAAGGGCAAGGCGCGACTTTGGTTCGATGGTCAGTTGGTGCTTGATAAGCAGGTGAAGACCAAGGGGCCGGAGGCGGTGTACTTCTGTCAGCCGGGCATCCATCGCAGCCCCCACCGGCCTTCGGTCGATACCATTTACTTCGATAATTTCATCCTGGCGGACACGCTCGCCGAGGTTCAACCCTAGCGCCTGATCCGCAGCATTCGCTTCAGCTCAGGTGCAAACTCCCGGACCAGATTAAGAGCGGCCCGTCCGCCCAGCTGCGTCCCACCGGTCCGCAGTCCTTCCCGCCAAGGGCTATACCGATCGGGGTACCAGCTGGTGGCGATCATGCCGCCGCCCAGGTATCCGCCCAGCAAGGGCGTGTTCAGGACCGTTTGCCCGGCATCCGTCCGGGTTAGCGCCGTTCTCGAAAGGGCGTAGCCCAAGCGCCGCCATGCACCAGCGCAGCCACATTCCCGGTACTTTGTCTCCGTCCGCAGCGCCGCCGCCGACCCATGGAACAGAGCCATCTGTAACTGATATTGGGCGGCCCGGCGCCCCACCCGTTCGCCGAATGCGTCCCAACCCTGACCGTACTCGGGCGGTCGATTCGTCCATTGTTCATTGGCGGCGGGAAGCACGCTGGCAAAGAATGCGCCAGGAGACAGGAATGCGTCGCGGCTGTAGTTGTGCCAGCGTCCGGACTGCTCGCCGCGGAGGCTCGCGGTGAAAAGCAACAGAGCGATCGTGATTTTCATTTTCCGATAAGACGTGGGCACTTGGCCGTGCGATTCATCAATCCTGATCCGCGCTCAAGGTTTACACTGCGGGTATGCTGCGCTATTCCGCCTGCCTCCTCCTTACGATTGCCGCCTGCGCGCAGCCACCCGCGTCCTTCACTGTGACCGGCGATTGGGCCGTGCGAGTTTCCGTCGCGGGCGCCGAACCCCGAGTTCTTGACGTCGGTACCCCCATCATCCGAAGCGTAACCGCGGAAAAGCACGCCTCACTGCCGCTGTTCAATCCGCAAGCCGGTGGCTGGGCCCGAGGCGCCCGTCCCGAAGGGCTGCGCGCGCAGGAGACCACCAGCCCCTACCTCCTCGAACCGGCTAGCTTCGTCCTCCGCGCCGGGCCTGGTCCCGAGTCTCTCGCTTTCAGCCCCGGTACCGACTACGAGCTCGATCCGGTTTGGGGCACCTTCGGCCGCCTCCCCGGCAGCCGCATCGCCGCCGATCAACCGGTGTACGCCAGCTACCGGCATGCCCAAATGCGACTTGATTCGGTTGTCCTCACCGCTGCCGGCCAGATTGCCCTCCGGCCCGGAGAGCCGCGCGCCGCGGCCCCGCCGCTCCCCGCGTTGGCGCCCGGCGACCGGCACCTTGGGAATATCTACATCCCCCGCGGCATCCCGAAGCTTACGCCCGATCATCTGTTCCCAATCCTCGAGTCCACTTACCCGGAACCGCCCCGCGGGCAGCGCCACCCCGTTATTCAAAAATTGGTTCGGCGCCTCGAATCCGGTCAGCCGCTCCGGATTCTCGCCTGGGGCGATAGCGTCACCGACGCCTCCTATCTCCCCGAAAGAGAAACACAACGCTGGCAGGAGCAGTTCGTCGCCCGCCTCCGGCAGCAGTTCCCTAAAGCCCGCATCGAAATGCTCACTCAAGCCTGGGGAGGCCGCAACACCGGCAGCTACTTGGCGGAGCCACCGGGGAGTCCCCACAACTACAAGGAGACCGTGCTGGACGTCAAGCCGGATCTCGTGATCTCTGAGTTCGTCAATGACTCCGGCTTGACCCCGCAGCGGGTGGAGGAGCGGTACGCCAAGCTGCTTGCCGACTTTCAATCCATCGGTGCGGAGTGGATCATCCTGACGCCCCACTACGTTCAGCCCGAACGGATGGCTTTCACACGCGAACGCGAGATCGACCAGGACCCCCGGCCGTACGTCGAGGCACTCCGTCAATTCACCGCCCGGCATAATGTTCCGCTGGCCGACGCCTCGCTTCGTTATGGCCGGCTATGGCGGCAAGGGATCCCGTACAACACGCTCCTGTTGAATGCCATCAATCACCCTGACTCCCGCGGAATGCGTCTGTTCGCCGATGCACTGATGCACCTGTTCCAGTAGCACCTGCAAGTCGTCTCGGTCACGGAACGCGGTGGCCACTGGCTCCTGCCGAAAGCTCAAATCGACCCCGCCCCAAACAGGCGATTGACCCCGGCCTCACTCCGCGTCAACATACCGCAATGCGGAAGGTCTCTCTCCTCCTCGGGCTCACCTGCGCCCTCATGGCCCAGCCCCCCATTGAACTCGAGCTAAAAGACGCTCGCTTCGGTCTGAATCGCCATCCGTTCACAAACTTCGGCCCGGCTTCCTGCGTCGAAGCGCCGGAACGATTTGCCACTAGCTGTCCTCGCGACTTCGATTGCCGGCAAACGGCCACCTTCCGCATCGCCACGCCCAGCCACGGCCCCACGGGGAACGATCTACGCCGCTTCTACGTTCTTCCCTTGGGACAGCCCGGCGCGATGCAATGCTGGGGCGCCGACCTCACGACGATTGAAACCAACGACTACTCCTCGGTCGGGTCCGCCTCCTATGTCATCAAGCGGGGCGCCGCCAAGGAATCGGGCGACCTGCCCGTTTACGTTCCGGGCTCCGCCCCGGTCCTGGCGCTCGCCCAGTTCTGCTCCGCCTGGCCGATCGGCCTTGGCGCTTCCCGTGCCTGCAATCTCACCCTGAACTGGAAGCACCCGGCTCACGGCGGTAGCATTGTGGGCTGCGCGTGGTCCGACGAATCGCACACCCTGTCCCACGTCGAGGGTTGCGCCGCGGTTGCTGCAACGGCCGACTCGTGGACTAACCTCTCGAAGTCGAAAAGCGCCGAACTCACCCTGGCTGCTCACATCCCCTGGTCCCAATGGACCCAGGCCTTCGCCGTTCCTCTGTCGGAACAGCCCCAATCCGTGCGCCTCAAAATCTTCTTCCGCCTTCTCGAAGGCGGCCCCGTATCCTCGCAGGAATTCGCCGTCCCCTACCAGATCGCGCTGCCGTGGTACCTCTTACTCGGTTGCCTGCTGTGCGGCACCCTTCTGGGCTCCGCCTTGCCGCTGGCTGCCGTGTACGCCCGCAAGCAACCCGTTAAGCTTTCCGCCTGGAAGCGCACTACCATCGCGGTGGCCGTTTACGGGATCGCCGCCTGGCTGCTGCTCTACCTCACGCAGAGCCGCGTCGGCTTCCTGCAGACCGAACTCCGTCTGAATCAAGCCGTTCCTGTGCTGCTCTTCGGCCTCCTGATCGGCTTTCGCGGCCTCGCCTTCATCATCGACTGGGTGGAAAAGCTCCTCACCCCGAACGCCTCCAAAATTGCCGGGGCGCTACTCCTGGTCACCGGATCTCTCTCCGCCGCCCCCCGCCAGTTGCTGGTCGCCTCGAACCAGATCTTTCTGCTTACCGAGCAGGGCGTCCACCGCCTTGATCCTTCCCAGTCCGTCCTCGAGGCCGTGCGGCAGCGCCAGTCCGTACTGGAGCCGGTGATCACCTTCGCCAAGGGCTCCATTGGCGGCGCAGCAGCCGCGGGCAGGGTCCATTTCCCCGGCGGCTCCCGCGACGTTCTGTTCCTCTCGTTCCTTCTTCGCGGCGGAGCCCTTGTGATTGATGAATACCGCCCGGACGGCACCCAGCAGGAAAACCGTACCTTTGACCTTCGCCAACCGGGCCTCGACTTTACCGGCGCTCCCACCGCCATGGCTTGGGACGCTTCGACACAGCGCCTCTACGTCGCCAGCCCCGGCGGCAGCATCTGGGCCTTCTCCCGCACCGGCGCCCCCCAGCGCCTCACCACCAGTCCCGCCCGTATCTCCTCGTTCGCTCTGGACGAATCCGGCCGCCGCCTCTTCGCCACCGACACCCGCCGCGGCCGCGTCTTCCTCCTCGATCTCAACGCCACTGCCAATGGCCTGGTCGCCTTCGCCGACGACGCCCCTCTTGCCGACCCCTGGTCCCTTGTCTACGACGCCCCCTCCGGCCGGCTCTTCCTGGCTGACGAACACCGCGACAGTGTCTTCACCGTGAAGGCCCCTGCCTCGCCAAAGAAGCCGCTCACCACTCGCTGGACCCAATTCGTCGGACGCAACCACTCCTTCCTGCGCGACTACAATTTCGGGGACCCGGTCGCTCTCGCCATCCACCAGCAACGCCTCTGGATTGCCGATAAACAGGCCGGCCGTGTCTTCCCCGTCGACCTGAAGACGGGAACCCAGTTCCACCCCCTCGCTCTGCCCTGAAGTCCGCGGATAGAATCAAGCAGATGCGCGTGCACTGGTTTGAATTTGAAGATCAATCCTGGTTTCCCGCTCCTCTCCGGGTCGCGATGACAGCCTATCTCGTCGCGGCCTACAGCATCACCCCGTTCCCCAAGCTCTGGGCCGAACGGCTGAGCACCGTGCTGATCCCGGGCCAGCCCAATGCAATCGTCGATCTCGGCTCCGGCTCCGGCGGACCCATCCGCGCCGTCGCCAGCGAGCTCACCGCCCTCGGCTACCCCGTCAGCATCACCCTCACGGATCTCTACCCCAACGGTCGCGAGCGCGACTTTCCCCACGGCGGCGGGACGGACATCCGCTACTGGCCGGAGTCGGTCGAGGCCACCCAAGTGCCCGCAACTCTATGCGGCGTCCGCACGATGTTCGCCTCCCTCCACCATTGCCGGCCCGCCGCCGTCCTGCAGATTCTTCGCCACGCCGCCGAGCAACGGCAGCCCATCTGCATTTTCGAAGCGACCGCTCGCAGGCCGCTGGCTATCTTGCTCACGCTTCTGATTCCCGTGCTCGTGCTTGTCCTCACCCCCAAGGTCCGGCCGCTCACGGGTTTCCAACTGATTTTCACTTACGTCGTCCCCATCCTCCCGTTGCTCATCTTTTGGGATGGGCTCGTCTCGAACCTTAGGACTTATCACGCCAGCGAACTCGAGGCCTTCACCCGGCAACTGCCGCCAGCGGACTACCGCTGGGAGAGCGGTGAACTCGCCATTCCCGGGAATCCCCTGACGGTGCCCTATCTCATCGGCCGCCCCCTCACCCCTGCTTCATAGTGCTTAGGTCAAACGCGCGCAGCACCCCGGTCTTCGTCATCGTCTGCGCCCCGCTCACCTGCCGCAAGCCTTGCTGCACAATGCCGAAGACGAGATACCAGCTCACCACTCCCACGAACGCCATAAACGGTAACGCGATGAGCAGCCCGAATCCGGCCGTGAAGTTCCACGTCGCGTGCAGCAGAACCACGAGGAAGAATGCCCGCAGGAACTTCCCGTCCATCAGGGCGTCCGCCAGCGAACTCTTATGCGCCCGGGCCCGCCACAGCACTCCCGCCGTGATGCCTGTCCACGCCACATGCCCGAACGGAGCCAACATCCCGCGCAGCATAATTGATTTCACCATCCCCTGGGCCGCAAACAGAATGCCGGCCTGTGACTTATCCGGCAACCCGGACAGGAACGCATTGAAGGCATACCCCGCGCTCTCGAACGCCGCAAACCCCGCCCCCACCGCCGCTCCGAACAAGCAGCCGTTCAGGATGTACTTTTTATCGCCCTTCCGCACCATCAGCACCACCGCGATCAGCTTTCCAGTCTCCTCGACAATGCCGGCCGCCGGCGCGCCCAGGTAGCGGTGCAGCGACGTCAATTCGAACCCGATGAGCGAAACAAAGATGGAAAGCACACCGCCGGCGCACAGCAGCGTCAGCACCCGCGGAAACGAGACGTTCCGTGGCGCGTTCAACTCAAAGAACAGAATCGCTGTCGCAAAGGGCATCGCCAGCGCCCCGGTGATCATCATGCCGGGTAACATCAGCGAGTTCTGAAACTGCTGAAACGCCAGATACTGCACAAAGTACAGCAGCCCCACGAACATCAGCATCCGCCCGAAGAACCAGGGCTTCGGCCAACCGGTCGGCACTTCGGTAATCTCCGGCGTCGTGAGCCGCGTCCCCACCTGGAAGTAGTCGTCCACCTCGTCCTGAGTCCGCTTGCGGAATACCTCGGAGAACATCTCCTTCAGGCTGAACCCTTCGAGCTTGTCCAGGCTGGCATGTTTGTCCACCTGCATCCAGAAGTTCGCGGCCACGCTGGCCTTGGGACCCGCCGGCTGCTGCGGAGGCCACTGCGCCTGCGGCGCCGGATCCACGCCAGGCACATATCCGCAGGTTGGGCAGGATGTCGATCCGATGACCACCTGGCCGCGGCAACGGGGGCAGGGAACCGTCCCCGCCGCCGGCGGCTGGAACTGGGCGGGCTGCGGATACTGCGGCTGCTGCGGTTGCGGATTCGCACATTGGTGACAGTGTGAGTATCCTGGCGGAATCGCCATCCCACAACCGCGGCAAGCATTGGCCGCCGCAACGGCCGCCTGCCCGCATCGCCCGCAACCGGGCGAGCCAGCCGTCAGGGGGTAGCCACAATTGGCGCAGTTCATCGAAATCACCTCACGGTCTCAGCAAGAAATGGAATAGGGGTCCCGGACATCATACTCTGCTTCGCCGGAATCGAAACGCGCAAAAAATTTCCGGATCTTAGACACCATTTAACTCGTAAGGAGTCTCTAGACCGGGTCAACTGTCGTTGGGATTCATCCTCAGGGAGATCCCCACATGTTTCGCACGTTCCTGTTCGTTCTCTGCGTCTCCGCCACCCGGGCGGCCGAGGCTCCCAAAGCCGATCCCGCCGATGTCGTTCGCCAACTCGATCTAGCCTGCGCCGAATATCAGGACACCGGACAGGCCCAGCAAGCCGAGCCCTGTCTCCGTCGTCTGCTCCGGCTCTCGGGCGACTTGCTCGGTCCCCACGAACTCAGCCTCAATCGCGTCGTCAATCGCCTCGCCGGGGTCTACCTCGAACTCCGCCAGCCAGCCCAAGCCGAACGCCTCCCCCTTGAAAAGTGGCTCGCTCGTCTCACCGCGGAAGCGCCCCTCTCTACGGACCGCGTCGACCTTCTCGGCACCGTGGCCGCCTTGGCTCTCGTCCGCGGCCAGCACGGCCAGTCCATCGCCCGGAACCACGAAGCCTGGGCCATCCTTGAAAAGCGGGGCGAAACGCAAACCGCCTCCGCCATGGCGGCTCTGAATAATCTAGCCATCGCTTACCGGGAAGCCAAACGCTACCAGGACGCGGAGGACACCCTCCTCCGCGCCCTCGCCATCGGGGAGCAAGGTGGCTTCGCCGGCACGCTCGCTCTCGCCTATACCCACGCCAATCTCGGTCACACGTATCAGAGCACCAAGCGGTATGCCGCCGCCGAGAGACACTTGGCTCACTGCCTCGCAATTGTCGAGGTCCTTTACGGCCCCGCCAGTCCCCGCACCGTCTCCGTTCTGAACGCCCATGCGGCCGTGCTTCGCAAGCTCGGCCGCAAAACCGAGGCCCGGGCGGCGGAGTCCCGCGTCCGCAATGCCGGAGTCTCCGCGTTCACGGGACACTCGATTGACGTGGCGGACCTCGCCCGGCGGCGTACCCGCTAGGGTACCCGCCAGACCCCCAACGACCGCCAGCCCGCCGTGACGCCGGCCAGCGACTGGGCGGCCCCCCACATGCCCCGGGGGCCGGCGAATGGCGCTTTCATGGTCATGTTCAATTGCAACGTCAGCCGGTTGCCGCTGACCGTGGCTTGGGAGCCGGTGGACTCGATCCGGCATTGGCTATTCTCGAGCGTGCCCCCGCCGCTCAGGGGCATCGCGGTGGCCGCCCCGGCATCGCCGTTGTCCGGAATCAGTAACAGTAAGTTCCCCGGACGGAAGTAGGCGACATAGCAAGCCTGCCGGGCGTCCAACGCCGAGTTGATCAGCAGCCATGCCGTTTGGATGCCAGTGGCGTCGGCGCTATGGTCAAAGGTCGTGACAATGGTCTCGGCGACCGCGCCGGTTGCATTTGGCGTCACCGATTCCGCGCGCGGGTAGGTCAGCACCGGCTCTGGACCGGCCTCGAGCGTGCTGCTGAGCGACCAGCCGGAGTTTGCCTCGGTAACCGAGCGGGCGGCGAGGTAGATGTTCCGGGCGCCGCGGAAGGTGCCGGTAAAGGTGGGCCGAAAGGTGAGCGTCAGGGAGTTGCCTTGCTCAAGCACGGCGATGTCGGCGGCGTTGATCGTGCACTGGCTGTTGCTGACGCTGCCGGGGCCGCCCGGGGTGAGCGGCGCGCTCAGGCCGGCCACCGGGCCATCATCGTTCACCAGATAAAAGACGTTGATCGGCCGCGAATAGGCAATGTAGCAGGCGCGGTTGGCGTCCAGTGCCGTGTTGATGAGGGCGTTGAGCACGCCGAGTTGATTGGTCCCGTTCGGATGGGTGAAGGTGAAGGCAAGTGTCGGATTCGTGCCCGAGTAGCGCACCGGGATCGTTTCCTGGGTTCCCAACACCGGCGTCGGCGGACCGGCGATCCGGTAGACCGTATTGTTGTTGATCCAAGTACTGAAGTAGACGTTGCCCGCGGGGTCAACGGTGACGCCACGGCCCCGTTCGCCAGCTATCGACACCAAGCCCTGTGTCTGATTCAGGTTGGGGTCCACGCGGGTGACGAAGGTGTGGGTCGCGAATCCTACGAAATGGCGTCCCGTCAGGTACAGCTTCCCGGATGGCTCCATGGCAATGTCGTTCACCTCACAAAAAAACGCGCCGATCGCCGCTCCGGACGTGGGGTTGCCAGTGCAATTCGAATTCGAGTCCAGGACGCCCGCCACGGTCCTCAGCGTACCGTCGTCAGCGATCGTCCGGATGGCACGCCCCTGCAGCCCTTCGGTGAAGTAAATCTTTCCTCCCGGCGTGACCACAATCCCATTCGGATTGATGATCCGGGCCTGAAGCGCCGGCGTTCCGTCCGGCGAATGGGCGTTCGGGCCGGCCGGGAACGAGGTACCTCCGCCGGCGATGGTGGTCACCATCCCGTTCGGACTCAAACGCCGGACCAGCCAGCGCTCGGTGTCGGTGAAGTAAATGTTATCGTTCCGGTCCACCGCCACCCGGCCGATACGTCCAGAAGAAAGCGTGGTTCCCAGGCCATCGCCGGTACCGCCTCCGCCGCCCACCAGAACGGTTATGGTCCCGTTGGGATTGACCCGGATGATCCGCCGGGCGTTGGCGTCGCCTACGATCAGGTTGCCCGCCGTATCGAAAGCCAGTCCGTTCACGTAAAAGAATTCCGAGCCGCTGGCGAACACGGTAATACGGCCCGTCGAGTCCACCCGGCGCACCAGTCCGCCTCCGGCCCCAACCACGGGCTGCGTGATGTATACGTTGCCGAACCGGTCAGCCGCCATTCCCTCGACCGTCCAGAGGACGGCGTTCACCGCCGGTCCGCCGTCGCCAGAGTAGGGGCCTGGGTTACCACCCGCGAACTTCGTATAGGGCGTCGTCTGTCCAAACACCACCCAGGAAAGCAAGAGAAATGAGCAGAGGAGCTTCATGCCCCCCTATTGCGATTTCCCATCCGGAACCACGTCAGCCCATCTACCGATTCCCCAACGCCCGCCCCACACTCGAAAACGAAATGCCCAGGTTCCCGTGCTGCCCCATCATCACGGCCTCCACCATCGGCGCTTCCCCTTCCGCCGGGCCGGACCACTCCACCAAAAAGCTCGCCATGCGCTGAATTACATAGTCCGCTGTTGCCATCGGGCCTAATGCTCCCGGCTGCTCGACATAGTTCCGCACCAGCTTTCCCTTGGAATCAAAGTACCGCGCCGAGTGAACCACGATACCCTGCTTTTGGTTCACATTCCGGATATACAGCGCAATTGCCAGCTCACTCTCCACCCGGTCAAACCCCCAATAAACGCTCGAATGCGCCGGCACATAAATGACGCCCCGCTGCTCCGCTCCCTGCCGCACCGACTCCGTCAGCGGCGCCAATGCGTTATGCCCCTTGCCCTCCTTCACCGCCGACGGCTCCGTTCCACACCCCGCCGCGGTCAATAGAGCCCACGTCATCACCGCCATCCCAAACTTCCGCAAAATCGCTCTCCTCTTCAACCCCAACCTTATCAACTTACTGCCGTTCATGATGTCCGCCCCTCACCCACGGACGGATCTCGCCAGGAATGCAAAAATTCCCCAGCCCCCACATCCAATCCCCGATCCACCTCGTACTCACCCCTGAAGGAGTACTACATCCAAACATGAAAACCCCACAGTCCTTGCTAGCCGCCACGCTGGCCCTTATCCTCGCGGCGCCTCCGGGCTTCGCCGCCAACCACCGGGAAGCGCCCATTACGGCGCTCGACCACAAAGCCGATATCACTGACTTCTTCGCCTTCGTCAGCTATACCGGCAACCAAACCCCCAACCAACGGCCCTCCAAGGTCACGTTTATCCTCTGCGTCGACCCCCTGCTCGAACCCGCCAACGGTCCCAACTACTTCCCCTTCGATCCCAGCATCCTCTACGAAATCAAGGCCGATAACAATCACGACGCCCAGGAAGACCTCATCTTCCAGTTCCAATTCGACATCGAACAGCGCCTCCCCAATCTCTTCACGACCATGGCCGGCGCCGGCGAAGGTATCCGCACCCCCGCCAACTCCCCCGCGCCAGTCCCCCCGGGCACCCTCATCGTTCCCCCGCAGATCCGCGACTTCGATAGCCCCGGCCTTGGCCTCCGCCAGCCCTATCGCGTCAACATGATCCGGAACGGCAACGCCACCTCCATGGCCAACATCGACGGCAAACCCTTCTACGCCGTCCCCGCCAATCCTGGCCCGCGCACCATCGACTATCCCGCCCTCTTCAAGGCCGGCACCTACTCCATGGCCAACGGCGTCAACGTGTTCGCTGGCACCGTCGACGACGCTTTCTGGATCGACCTCGGTGGCGCCTTCGATACCCTCAACCTCCGTACCCTCGGCTCGGGCATCCCGGCTGTCTTGACCGACATGGAAGACCGCGCCGCGCAAAACTTCGCCGCCGATACGGTCTCCGGCTTCGCGGTTAACGCCATCGCTATCGAAGTGCCGATCGAGATGCTCACCTCCTCCGGCCGCGTCGAAGCCGCCACGGTCCCTGCCGCCACCATCGGCGCTTGGGGCACCACCAGCCGCCAACGCATCACCGTCCGCCGCTCGCCCAACCCCCTCGCCAACCTCGGCGAACTTCGCCAGGTGCAACGCATGGGCCAGCCGCTGTTCAACGAACTCCTCATCGGCACCGGTTTCAAGGACAAGTTCTCCATGTCCCAGCCCAAAGACGATGCCCAGTTCGCCAGCTTCGCGCTCGACCCCGCCCTCGCCCGCATCGTCAACGCCGCCACCGCCGGCGCCGTTGAAATCCCCGCGGCCCCCCGGACGGACCTGCTTCCGCTCGTCACCTACGCCGCTCCCATCGCCGCCCCCGGTACCCCCTCGGGTCCCGTCGCCGATCTGCTGCGCCTCAATACCGGCGTCGCCGCCACGCCGCCCGCCCAAGCCAGCCGCCTCGGCCTCCTCGCCGGAGACCCCGCCGGCTATCCCAACGGTCGCCGCCTCTTCGACGACGTCACCGACATCGCCCTCCGCGCTGTCGTCGGCGGCGTCCTGATTCCGGCCTTCAACAAGTTCCCGAACAACAAACTTGGCGATGGGGTCAACGTCAACGACGCTGCCTACCGCAACGAGTTCCCCTACCTGGCCGATTGCCCCTCTGGCCGCAACCGCCGCCACATCGATCCGGGCGAAACCGGCGGGGGACCAGTCCAGTAAAGGAGCGCCCACCATGCGCTGCCTCCCCCTACTCCTCCTTCTGGGCGCCCAACTCGGCGCCCAGGAGCCGGGCGACTTCAACGCCCGCAAAGCCCAAGCCCGCACCGCCCTCGACCAGGGCCAACCGGCACAGGCCCTCAAACTCGCCCAACCCCTAGCCAAACAGGCTCCCGACGACTACGAACTCAACTACACCGTCGCCAAGGCCCTCCGCCTCCTCGGCCGCCTCCCGGAAGCCGAAACCCAAACCCAATGGCTCCTCGACCTTCGCCCCGAACTCCCCGGCGGCCGTTGGGAAGCCGCCCTGCTCCGCGAGCAGTTCGCCGACCTCCCCGGTGCCGCCGACCTTCTCAGCCAGGTCTACCGCGCCACCCCGTCGACGCGCCCCGAACTCCGCATCCCCCTGCTCGAAGACCTCGTCCGGGTCTTCACCAAACTCAACCTGCCCGCCGACGCGGCCCAACTGAAACAAGAACTCCAAAAACTCCAAAAGGCGAACCCATCCCATGCGACTCCTACTCCTGCCCCTGCTCAGCGTCCTCACGCTTAACGCCCACGATCTCTATCTCATGGCCAAGCCGTTCCGCCCCGCGCCCGGCTCCACCATCCTCCTCTCCGCCCACACTGGCGACAGCTTCCCCGACTCCGAACAGGCCGTCGACCCCACCCGCCTCACCTCTCTCCCTGCTGCCGATTGGCGCATCCTCGGCCGCGCCACCCATTCCACGGTCACCGTCCAGCCCGGCTCCCAGTACTTCGCCGCCTCCACGCAACCCCGCTACCTCGAAATGCAGCCCATCCCCTTCCGCGCCTACCTCGCCGAAGAAGGCCTGACGCAAGCCCTCGCCCGGTTCGACGCGAACCCCGTCAAATCCCGCGAGAAGTACGCGAAGTTCGCCAAAACCTACGTCGTCGCCGGCACCCCCACGGACGCTTTTCGCCGCCCCCTCGGCCTCAAGATCGAAATCGTTCCCCTTGCTGATCCGGCGTCCGTCACCCCCGGCGGCCACCTTCCCGTTCAGGTTCTCTACGAAGGCAAGCCCCTCGCCGACGCCCAGCTTCTCATCGCCAGCCCCGCCTCCCGCATCGCCGGCCGTACCAACGCCCAGGGCAAGCTCGACGTCCCCATCACCGCCGCCGGCCCCACGCGCCTTCACGTCATCCACATGCTCGCCGTGCAACAGCCCACCCACGATTGGGAGTCCTACTGGGCCAGCCTCACCTTTGAAGCCCCCGGCGCCACCGTCTCCCAAATCCGCTAACCAGCCATAATCAGGTATGGTTACCTTCCGGATCGCATCCCTCGCGTTGGGTCTCCTCGTCTCGAGCCACCTTCTCGCGGCCGCCCCTCCAGACCGCACCGACTGGGCCAACGTTGTCGCCCTCTCCCCCGGAACCGCCCTCAAGCTCCGCGTGGCCTCCCCGGCCACGCCGGGGAAGCCGGCCCGGCTCAAAGGCAAGCTCCTCGCCGTCACCGGCTCCACCCTCACCGTCCAGCTCCGCAACGGCGCCACCCAAACCATCCCGCAAGCCACCGTCCGCCAGCTTCTCGCCACCGGCGGGAAACGTCGCCACGCGCCCCTCATCGGCGCCGCCGCCGGGGCTGCCGCCGTAGCCACGCTCGCCAGCCGCCCCCGCTTCGATCTCGTCTCCTCAGCCGTCGTTCTCGCCGCCGCCGCGGGCGCCGCCGCCGGCTACGGCCTGGGCAAAGGCTTCCAGTACTCCCTCATCTACCAAGCCCCCTAAGCCGCCTCCCCGCGCCGCGCTTGCCCCTCCCCAAATTCGCCTGCTATCCTTCCCGCAAGGCTTGGCCGTCGAATCCCGTTCCGCTGTCCCGCGGCGAGCCGCCGTCGCAGGCAGTCGCCATGGGATCCTCGCAAAAACTCTTCGCCCTCTACCTCCTGCTCACCGGCGCCGTCTCCGCCGTCGTGCTGCTCTTCCCCGGCCTCGTCGTTCTCGGCTTCTATCTCTTCATCGTCCCCGGCCTCATCCTCAGCCTCGTGCCCACCGCCTTTCTTTGGGGTTGCGTTTTCGCCGCCGCCTGGTTCGCGGCGAAATCCTTTCTCGGCGATACGGCCCTTGCCGCCCTCCTCGCCGCCGCCCTCACGGCGCTCACCCTCTTCGTCGTCACCCAACCCTTCCGTGCTGCCGGCCAGGCCCTCTACGCCGAAACTCTCCTGCCCGACGTCACCCCTCCCTTTCGCATTCCCATGTCCGGCGATATCCGCATCGAAGTTCCCGCCCCGCGCTGGGACAATCTCAACCCGCGCGGCCCCAACAAGCGGCGCGGCTTCGCCTGCGATAACCTCTGCGTCGCACTTCTCTTCACGCCCGGCGTCGAAAGCGTCACCATCAATCGAACCAGCCCCTCGCTCCCTGCCCAGCGACGAAAGGGCGCCCCCGCCTTCGATCGCGAAGCGCAAACCTACCGCCTCGTTCCCCCCTCCGCATGCCCCCAAGGCGGCCTCCGTCCGGACTTCCAAGGCCACAACGGCCTCTTCCTCCTCTCCGAATGGCAGGCCAAGCTCGCCCTGCAGCACTGCCTCCAGCGCTCCGCCCCGCTCGAGCAACACGATATCCTCATCCGTCATCGCCGGGAGACCGCCGCCCACCGGTTCGCCAAATACTGGGGCCTCACTCCGCAAATCTCCAAAACGGACTCCATCGAGCTGCAAAACGCCGCTGGCGAAGTGCTCCTCCGCCGCCTCGAAATCAGCGTCTCCATGCCCTCCCCCTGGCTCACCATCAGCTTCGCCGGCGGACCGGAAACGATGCGCGCCGGTTGGGGCCGAACCGTCCTCACCAACAAATCCGCCGCCTCACCCATCAGTCTCCTCAAGGAATTGGAGCAGCACACCAACACCCGCGGAAGATAATCCACTAACCGCCCGCTCCCCCGCCAGTCTAAGTCGCCAGAAACCCCGCGGCCCCGCCCGCGACCTGGAGTCAAACACTGTGCCCCTGAAACATCTCTTCCTCTCCGCTCTTGCCGTCAGCGCCCTGCTCGCCCAGAAGGAGCCAGCCCCCACCGGCGACGAAGCCCTCAAGCTCGCGGCCATGAACGGCCTCCTGCATGCCGACCCCGCCCGCGCCCTCCCCGTCCTCGAAGAGCTTCTCGCCGGCCCCTCTGCCCCCCGCCTGCAGCAGCAAGCGCTGCGCCTGCTCTCGCAAAGCGACACCCCCCAAGCCCGCGAAGCCGTCCTCCGCGCCGCCAAGGCCAGCGCCAACCCCACCCTCCAGGCGCAAGCCGTCCGCTCCCTCGGCGCCCACGGAAACCCGGGAAACCGCCAAGTCCTCGCCCAAATCTATAGCCCCTCTAAAGACACCGGCTTGAAGAAACAGATCCTCCGCGCTTACCGCTCCGCCGGCGACCGCGCCCGCGTCCTCGCCCTCGCCAAATCCGACCCCGATCCCACACTCCGCCGCGAAGCCGTCCGCACCCTCGGCGGCCTCGGCGCCCACGCCCAACTCACCGAGCTTTACCGTACCGAACAATCCACCGAGGTCCGCACGGCCATCCTCCGCGGCCTTGTGGCCACCGGCGACTCCGCCCAACTCCTCGCCATCGCCAAGAGTGAAAAGGACCCCACCCTCCGCCAGCAAGCCATCCGCTACCTCGGCGGCAGCCCCGGCCCCTCCGCCACGGACGGCCTGGTTGCCCTCTACCGTTCCGCCCCGGACTCGGAAACCCGCCGTGACATCCTCCGTTCGCTCGCCAGCCACCAGAGCGCCAAAGCCCTCGTCGACCTTGCCCGCACCGAGAAGGATCCCGAACTCCGCCGCACCGCCGTCCAGCACCTCACCCACCTGAAAAGCCCGGAAGCCACCGCCTACCTGATGGACCTCCTGAAGTAGCCCCTGGAAACTGATCATGACCCGAACCCTCTCCCTCCTCCTCGCCGCCACCGCGGCCCTGTCCGCTCAGCAACCCACTATCACGAACGCGAACCTGCAAACCGCGACGGCCGCCAATGGCTTGCCGGCCGCCCTGCGCGCGGCGATGGCGAAGCAGACCACCCCCGCCTGGATCGGCTACGCCGTAGCCAAAATCCCCGGCGACCGGCAATCCTGCTGTTGGTACCACGAAGGCCAGCGCAGCAGCTACGGCTGCGGCCTCGAAGGCCGTCCCGCCAGCCCTGCCAGCGCCCCGGCCGGGCCCATCAAGCTCGAAGGTCCGACGCACATCACCGTCCTCCTCCGCGTCGAGCGGGGAGTGGTTGGCAAGCTCCAAAGCTTCTCGGCCGATTGCCCTTTGGACGCCGGCGGCCTGCCTGTTCACTGGTTGACCAACGTCCGCCCGGCGGAGAGCGTGGCGTTACTGCGGCAGTACGCGGAGCAGCCGGAGGCTTCGACGGACGGCCGCCGTCGCCTCAACGATGCCGCGGTGCAGGCTCTGGCGATGCACGCGGGCGGCGAGGCGGAAGCGGCGCTGGAGCAGTACGCGCTCTCCGGCCCTACGGTCGAGATCAAAAAGAAAGCCAGCTTTTGGCTGGCAAATTCGAGAGGCAAGCGAGGGGCGGAGATTGTGCAGCGGGTCCTCCGCGACGACCAGGACGAGCGAATACGGGAGCACGCGATTTTCGCGTTGACGCAGAGCAGCGAACCGGGAGCCATCCCGGCGATCCTGAAGGCGGCGAAGGAGGACAAGTCCTCCCATGTCCGGAGCAAAGGGCTGTTCTGGTTGGCGCAGAAAGCGGCCAAGCAGGCAATCGGGCCGATCGGAGAAGCCATCGACCGCGATCCGGAGACAGAGGTGAAGAAGAAGGCGGTTTTTGCCTTGACCCAGATCCCCAACGGCGAGGGCATTCCACCGCTCATTCAGGTAGCGAAAGACAACCGGAACCCGGCGGTGCGGAAGCAGGCTATGTTCTGGCTAGGCCAATCGAAAGACCCGCGCGCCCTGCAGTATCTGGAGCAACTTCTCGCCAAGTGAACTTGGCGGATGTTTACCAAGCCTCGCAGGGGACGGTAAACTGTGTGGGCCATCGGAAGCGGCCCAGCCCCCCGGGCGAGGAAAAGCAAGCATGACGACCAACACACAGACTGGGACGCGCCTGGACGAAGTCGCGCGCGGAATCTATCGAATCTCGACGCCTCTTGACGTGATGCCCGGCGGATTCACCTTCAATTCGTACCTGGTTGATGATGAGGAACCGCTGCTATTCCACACGGGGCTGCGCAAGCTGTTCCCGGTCACCCTGGAAGCGGTCGGTAAGGTGCTGCCCGCGAGTAAGCTTCGTTGGGTGGGTGGATCGCACTTTGAGAGCGACGAGTTTGGGGCGCTCAACGACTTCCTCGCCGCCGCGCCCGAGGCGACGCCGTTTGGCTCGGAGATCGGCGTGATGACCTGCCTCAACGACTTTGCCGACCGTCCCGCCCGGGGGTTCCAAGCCGGCGAGGAGTTTTCCCTCGGAAGCCGGCGGATGAAGTGGCTGTACACCCCGCACATTCCCCACGGCTGGGATTGCGGCGTTCTGCTCGATGTCTCGACGAAAACCTTGTTCTGCGGGGATCTCTTTACGCAGCCGGGCGGGGATATGCCGCCGGTCACCGAATCGGAGGTGCTTTCGGTAAGCGAGCAGATGCGCGGGATGTTGGAGTATTTCGCCCACGCCACCGGGACGTCTGCGATTTTGACGGGCTTGGCGGATCTCGATCCTGCGATGCTCGCCTGTCAACACGGCAGCGCCTATCGCGGAGACGGTGCGGGCCTGCTGCGGGAACTGGCCGCCAGACTCCAGAAGAGATACGATCCCCCGTCCCCATAAGCCGCCGGTTCGCGGAGAAGGCCGGCCGGGAGCAGGGAATTTAGCAGGTCGACGCGAGCGGCGGACCCGCCCGGTTGGTCGAAGGTTTGGAGCGAAAGCAGACCGGGGTGTGGCGCCGTCGCTTTGGCGCCAAGGAGAGCGAAAAGGTGCTTCGGTTGGCGGAGGCGCTCACCGTCGACACCCTGATGTCTCTCCAGGACGTGGACGAGTAGGGAACTCGAATCGGGCAGGGTCCGTCGCAGGGGGGACTACTCAACGTTCGAGAGCCGCCCTGTGATTGCCACGCTCGCCAACGCGCCGTTCCTTTCCCGTCCTGGAGAACTGGCGGAAGCGGACTAGCGAATCGGCGCTTTGCTGGCGGCGCCCTTCTTTCCAGACGCCATCTTCATGTTTCCCTTCTCGGGCGCTTCCTCGTCGTCCTCGCCTTCCTCCATCGAACCGGCTTCGGCGTACAGCTCCTCGGCGACTTCGGTCAGCTTGCTATCGGCCTCTTCCTCTTCTTCGAAGGTTTGGTCCAAAAGCTCCACCGCTTCGGACATCCCGCACTGCTCCGCAATGGCGCGCGCCGTGCCATAAGCTGCCATCTCATAGTGCTCGACGCGTTGGGCCGCGCCAATCAGGGCCAAATCGCGAAACACACTCGGCTGCTGGGATTCAAGACCTTCACTGCCTTCGGCCAGGAGTCCCTCCATGCCTTTGCAGTGCTTGGCTTTCGGCTTCTGGCCCACCAAGGCGAAGACTTCATCCAGGCGAGTCACCTGAGCTTTCGTCACTGCCAGATGTTCGGTCAAGGCGGTCTTCAGGCTCTCCGATTGGGCGCCTTTCACCATAGACGGTAAGGCTTTGACGAGCTGCTTTTCCGCGCTGTACAGGTCCTGCAATTCCTCGACCAGTAGTTCTTCTAACGATTCCATTTTGATTCCTCCGGTTAAATACCGTTCATTCGGAAGGATGGCGATTCCCGAGCAGGTGTTTCGCAAAAACACACTCTGCGGGGAAGGGAACCGTCTCCGTGTTTTCTGCTCTGGCGGACTGGTCGGTCGAATTCCGGGCTGCCTCCGAGTGCCTGGCGGCGGCGCTTCGCGACTCCCATGCGACCCCCAGTCCAATGGCGGCGAGGAACAGCGCTAGCCAGAAGCTCATCAGCAGAATCACGAAACGGATTTCTGCCATCCCGGGAAGTTGATCGATCTCCTCCACCGGGATCGGGTTTTGCCCTGGCGCGAAATTCAGCACGGCAGCCGCCTGGTGCGCCACTTCCATCGCCTGCGCGGCCGTTTCGTGAGGCGCGGAAATTTCAATCCGGCGGCCATCCCACGATTCCACCCCGGCCGAGAAATAGCTCTCGAGGAGAGTCCCCTCGTCATAGGTGGAAACGTTGCGTTAGTAACAGCAGCGAATCTTCTGCCGAGGCAATCGGCCTGGCGGCCGGACCACCAACGGCCAGACGTAGACTGCGAGGCCGTTCGGGGTGATGACGCTGGTGCGCCAATTCATGAGGAGCGCCGGCACCACATAGCCATAGAGGACGAAGGCAGGAATGGCCACTCGGACGCTGGGCCTTTCGTGCGGGGCAAAGGCATCAAGCCTGCTGGTTCATCCACCACGGCATCACCGCCGCGCTGCACTATGCCGATCCGGATGGCAACGAGATGCCGTTCCAGGTGGACAACCTGAGCTCCAGCGAAGACGCCAGCGCGTTCATGGCCTCGCTGTTTGCGGAGAACCCCATCGGTGTCGGGTTCGACCCGGAAGAGTGGCTGGTCCGTTTGCGAGCCGGAACGCCGGAAAAAGAGCTTCTGGAACGGAAGGTGCACGAACCGGTGTCGCCCATCCGGGGCGCCATCAGCCAGTACCTCGCGTAACCTGCGCCGGCCCGGCGTCAGCTGCCGTCTGCGAGTTGCCGGCCATACTCGGTCGCGTCGAAATAGCCAAGCGACGAAGCAATCAGACCGTCGCTGCCCATCGACCACCGTTCGAAGCCGCTGATCTGAACCCGCCGCCCGGTTCCGCCCGGCCCCGTGTTGGTCCCGGACAGCGTCCAATGGTACTCCGGCGCTCCCGCCTCACCTCGCATCTCCTTCAGCCCAACGCAGAGGTCCGGAAACGCCACCATAAAGGAGCGCACCACCTCCGCGATCGCCGCGCGCCCAACGGCCGGAGGACCATCGTTGACCTGCAGCGAGCCGTGCGGCGCATAGAACGCGGCGACACGTTCGGGATTCTGGCTGCACCATGCCGCGGTGTACCGCGCGGCGAACTCTTCCAACTCCAAGACACTAGACAACATCGCCGCTGATTCTACCAGCCGCCGGTTGTGCGAAGGGGAAACGTTCCGGCCGCCCCTTGCCAAGGCGTTTGGCGTGTTGTACTCTTCCTCCTCAATGGGCACCGTTTTGATCACCGGCTGTAGCACCGGCATCGGGCTGGCCACCGCACTCGAACTCGCACGCGCGGGACACCGCGTCATCGCCACCATGCGCAATCCGGCTGGCGCTCCCCGACTCGCAGAGACCGCCGCCGCGGAGAATCTTCCCATCGAAATCCGCACCCTCGATGTCGATTCCGACGAGTCCGTCCGCGCCTGCTTCGCGGCCATCGAATCGCCCATCGATGTGCTGGTCAACAACGCCGGCATCGAGGTGCATGGCTCGGTGGAGGAACTGCCGATCGAGGCCGTCGCCCAGGTCATGAATACGAACTACCTCGGTACGGTGCGCTGCATCCAGGCGGTCCTGCCGCAAATGCGGGAGCGGCGCAGCGGCTGTATCGTCAACATCTCCTCGGTCGCTGGCCGCATCTCCAATTCGCCGCTGGGTGCCTACAGCGCCTCCAAGTTCGCGGTGGAAGCGATCAGCGAAGCGTTGGCGGGCGAAGTGAAATCCTTCGGCATCCGGGTCGCGATTGTGGAACCGGGGATTCAGAACACCCGCATGGCGCAGGCGATCACCAACCCCGAAGAGTCCCTGTACCCGCACACCGCCCGGATGTCCGGCCTCTTCCGCGCGGCGCTCGCCAACCCGGTCCCGCCCGAAGTCACCGCCGCGGTGATCCGCCACATTATCGAGAGCGGAACTTGGAAACTGCGCCATCCCTCCGGTCCCGATGCCGAGCCCTTTCTCGCTTGGCGAAGCGGCCAGAGCGACGAGCAATGGGTCGACTGGAGCGCCCAGGAGGATGCAGCCTGGTACGATTCCGTCGAGCGCGATTTCGGCATGAATGCCCGCACCGAGGGAGCAACGAAAACCCCAGGAAGCTAGCACCGCCGCGCTGCCGCCGCCGCCCGCTATGCGAAGAACAAACGGCCCTTCGGCTCAGGAATCTCGCGGCCCCGTTCTTTCGCCGTTTCGATCCATTCGCCCATCACCATACCCACCTTGGCAAGCGCCTCCTGCCGGGTAGCCCCGTCTGCGGCAAAACCAGGTAACTCCGGTACCTCCGCGATGAAGGCATCGTCTTCCCAGCTCCAGTAAAGAATCACTTCGTATTTCGTCAGCTCTCCCGCTCTGCCGTCGAACGCCTACCGGCAGGATCCTGCCCCAAAGGAACGGCGAAGGCCCGGCTTCTTCGCTCCAGCAGCCACGTCAGATCCCGAAATGCTCATGGGTCCTTCGATCGCGGGCAAGGTCTTGCTCCCAATACTCGAGCCAGACCTGCTGGGCCTTCAAGAAACCATCGAGTTCGTACTGGGTCTCGAATCCCAGGATCCGTCGAAGCTGACGCGTGGACACTTTATTCTCCCGGTAAGCTGCAACGGCTAACTTCTCAAGCAGCGTCTGCGACAGATCGGCTCCCGGTTCGCCGCATGCCGACGTTAGCCCTTTGGGTAAGTCCAGGACCACACTCCCCTGTCGGCCGCTGCTCGTCCCGTCCAGTACGGACCCCAACAAACTCGCAAGCGCACAGCGGCGGGACGATTAAGCGCTCACCACCACGGCCTGCTGTCCGGACGCGCTCACCAGTCGCTCGATATCGGCTGGGTCGCCCGTCACGATGATCGCTTTCTCTGCCAAGGCAACCGTTACCACCACCGCATCCACCACATCGGTGGTGGACGTCTTGCCCAGCAAGCGGCCGGCCGTGTGCGCATCGCGCTCGTCGAGCGCCACCACTCGGCAGCCGGCGAGAAAGCGGCGGAGTTGGGCCTGCTGCGGGGAGCGGCTCACTTGGGCGACTACCGGCGCAGGAACCACCGGAATCGCTCCGAACTCCAACCGGGCCTTGTGTTCGGCCCACGTCCTCCGTTCGTTGCGGTCCGCCGCCACCAGCACGGCGGAGTCGTAAACAAAGGCGCTCATGCGGAACGGCGCGTCCTCGGCGCAGCGCGGCGAAGTTGCGCCCCCACGCTCCGGCGGGCCTCTTCCATCTCCGCTTCCGTAAACGCCCCGTGCTGCTTCTCCCACTGCGCCACCGCCGCCAATCCGGCCCGGCGCTGCAGCGCCTCCCGCGCCGCGATCGTCATCCACGCCGAAACACTCAAGCCTTCGCGGTTCGCCGCGGCCTTCACGTCTTTGTGCGTCTCCGGGTCTACAGTGATAGCGAGTTTGGGCGATGGGTTACCAAGCGGCATAAAAGTATCCTACTGCGGTAGGATACCAAAGGATGGTGGCCGAGAGGATGGCGGCACAGAACTAGCGTGTCCCGCACCTAGCGACACCGCCTAGTAAGACGGACGTCCGGCCATCGTCAATCCGCCAATTGCCCCTTCGGGTCGCCACCGCCCGGCCATTCGGGGCATCGAGCCCCTCCCGGGCGAACAACTCATTTGCTTTCAATTAATTAACTGCCGCACTGCCCAAACTTGCCCACTCCGCCGAAGTCGTTGACGACCAATTCGAATATTTTTAAGTCCCTATCCCTGCAATAGCTTGCAGCCGTTTCTGCTCCCCCCGCCGATCCATTTTTCGCCTCCTAGCCTGCTACGTTCAAATCAAAAGTGAGTCTGGCGCCCTTTCGAACGCCCCGTCTTCCCGGCGGGGCGTTCGCCTTTTTACGCCCTCATTTTGCCCAGGAGACACCCCATGCCCAGCACCCTCACCCCCGAAGAGAAAAAGGCCAAACGCGCCGCCACCAATCGCGCCAACGCCCAGAAAAGCACCGGCCCCCGCACCCCCGAAGGCAAAGCCCGCGCCCGCCACAACTCCACTAAACACGGCCGTCGCGCCCAAATCATCGACTACTCCGCCAAAGTCAACACCGTCCTCCTCCCCGGCGAACCCGTCGCCGAATACGTCCGCTCCGTCGAAGCCCTCGTCGCCAAACTCGCCCCGCGCGACGAAGTCGAACTCGAAATCGTCCATCGCGTCGCCGCGGCCCAATGGGAGATCCGCCGCCTCCGCTGCATCCGCCTCGTCCTGCTCGAAGATCAGTTCCAAACCGTCGGCCATAAAATCAAGCACCAAGCCCTGCCCGAATGCAGCGGCGCCGTCGCCCTCGGCTTCGCCTACAAAAATTGCACTGCCCCCGACGGCGGATTCCCCCCGCTCCGCCACGACATGGCCGCCGCCGAACGCAGCATCGCCGCGGCCTACCGCGAACTCCGCCAACTGCGCATTCTCGATCCCATCGCCGGACCGCCCATGGCCTTCGACCCCGAACGGAGCGTCCCGCAGAAGGTCTACACCACCGCTCCGAAACCCCAACCGGAACCCGATGAAATCCCACCCGCCTCAAACCCGGAACCCGTTCAAAACACAGAAGAGGCCCCCATCGAAACCCCACAAAACCACGACGAACGAACCCAACCGAAGCCGCTCGTCGCCCACGCCGGATTCGGCTTCGCGATCGCTGCCCCCAACCGCCGGCCCCCATTCCGCGCCGAACCCGAAACCGAAACCGAACCCAAACCGAAAACCAGAACCGCCGGCGGCGGCTCCTAACCGATCGCAACCAGCGGTCCCGCCCACCGAAACCCGACAAACGAACCCAACCGAAGCCATCCGGCGTCCCGGACTCTGGCGAACCGCAACCTGAACCCCATAGAGAACCCCCATGCTCTTCTTCGAACTGGACTCACCCCCCGGTCGCGTGTCGTTCGACGGCGCCGCCGGCTTTGGTCCCCTGCCTGCCGCGTCCGTCTGGGCCGCCGAGGCCCTCGGCTTCACCCCAGACCCGCTCCAGATCAAGCTGCTCGATCTCGAAGCCCTGCGCATCGCCCTCTGCACCAGCCGCCAACTCGGCAAGACGCAGATCGCCGCCACCAAGGCGCTCCATATCGCACTCACGCGCCCCAAGTCGCTGATCCTCATCTTCTGCCCGGTCGGCCGCCAGGCCGGCGAACTGCTCGGCCGCATCCGCGAATTCACGCAAATGCTCGGCATCCGCAATCGAACCGACGGCAACAATCCGCGCTCCCTCGTGCTGCCCAACGGCTCGCGCTTCGTGGCCCTCTCGGATGTACCGGCCACCGCCCGCTCCTATGCCAGCGTCACCGTCATCATCGTCGATGAAGCTGCCTTCGTCGACGACGCGATCTTCCAGGCGATCTCCCCCATGCTCGCCGTGTCGAACGGAGCCATGTGGGTTCTCTCCACGCCCGATGGCCAAACCGGCCGCTTCCACGATATCTGCACCAAGCCCACCCCCGCCTGGAGCGTCTGGTTCGCCCCGGCCACGGAGTGCCCGCGCATTTCCCCCGAGTTCCTGGCCCTCGAACGCGAGTTCCTCGGCGAAGCCCTCTATCGGCAGGAGTACGAATGCGCCTTCATCGCCAGCAAGACCCAGTTTCTGGACCGCGAACTCATCGCCGCGGCCACCGTTCCGCCGCCGGTTCGCGGCAAGCCGCTGCCGTCGGCCACCGAGTTCTTCGTCGGCGTCGACGTCGGCAAGCGCATCGACCATTCAGCCATCGTCGTCCTGGCCCTCAACTGGTTTGAAGGCCAGCAGAATCCCGTCGATATGGGCCGCGAACTGCATCCGCGCATCAACTTGCTGCACGCGGAATCCTTGCCGCTCGGCAGCGCCTATTTCGATCTGCCGGCCCGGCTGAAAACCATCCTCAGCCGCTGCCAGGAAGCTCATGCACCCTACACACCCAAAGTCACTTTGGCCATGGATGCCACCGGGGAAGGGACGCTGATCGAACTGATGCGCGCCTCAAAAGCTCTGGACAAGGTGTACTTCCACCCGGTCACCATCACGGGCGGCCTATCGAAGTCCGATCTGAAAGACAGCTACACCGGCATTCCGCGCCCAGACCTGCTGACGCGCCTGCGGTCGGCCTTTGAGCGAAACCTGATCCATCTGCCGCTCGACGCCCCCGGCTTCGGCGACTTCGAGCACGAACTGGTGCACTTCCGCTCCGACGGCCGCCAGCCGGAACACGACGACCTGGTCTTCGCCAGCGCCCTGGCCATGTGGTTCCTCGTCCAGAGCCGGAAGGAAGTACTGCTGCCCAAGCGCTAGAAAATCGTTCCTGGGGCCGCTCTGGCCCCAGGAATCCCCCGCCTGTTCGCAGGGTGTCTTCTTACAGCCCCGGCTTCGGCGGCTTCACCGGCGACCACGGCGTCAACCCCTTCCGGTTCACCTTCCGCCGGAACACCTTGTCCCCCGCCGTCACGTACACCGTATCCAACTCCTTCCCGGCAAACACCACGTTCGACAAACTCCCCGGCTGCGGCTTATTCAAAATCGCCGTCACGCGCCCCGGCTGGTCGCAAATCTGCAACCCGATGTTCGTCGTTACCCAAAGGTACCCCTCGGTGTCCATCGTCATCCCGTCCGCGCTCGACGCGCTGCTCATGTCGTTCGTTTCCAGGCGGTAAAACGGCTGCCCGTTCAGCAATCCTCCGTCCGGCCCAATCTGAAACGACCATACCCACTTGCTCCGGCTATCGGCCACCGTCAACAACGTCTGGTCCGGCGACAGCATGATCCCGTTCGGAAACTCCAAACCCTCATGCACCATCCGCTTTTCGCTCCCCGGCCGCACGTACCAAACCTTCTTCGCCGTCGGGTCCGTAAACCAGATCTCCCCCTTGGCGTTGATGACTAGGTCGTTCGACGTCACATCCGTCACCACCGGCGTCGCCACGCCCGTCTTCACGTCGTAGGCCACAATGCGCCGCCGCCCGTTCTCGCAGGCGTACAGCTTCCCGTCCGGCCCGAACATCAGCCCGTTCGCGTTCCCCGTGTCCTCCTTGAAAAGGCTCACTTTCCCGTCGATCATCCGGAAGATCTTGCTCGCCCGCGGATCGGAAAAGTATAGATTCCCCTCGCGGTCCACAGCCGGTCCCTCGGTGAACTGATGGCCCTCGCTCACCAGCTCCCATTTGCTATCCCCCGCAATCATCCGCGAAAACTGCCGGTCCCCCGGCCGCAGCCGGTTGCTGATCGGCTTCGCCGGATCCTTCCAGAGCCAGCGCATCGCGTCCGGCAGAATCGCCGACCCGTGGATGCTGTTGTGCTTCTCCTCGCCCACCACGAAGGTGTACTCATAGCCGGCCCACTCGAACGCCGACGCCATGTCCTGGTTCGCTACCCACCAGCTGCCCGCGTAGATGTTGTTGTCGTTCCGCCCGTCCTGCAGAAACACGCGCAGCGGCTTCGGCTCAAACTTCCGGATCCGCGTCGGAAAATCCTGCGCGCCGCGGATGTTCACGAACGTGCCGATCGTGCTCAGCACCCGCCGGAAATGGTCCGGCCGCTCCCACGCCGCGTTAAACGCCGCAATGGCGCCCGACGACGAGCCCATCAACCCGCGCAAATTTGGGTCGGTCGTGAGGTTCAGCTTCTTGCCCACCTCGGGCAGAATCTCCTCGATCAGAAACCGCGCGTAGCGGTCGCCCAGCGCGTCGTACTCAAAGCTCCGGTTGTAGCGGGCCTCGGCGTTGGCATGCGCTGCCGGCATCACCCCGGGGTTGATGAAGATACCGACAATCGGGGGCAGTTCGCCGCTCGCGATCAGGTTGTCTAGCACCACCGGCACGCGCCAGCGCCCGTCGCTGCCGGCTTGCTTGAGTTGTACTGCGCCGGCACGTAGGTCCAGTAGTCCCGCGTCGTCCCCGGAAAGATCTTCGAGTTCGACCACTCGTACTTCGTTATCGTGCCCTGCGGCACCCCCGGCTTCACCTGCGAATCGGGTCCCAACGGATACATCTCCGGCCCCTGCGCCGCCAGCGGCAGGGCCATCAAAACGGACAAAAGAATTGATCCACGCATAGTCGTCGACCGATCATACACTCTCAACCGAGATGTAGAAAACAGCCGGGCCTCAAAGCAAAGTGCGGCACCACCATCAGCGCACGGCTCTCGTTCGACATGTCCACGCACACATACGGCGTCCACAGAGTTTTCGCCGCTTTCCCCGGCGCCCGCGACTGCCTCACCGGCACCCGCCGCATGCCAACTCCGCAGCGGCTCGGCAGGGCATCGAGCCCTGCCGG
>LNFE01000243.1 GCA_001464575.1 Acidobacteria bacterium Ga0077553 | reverse complement strand
CCTCGGGCGACAAGCCCCGTCAGCGTGGCTGCAGGAAATAGTCCAGCATCGGCGCAAAGTGCGGCACCACGATATCTGTGTGGCTCCCGTTCGGCACCTCGACGTACACATGTGGCGTCCCCAACTTCTTCGCCGCTTCCACCATCGCCCGCGACTGCGCCACCGGCACCGTCTTATCGTTATCCCCGTGCACAATGTAGTGCGGAATCGCCTTGATCTTTTCGAGGCCCGCCGGGTTCCCACCCCCCGCAATCGGCCCCAACGCCGCAAACAGCCCCGGATGGTTCATCGCAATCGACCACGCCCCGTACGCCCCCATCGAATGCCCCATCAGATACACCCGCTTCGCATCGATCTTGTAGTCCCGCTGCACCTCGGCCAGCACGTCCAACACGTCCTGCTCCGCCGCGCCCCGGTACATCGACGCCGGCCCCCGCCCCTTCGGGCACACCACGAACAAGCCGCGCTTCTCCGCCTCGGTCTTCATCCGCCCCGCCGCGTACTGGTCAAAGATCGAATTCTCATCGCCGCCCATCCCGTGCAGCGCCACCACCAGCCCCATCGGCTTCTCCCCGTCGTAGTTCGACGGTACAAACAGCCGGTACGGCTGCAGCGTCTGGTCCACCGGCGAGCGGTACGCCTTCCGGATGTCGCCCTTCACCCCGGCAAACGGGTTCTTCGTATCGAGCAGCGCATTCGCCCGCGCAAACTCCTTCTTGAAGTCGATCCGGAACGGCAGAATGTCCCCGCGGTCCGCCCGATCATAGAGCTCGAGCGCATAGGCCGCCGTCGGCTCCGCCGGGTTCCGCTTCCGCAGCGCCGCTACCTCCGCCGTCAGGTCTTCGACGTGCACCGGAATCGTCCGCCCCGGCAGCGACTTCTCGCCGAGCGAAAGCCGCGCGTCCACCAGATAGTCCCCCGCCGCGTCCTTCGGAATCATAGCCTCAATCGTCAACGGCAAACGGTCCGGACCCACCAGCGTCGCCGCGGCAATCGGCGGCCCCGCCATTTCGTTCGGCCGCCGCAGCGTTACCGTCACGGCCACCTTCTCTGTCAACGGCCGCGTTGCGGCAAACATCGGCTTCAGCGTCACCCGGATGAGTGTCCCCGGCGCCACCACCGCGTGGTCGGCCCTTGCCTGCAGGCCGGCGGTGAACTCGACAGCCGGGGTCCACTCCTGCCCCATCATAAGCGCTGTACCTTGCGCGTAGCTGCGCATGGCGTCGCCGTATTTACCCGCTGCCGCCGCGGCCTGCGCCGCCTGCCCTAACTTCCTGGCCTCGGCCTTCACCTCGTCCGGCATCTGCCGGCTCGCCAGCATTGTGCCGTAGCCCACCGTGGTCCGCAAAACGAGTTCGGCGTCCTGACCAAGCAGGACGCCGAAGGAAACGAACAGAAGAAGAAGCGCGCGCGTCATCCCTTCAGTTTGCGGTAATTCACAAGACAACGGGCAACCGTCTCCATAGGCTGATCCTTGCCCTCCCACTCAATCAGGTAACCTTCCACGCCGCCCGTCTTCTCGGCCGCCGCGAAAATCTCCTTCCACTTCGCGGCACCCTCGCCGAAGCCGGCCAGGAAGCCGTTGCCCGGCGGCGGCGCGTAGTCCTTGCAGTGCATCGAAACAATCCGCCCCGGATGAGCCTTAATCCACTTCACCGGATCGAGCCCCGCCTCAATGCAAGTGCCCACGTCCAGCTGCAGCACCACGTTCTTCGGAGTGTTCTCGGCCAGCACCACCATCGGCGTCTGCCCTTCGAGCTGCACAAACTCCACCTTGTGATTGTGGAAGCCTACTTTGATGCCCATCGGCTCGGTCGCCTCGGCCGCGTTGCTCAGGGTTTCGGCCACGCCCTTCCAGCCGTCGATCGACGTCACCCTTCCCGCCGAAGCCATCACCATCAGCTTCGAACCAAGAATCGTGTTTAGCTCCGCCACCCGGCCCACATTCGCCGGCGCGAACACCTGGTTGCCGTTGTGCGTGGACATGCACTTGATGTTCAGATCATCGAGCAGCTTCCGCACCTCTTTGGCGTACTCCGGCTTCCACGACGTGTACGGCGAAAAGAACTCGACACCTTCATAACCCATCTTCGCCACAGCCTTTACTGTGCCGAACAAATCCTTGGCCAACTCGTCCCGAACCGAATAGAGCTCCAAGCCGATCGGAATCTTCTTGCCGGCAGCCGGCAATATAGCCGCACTGGCGGCGGCACCTAGAAACGCGCGACGATTAAGCATACTCCCTCATCTGTATCACAGGAGACCAAGCTTATGTATCGTGCCTTACTGATCAGCCTCTTTACCACCGCCCTTTCTCTCGCCGCCGACATCACCGGCAAATGGGAACTGCGCGGTACTTCTTCCGGTGGCGACGAAGCCCGCGTGCAACTCGTTATCACCGAATCCGCCGGCAAGTACTCCGCCACCCTTTACGCCGAAGACGACTCAGTCCCCGTTCAGGGATTAACGGTGTCGGGCGACGAAGTCTCCTTTAAGATCCCCACCGACGAAGTGACCTACACCGTCAAGGTCACCCTAAAAGACGGAACCGCCGAAGGCACCTATAGCGCCTCCGACGGTAAGTCGGGCAAAGTCTCCGGAAAGAAAGTTTAGACCTTCGCCGGAACAACGTAAGGAGCGCGGTAGTTCCGCGTCAGCATCTTGTTCGCCGCCACATCGTCAAACGTTTGAGTCTTGCTGTTAAAGTTCAGACGTTTGCCGGTGCGGTAAGCGATGTTGGCAAAATGGCAGAAGTCCGCCGCCGCGCCGCCAATCTCAATCTCCGCGTTCAGGCTCTTGTGGTCGCGCGACTTCACCGCGGCCAGGAAGTTCTCCATGTGCCGCACCGTGCCGTCCTGGCCGCGTTCGGCCTTCACGTTCTTGGTGACTTCGTTGTTCTCGCCCTTGTAGATCCGATAACCGCTGCCGTCGAGCTCCATCCAACCATCGACGCCATAGAACAGGTTGCCCACCGCGTTGGTGGCGCGCGGTCCGGCGCCGAGCGTGCCTTCGCCACCGGTCAGAACGCCGCGCACTTCAAACGTGATCTCGCGGTCGCCGTAGTGGAACGAAGCGTACTGCGTATTCGGCGTTTCCTGCATGTCGTCATAGGCATACATCCCGCCCGTCGACGATACGGCCTTCAAGCCCGAGTGGTCGTTCGCCACGCCCATGCCCCAGCGCGCGATGTCCATCTGATGGACGCCCTGATTGCCCAGGTCGCCGTTGCCCGTGTCCCAGAACCAATGCCAGTTATAGGCAAAGCGCAGTTCATTAAAAGGACGCATCGGCGCCGGTCCCAGGAACTGGCTCCAATCGAGACCCGGCGGCACCGGACCGTCCGGCTTCTTGCCAATCGACTTGCGGCGCTTGTAGCAGAGGCCCTTCGCCAAATAGATCTTCCCAATCGCCCCATCTTTCAGATCCTGAATCGCGGCCATAACGTGCGGCGTCGAGCGGCTCTGCGAGCCGATCTGACACATCCGCCCATACTTCCGCGCCGCCGCAATCATCTGCTTGCTCTCAAACGGATTGTGGCTCGCCGGCTTCTCGCAGTAGGTGTCTTTGCCCGCCTGCATCGCCCAAATCGCACCGAGCGCGTGCCAATGGTTCGGGGTGGCCATCGAAACGGCGTCGATGTCTTTCGACTCGAACAGCTTCCGCATGTCGCCAAACTCAACCGCTTTCTCCTGCCCTGCTTTCGTGATGCGCGCGTTGGCCCGTTCGCGCGCCGCCTGGTTCACATCGCAGATCGCCGCGAGTTGGGAGCCCGGGATTTGCAGGTAGCTACCGAGATGCGCGTTGCCCCGGCCGCCGAGGCCGATGAGGCCGACACGAACGCGGTCGTTCGCGCCAAGGATACGTCGGCTGCCGATTGAAAGCGCAGCCGCGCCAGTGATTAAAAGATCTCTACGTTCCATAGGTGCTCCAAGCTTACGGCGTCGCGCCCAATTCGCGCAACAGGCGCATCGCGGGCTCGAAATCCGGCTCAAATCGCAACGCCTGCCGCAACGCCGCCATCGCCTTCTCTCTCTGCCCGCTCCGCGACAACGCGACCGCCAAATTCATCCGCGCCCCCGTCATCGCCGGGCTCCGCTTCAGCGCCGCCTCCCATAAGGCAATCGCCTCTGCAGTCCGTCCCCGCTTGATCCTATAAATAGCCAGGTTTATCGCTGCAGCCGGATGATCAGGTTCTATCGCGACGATCTGTTCGCAAAGAGCCATCGCCTGCTCCTCCTGGCCCATCCGGTCATGGAACTGCGCCAGTTGCGCCATCACCGCCACATCGCGCGGCGCTTTCTGCAATCGCTCAAACGCTTCTCGCCGCACCGCCGGCTCCGTCATCGCCGCTACCGCGTAACCCAGCGCCGTCTCCCGTTCTCCCGCCGGAGCCGGCAGAAACGATCGCAACGCGCGCCGCGTTTCTGCAGCACTCGCCGTTCGCGGCTTCCGCGGAATCGAGTGGTCCGTAAACGCGACATGGTCCACGCTCCGCGTCGCGCCTTTCGGCATGTGGCAACTCGCGCAATCGCTCGACGCCGCGGCCTTCGTGCAAGGCTTTTGCGCATGACAACTCATGCACCGCTGCCGGTAGAATCCCGCCTTCTCTGCCGCCGCCGGTTCGCGATGCGAATCGTGACAACTGCCGCACCAAAGTTTATCGCCGGACGCTTGCTTGCACTGGCTCGCGGCGAGACGTTCGTAGTGGCTCGTCGCGCTGAGTTCGCCCGCTTCGGCGGTATCCCAGACGAAGATGGCCAAGTGGTCGCTCAACAGATCGCCGGCCCGAAACGTGCCGGCCTTCCGGTTCGCCGTCGCCACACGGGCGACCCCGGTGAGATGACATTGCGCGCAAACCCCGTCCCGCCGCTCCGCCGTCAATTTCGCCGGTTGAACGATGTCCGCCGCTTTGCCGCTCGCGATATGCTTTTGCCCCGGCCCGTGGCAACGCTCGCAGCTCACGCCGCCCTCCGGCTGCGCCGCGCTGGCGTGGCACTGCAGACAACCCGGCTCGACCGCTCGCGTCAATTGGATCGTTCGCTTGCCTTCAAACCCAGGCGACACGTCCCATTTCCCCGCCGCGGAATAGGACGACACCGGAGCTTGAAACAGGTGGCCGTCCATCCCAAAGAGGAAGCTCTTGCCGACGTTGCCCGAGCCGATGAACCATTCGAGCAGTCGGCTGCCTTTCACCGGACCCCGTTCAAACTCCATCCGATGATCGTGATTGATCCGGTACGTCGCTCCGCTGGATGGATCCTGTACCGTGGCTGCCATCGCGGCGCCGGTCAACTTGCCGCTACTCCGCGCCATGCCGGTGGACTCATACTGCTTCACGATGGCCGGATGGCACGGAGCGCAGACGTTGGCGATGAGAAGAAACAGTAGCGTCACGGGCTATCCCTAGAACGAAGGTCGCGAATGTCTTAAAGATTACCGCCTTCTAAGCGGTGAGATCCACCGTTGCAACGGTGAATCAATTCGCATAAACTTACCCCACTTCACTCTCGCCTTTCGGCATGAGGTTTCTCATCTATGAACATAAAGTCAATCCGACTCAGTCGATCGGCACTGGGTTTCCTGCTCACGGCAGCAGCTCTCAGCGCCCAAACGTTTACGGGCAATATATCCGGCACCGTAATGGATCCAGGGCAAGCAACGATTGCCGGAGCTACCGTGCGGGTCCGCAACGAGGCGACAAGCGATACGCGCCAGACCGCCACCGGTGGGGACGGGCGCTACATCTTTTCCCAGTTGCCACCAGGAAACTATGAGGTTTCCGTGGAAATGGCTGGCTTTCGTAAGAGTGTGCAGAAGAGCGCGGAGCTCCGCGTGAACGCCACTTTGGAGTTGAACTTCAACCTGCAACTTGGTGAAGTGACGCAGGTGGTCGAGGTGACCGCCGGGGTGACGATGCTCGATACGCAGTCGGCTAACCGGTCGGTGACGCTGAACCAACAGGCGGTGTTGGACCTGCCGGTAAACGCGCGGAATCCGTTCGCCCTGGTGCACGTGAACGCCGGAGTCATTGCCGTGCGCACGGGCATTTCGCAGGCGACGCAGGACCAGAATCACAACCGCTTTTCGATGAATGGCGGACGCGGACAGGCGGGCCTGACGCTGATTGACGGCGTGCCGGCGGCAGCAGTGGACTGGGGCGGGTTGATCGCTTCGCCGAGCGTGGATTCGGTGCAGGAAGTGAGCATTGTGAGGAACCAGTTCGACGCGCAGTTTGGCAAGTCGGACGGCGGCGCGGTGAACATGATCACGCGCGGCGGGTCGAACGCGTTCCATGGTTCGGTGTTTGAGTTCCTGCGCAACGACAAGCTGGACGCCAACTCGTGGACCAATAATCGGTCCGGGTTGCCGCGGGTGCTCTTCCAGCGCAATCAGTTTGGGGCCGCGGTGGGCGGGCCGATCAAACGGTCCAGTCGCTTGTTCTTCTTTACAGCCTACGAAGGGTTGCGGCAGGGTTCGCCAGGCACGAATATTTCGAACGTGCCGACGGCACTGCAGCGGAACGGCGACTTTTCGCAGACCTTTAACGCTAACGGCTCGCAAGCCACGATCTTCGATCCGTTCTCGACGCGGCCGAACCCGGCTGGGGGCGGCTTCATCCGCGATGCGTTTCCGGGCAACCGGATTCCGTCGTCGATGATCGACCCGGTAGCGGCGAAGGTGATCAGCCTGTTCCCCCTGCCGAATACGCAGGGCGATGCTTTCACGAACGCGCGAAACTTCGCGGCGGCGGGCAAGACGAACACGGTGAACGATCGATTCGACCTCCGCATTGACTGGGCGAAGAGTGAGAAGTGGACGCTGTTTGGCCGGTTTACGAAAGCCTGGCAGGAGAATGTGGCGCCGGTGTTCTTTGGCAACGGCGCGGACACTAATTTCTCGGACGTCAACCCGCGGCATCATGCCGTGATCGGCACGACGATTACGCCGTCGCCGACGTGGGTAATCAACGTGTTGTTGGGTTCGGGCCGGTGGCGAGAGAATCAAAACTCGCCGTCGCAGGGCTTCAACGCGACGACCCTGGGCTTTTCGCAGCAGTTGGTTTCGCAGTTCCAGGCGCAAACGATGCCCGGCTTTTCGGCGCAGGGCTACGCTTCGCTGGGCAACCGGCGTTTCCTGAATGTGCCGCGCGAGACGCACAACCTGCAGGTGAACCTGACCAAAGAGTTGGGCGCTCATAGCTTGAAGTTTGGCTGGTTGGGCGAGGCGGCGCGGCTGAACAATACCGACTTCAACACCCCGGTATTCAACTTTACGCGCGGCCTGACGTCGGGACCGACGGCGGCGATTGCGAGTTCGGTGACCGGAGACGGTATTGCGTCGATGTTGCTGGGCGTGGGGGCGAGCGGCAGTGCCCCGATCGGCATTGGCACGGCGACTTCGGCGGGCTACCACGGCATCTACTTCCAGGATTCCTGGCGCGCTAGCCGGAAGCTGACGCTGCACCTGGGCGTACGGTGGGAGGTGCAACTGGCGCGGACCGAGCGGTTCAACCGGCAGAACAACTTCGACTTCACGGCGGCCAGCCCGCTGGCGCAACGGACCGGCCTGCCGCTGGTGGGTGGCCTGGTGTTCGTGACGCCGCAGAACCGCGGCGCGTGGGACACGGACTACAACAACCTGGCGCCACGCTTCGGCATGGCGTACAAGATCACGGATAAGCTCGTGTTCCGCGGCGGCTACGGTATGTTCTATCCGCAGACGGGCGGAGGCGCCAACCAGGGCTTCTCGACGACCACCGAATGGGTTTCGACGGTGGGCGCCGACGGCATCAACCCGAACCGGAACGCGCTGCTGAGCAACCCGTTTCCGAACGGCTTTAACCAGCCGGTGGGTTCGAGTCAGGGCCTGTTGACGCAGGTGGGCGACAACGTGAACGCGTTTTCGCGGCACCATCCGCTGAGCTACGTGCAGAACTTCAGCGCCGACTTCCAATACGAGATCAAGCAGGGCATGGTGGTGGAAGCCGGCTACACCGGTTCTCAGAGCCGGAAACTGATGTTTGGCACGGGGCAACGAGCCAACCAGATGCCTCCGGAGTTCCTCTCCTTGGGCGCCGCTCTGAACAACCCGGTGCGGAATCCCTTCTTCGGGATCATTCCGACGGGTGCGCTCTCCGGCGCGACGATTCCCCAGCACCGGTTGCTGCGTCCTCATCCGCAGTTCCTCGGTGTGGGTCTTTCCGGCGACACGCCCGGCGCGAGTGCGAGCTTCAATGCGCTGGTGGTGCGCTACCACTGGCAGATGGGCAAAGACCTGAACCTGTTGAGCACGTATCAATGGTCGAAGGCGATTGACAACGCCAGCGAATGGCAGGGCTGGGAAGTGGGCGACACGTTGCGGAATTACTATGACCTGAGCGTGGATCGTTCGATTTCGGCGCATGACATTCCGCAAAGCTTCGTGAATGCCTTGGTGTATGAGATGCCGGTAGGTAAGGGGCGGAAGTTCCTGAACGACATGCATCCGGTGGCCAACGCGGTGGTTGGCGGCTGGCAGGTCTCGACGATCGTGCGGTTCTCAAGCGGATTGCCGCTGGGCTTCACGGCGCCGAACACGCTGAGCGCTTTTGGCTTTCAGACGCAGCGACCGAACGTTGCGGACCTGAAGACGGCGGCGGTTTCGAACCCGACGCCGGACCGGTGGTTCAACACGGCGGCGTTCAGCGCGCCGGGCGCGTTTGAGATCGGCAACGCGCCGCGCTGGATTCCGAACATCCGGTTCGGTCCGACGAACCACGCGGACCTGGCCATTCTGAAGAACTTCCGCTGGGGCGAGAGCTGGAAGGCGCAGTTCCGGGCGGAGATGTTCAACTTCACAAACACGCCGCAGTTTGGACGGGCCAATACCAACATTGCCGATCCGAACTTCGGGGTGGTGACGGGCACGACGAACGTCGGGCCGCGAAACATCCAGTTGGCCGTCAGAATTCAGTTCTGAGGCGCAAGGGATTTTCGATACTGTTGTTCGGCACGGGCCGCGTCTTCGACGCGGCCCGTTGCTTTATAGGCCCGGCTGAGGGGCATGAGGAGCGTGGCGTCGGCAGGGGCGGCGGCGGTGAGGTGGGGGATGGCTTCGGGGTGGCGTCCGGCTTCGACAAGGGCGCGGCCGAGAGCTCCGCGGGCGGGGGTAAGTTCCGGGGCGAGTTCGACGCTGCGTTCGAGGAGAGGCAGGCCGGCCTCGGAGCCTTCGGTGCGGGCGAGGGTATCGCCGAATTCGTAGAGGAACTCGGCGTCGTTTGAGAACGTGGGGCGGAGGGCGGCGAACAGAGGGCGAGCCGAGGAGTAGTCGCGGGCGAGCCAATAGGCGCGGGCAGCGGCCCGTTTGAGGCGGCCGGCGTTGGCGGTGGCTTTGCCGGCGGCTTCGCTGTAGGCTGTGGCGGCTTGCGGATAGCGCTTGCAGGCGGAGTAGGCGTCGGCGAGTTCGGTGAGCACCTGCTCGGAGGCCTGCCAGCGCTTGGCCTTTTCAAGGACCGGGGCGGCGTCGCAGGGCCGGTTGGCTTTGAGCAGCGAGAGGCCGGCGACGAGATGGACGGGGCCGGGGGGTGGGTTCGTTTTGAGGAACTGGGCGAAGGCGAGGTTGGCGTCGGCATACTTTTTGCCGGAGTGGAGAGCGAGGGCGAGGTTGAGCTGGAGGCGGGGCTCGTTGGGGATCTCTTTGATGAGGCCGCGGTAGAGGTGTTCGGCGTCGGCGAAGCGGCCCTCGCGCATGGCGCGGGCGGCGGCGGCCGCGGGGTCTTCCTGCGCGGGAAGCAGGGCCGCTAGGAAGAGCAACGGGAACAATCTCATGGCTTCAATTGAATCGCACGATTCGTCGCCGTGGCAATACGCTTGGAGCGGCCGTCCGGCCAAGTGACTTCGACCTCGACCTGCAGGGCGGCGCCGAGGCCGAAGTGGAGCGGACCTAGATAGGAGGAGGCGTAGCCCGAGGCGGAGGAGACCCAGCGGGTTTGGGTGCCGATGCGGACGCGGGCGCCGAGTTCGCGGACGTCGACGCTGAGCCAGCGGCCGGCGCCCTGGCAGGGGCTGCGGAGCACGCGGGGCGGGGCCTGGAGGGCCGTGAGGACGACGTCGAGGCAGCCATCGGCGTTGAGGTCGGCGGCGACGAGGCCGCGGTACATGGCGGGTTCGAGCTTGGCCCAGCCATCGCCGAGGGCGAAGGTTCCGTTGGCTTGATTGCGGAACCAGGCGGGAGGCTCCTTGGCCTTGGCGGCGTTGCCGCCGGTTGCAGAGAGGGCGTCACTCCGGGCGGCCAGGATGTCTTTCCAGCCGTCGTTATCGAGGTCGGCGAAGGCGATGCCCCAGCCGGCCATGGTGCGGCTGAGCGGGGCGAGGCGGCTTTTGCCGGTGGCCTCTTCAAACTCCTGTCCGAGGTTGCGGTAGAGGGGGAAGGTCTCGTCGCGGAGGGCGGTATAGACGAGATCGGGGCGGCCGTCGTTGTCATAGTCTTCGGCGCTAACGCCCATGCCGGAGACGGGATTGCCGTCCTGGGGGACGGCGATGCCGCGGGCGAAGGCGCACTCTTCAAACTTGCCCTGGCCGAGGTTGCGGAAGTAGAAGGCGAAGGTGCGATCGTTGGTGACGTAGAGATCGATGAGGCCGTCCGCGTCGAAGTCAGCGGCGGCGACGGACATGCCTTTGCCTTTGTGGGCGGCGATGCCGGAGGGGGCGGAAACGTCAGTGAAGGTGCCGTCGCCGTTGTTACGGAAGAGGGCGTTGGGTTCGGGGGCGTAGTGGCGGGGGTGGCAGAAATCGGGCTTGCCGGCGACGAGGCAGACCTGTTCGGTGGCGGGGTTCCACTGGACGTAGTTGACGACAAAAAGGTCGAGGTCGCCGTCGTTCTCCATGTCGAACCAGGCGGCGGCGACGGACCAGCGGCCGAGGTTATCGAGTTTGGCGGCGACGGTGGAATCGGTAAACTTCCCGTTGCCTTCGTTGCGGTAGAGGGTGAGGCCGCGGAGGCCGAGGGTGAGGAGGTCGGGGTGGCCGTCGTTGTTGTAGTCGGCGGCGGCGGCGCCGAGATCGTAGTGGCGACCGGTGAGGCCGGCGGCGGCGGTAACGTTGACGAACTGAAAATTGCCGTCGTTGCGGAGGAGGGTGTTGGCGGCTTTGGGACCGGTGGGGATGGCGCCGCCGTTGGGGAAGAAGAGATCGAGACGGCCGTCGTTGTTGTAGTCGAAGACGGCGATGCCGCCGGGGGTGGTGGCGGGGAGGGGCTTCTTAACGGACTCGCCGGTAACGAGGACGGGGCCTAGGGGGGCGACCGTCCAGTTACCGGCGAGGGTGAGGAACAACAAGTTAAGGGATGACCACTTCGAACTGGATTTGGCGGTTGGCCGCGGTGGAGGTGATGACGCCGTAGCCGGGAGTGTTCAACACGTAGCCGCCGGAGCCGGGGGCGCCGAACATGGTGTGGTTCGGGAAGTTGAAGAACTCACCACGGAGTTCGAGCGCATGACCTTCGATGATGCGGAACTTCTTGGCAATCGAGAAGTCGAAGACGCGGCGGCCGTCGTCGCGAACGATGTAGGCGCCCGCGTTGCCGAAGGTAAAGGCATCGGGCATGACGAAGGCGGAGGTGTCGAACCAGCGATCCGGCGTCCGCTGGTCGGCGGACAGGTTCGGGTTGCGGAGGACGTTGGGCCGCTCCTGGGTGCGGCCGACATTGGCGCGGTCGAGACCGGTGCGGACGTTGGAGGGGGTGCCGGTCTGCCATTGGACGATGCCTTCAACGGCCCAGCCGCCGAGGACGCCGTCGACAAAGCGGTTCCAATCGCCGCCGAAGGCGCGGCCGCGGCCGAAGGGCAGGTCGTAAACATAGCCCATCTTGAAGGCATGGGTGATGTCATAGGAGCAGCGGGACCAATCGGCCCGGAGGTTGAAGATGTCCTGGTACTTGCCTTCGGCGAGCGAGGACTGGTTGTCCATGCACTTGCCCCAGGTGTAGTTAGCGAGGACGGTCAAGCCTTTGCTGAATCGCTTGTTGGCTTTGATCTGCAGGGCGTTGTATTCGGAGTTGAACATGTTTTCGCCGCCGTCCATGTTGCCGGCGAAGCCCGCGGCGGCCAGGCGGCGCCGGGGATCGATGGGGCCAGGGCCCGGGGTGAAGGCGTTGTTCAGACCGTAGTAGCCGATCTGCTTTTTGTTGGAAGAGCCGACGTAGCCGACGTCGAGGGTCATATCCTGCTGGATCTGGCGCTGGACGAAGAGGTTCCACTGCATGGAGTACGGCGTGCGGTTGTTGGGGTTCTGGGGCCAGCCGCCGATGGCTTGGGTGGAGCCGAAGCCGGGGCCGGGCTGGTTGATGCTGTAGTCCGGCACGGCGCCTCGGTTGAAGCTGATCTCCTGCTGCGGCAGGTAGGGCCAGAACTTGCGGAGGTCGTTGATCTCCTGCATGAAGGTGGTGTTGTAGAAGACACCGGCGCCCATGCGGATGACGGTCTTCGAGTTGGCCTGATAGGCGATGCCGAGCCGGGGGGCGAAATTGTTCATGTCGTTCCGCATGAGGGAACGGCCGTAGCCAAGGGTTTTGGCGGGGGCGTTGTCGCGGAGCGGGTTGGTGCCGGCCCACAGGAGTTCAGCGCCGTAGACGCCTTGGGCGTCGCGGGTGATGACGAGGTTGCCGAGGGCGTTGTTGGTATCCCAGGGGCGGATGCCAGACTCCCAGCGGATGCCGAGGTTGACGGTGAGGCGGTCGGTGACGCGCCAGTCGTCCTGGAAGAAGGCTTCGGCGTAGGGTTGACGGGCGAAGAGGCGGGGGATGCTGAAACCGCGGCGGACATAGCTGGGGTAGCCCAGGAGCATGGTCGCCAGCGCGTTGCCTTGCGAAGGGTTCAGGTCGTCCGCGGTGAGCGAGGTCCAGAACTGGGCGTCGCCGTTGGTGGGGTTGGAGTAGGCGGCGTCCATGGCGCGCCACGTGTAGCCGCCACCAAATTTGAACGAGTGCCGGCCGACGACCATGGAGAGCTTGGCGTTGGTCTGGTGATTCTTGTCCATGATGGTTTCGCCGCCGCCGCCGCCGGCCGAGAGGAAGCCCTGGGGCGAGAAGCTGGGGAGGGTGCCGCAGAGGGCGTCTTTATCGAAGATCTGCACGCCGCCGGCGTCGAGGATGCCGGCGCGGGTGATGCCGTTGCGGAACACCGGGCAGCCGGGGTTGTCGGGGCTGTTGTAGCCGTACTTGATTTCGAGCACGGTGGAAGGGCTGATGATGTTGTTCCAGCCGAGGCCCCAGTTGCGGACGTCGTAGCGGTTTTCGCTGACGAAGAGCGCGGAGGCCGAGGGGACCTGCTGGCCGACGCGCTGTTCGAGCATGCGGCCCCAGATGATGTTCTTTTCGTTGATGGAGTGGTCGACGCGGAGGACGATCATGTCGCGGTCAATGGACTGGCCTTCGGTCTGCAGGAAGTTATTGACGAGGCCGGGGCGGTTGGGGAGCGGATGGAGGGTGTCGATGGTGCGCCTCATGCCTTGGTTGATCCGGTTGGCCGGGATGATGTTGCCGGGGAAAAGCTGGCGGACGATGCGGCCCTGGGCGTCGAGCTGGCCGGTGAGGGGATCGTAGATCCGCTGGGCGATGCCGCTGAAGTTGCCGGCGCGCATTTCGGGGGTGGGGACGGTGCTCTGGGCGGTCTGGCCGCGGCGGAGGCGGAAGCCTTCCCAGCCGAGGAACCAGAAGGTTTTTTCGCGGCCGTTGTAGATCTTGGGCAGCATGACCGGGCCGCCGACGGCGAGGCCGTACTGATTCTGCCGGAACGGTACCTTGCCCCGGCCCTGCTTGTTGGCGAAGAACTCATTGGCGTCGAACTTGTCGTTGCGGACGAAGGAGTAGAGCGATCCGTGCAGGTCGCGGGTGCCGGACTTGATGGAGACGTTGACGTTGGCGCCGGCGGAACGGCCGTACTCGGCCGAGTTCCCGGTGGCGACGCGGAACTCCTGGATGGCGTCCATGGGCGGGGAGCCGCCGGGGGAGTTCATGAACATCATGTTGTTGTCCACGCCATCGAGGGTGTAGTTGTTGTCTTGGGTGCGCTGGCCATTGACGGAGACCATTTGCGCGCCGGAGAGCCCGCCACGGCCTTGGCTGCGCTGAATGTCGCTCGTGCCGGGCATGAGAACGAGCAGGCGGGTATAGTTCCGTCCGTTAACAGGGATACGGGCGAGTTGGGATTGGGAGATGACTCCGCCGACGGAGGCTTCCTGGGTCTGGAGCATGGGGGCAGCGCCGGTGACCTCAACGCTTTCGGTGACATTGCCGACTTCGAGAGCGACGTCGATTTTCACGACGGCGCCGGTTTGCAGGACGATGTCTTTCTGCACCTGGGTTTTGAAGCCGCTGAGTTTTGCGGTGACTGTGTAGGTTCCCGGAACGAGTGGGCCGAGGCGATAGGCGCCGGTTTCGTTGGTGACCGCTTCGCGGGTGATGCCAGTGGCGGAGTTGACGGCAGAGACCGTCGCGCCAGCGGCGGACGCGCCGGAGGCATCGGAGATGATGCCGACAAGGACGGCGTCAGAGGTTTGGGCGGCCGCGATCAGCGGGACTGCGAGGCCGAGCAGTATTGCAACAAGAGACTTTCGTTTGATTTGCATAGGTAGCGTTACTCCCGTTAACGAGTAAAAGGCTCATGAAAGATATCGAAAAGCGGCACCAGCGTCAAGGCCGAATGGCGCGATATGATCTGGACTTATCTATGAAATCGCAATATTCGGCCGTGGAATTGTTTGCTCCTGCGGAGGAGGGGTTGCGGTACTTGCCGGAGGGCCCGCGAGCGCTCCGTGGGACGAAGGAGGTCGGCTGGGTGGCGATTCAGCACAGCGCCGAGGAGACGGTGGGGAGTTTGAATCGGCTGGATCTGGTGAGTGGGGAGAACCGGCGTCTTGCGTTGGCGGGGCGGCCGGGATTCTTCGCTGAGACGGAAACGCCGGGGAAATGGCTTGTGGGGATGGAGCGCCAATTGGTTCTCGTTGACTGGGAGAGTGGGGTAGTAGAGGACTTGGGGGTGACCGTATCGGAGGATGAGCGGGTGATCATCAACGACGGCTTGGCGGTGGAGGGCGGGGTGTTGTTTGGGACCAAGCATCTTGGGTTCTCCGAACCCATTGCGGCGTTATACTTTTTCGATGCGGCGGCGCGGACGCTGCACACGGTGCTCGACGGGCAGACGTGTTCGAACGGCAAGGATCTGCGGGGGGCGCGGTTGATTGATATCGACTCGACGCCGAAGGCGATCAGCCGGTACCACTGGGACGCGGCGGCGCGGCGGGCCACGGGGCGGGAGTGGGTGGTGGATCCGGCGAGCCTGCCGGCGTATCCGGATGGGCTGCGGCCTTCGCCGGACGGGGAGAGCGTCGTGGTGGCGTTCTTCAATCCGGGGGCGGTGAGCGATGGGTTGGCGCGGATGTACCGGGTGGCGGACGGGGCGCAAGAGTGTGAGTGGGTGATTCCGGGGTCACCGCGGGTGACCTGCCCGGAGTTCGTGGAGTTGGATGGCAAGGTGAAGATCGTGTTCACGACGGCGGTGGAGGGGATGCCGGCGGAGATCCGGGCGATGGCGCCGGGGGCGGGGTCGATGTACATCGCCGACACGCCGTTTGACCGGGTGCCCGCACGGCCGCCGCTCGTGAAGATACAGTAAGCCTCATGCGCATAGCAGGATGGCTGTTACTGGTGGCGTGTGCCGCCGATGGACAGGATGGTTCGCTCGAGGAGTTGCAGCAACTGTTGCGGCCGAGCGCGCCGCCGCCGGACGGGCGGTTGAATGCAACGGACCGGACTTGGGAAGAGTGGTTGAAACGTACGGGGGAGCGGCCGCCGGAGTTTGCGAAGATGCGGTCGATTCCCGGGTTGCCGGATGCGCTCGAAGGGGTGAAGACGCGGGCGGAGTGGGCGAAGCGGCGCGTGGAGTTGAAGGGGCTGGTTGAGCGTTGGATGTTCGGGAAGATGCCGCCAAAGCCGGGGAATTTGCGGGCGGTGGTGACGGGGGAGCGGACGGAGGGGCGGGCGACGGTGCGGGAGGTGCGGCTGGAGTTTGGGCCGGACTACAAGGGGACGCTGCGCCTAGAGTTGGTAATTCCCGAAGGAAAAGGGCCGTTTCCGGTGTTCTTGACCAACCACGGGGTGAACCGGCCGTGGATCTACACGGCGGTGCGGCGGGGGTATATCGCGTGTGTGTATCACGCGACGGACCCGCGGTATTTGAATGGCGACGATTCGGATGCTTGGGTGGAGTTGTATCCGGAGTACGACTGGAGCGTGCTGGCGCGGTGGGCGTGGGCGGCGTCGCGGGCGGTGGATTATCTGGTGACGCGGCCGGAGGTGGACGCCGCAAAGATCGGGACGACGGGGCATTCGCGCAATGGGAAGTCGGCGCTGCTGGCGGCGGCGATGGATGAGCGGATTGGCGCCGTGGTGCCTTCGAGTGGGAACAGCGGCGAGGTGGACCCTTGGCGGTATACGACCGAGCCGTTCGCGAACGAAAGCATTGAACTGTTGACCGGGGCGCAGTCGCATTGGTTTCATCCGCGGCTGCGTTTCTTTGCCGGGAGGGAGGATAAGCTGCCGGTGGATCAGAATACGCTGCTGGCGCTGGTGGCTCCGCGCGGGGCAATGCTCTATAGCGGTTATGCGGAGTCGGCGGGGAACCCGTTCGGATTCGAGCAGGCGTATCGGGATGGGCGGCGGGTGTACGGGTGGTTGGGCAAGGAGCAGAACGTTTGGCTGCATCTGCGGGCAGGGGAACATCCGACGTCGGCCGGCGACGTGGAGAACTTCGTCGATTTCTTTGACGCAGTGTTTGGGCGGACGGTGATGCCGAAGCTGGAGACCTGGACGCATGGGTATGAGTACAAGGGCCCGCAGCCCCGGCCGGCAGGAGAGATGGGCGACCGGGAGCAGATTGAGTGGGTGCTTGGCGAGGAGCCGGCGGGAGTAAAGAATCTGCAACTGCGGCGGGCGCCGCTTGAGGTGAGTACGGTCGAGAGTTGGATTGCCGGGGTGCTGCGGCGGCCGTCGATGGACGTGACGGTGCGGGAGCGGATTGCGAAGGAGGGCATGCGTTGGACGGAGGTGCCGTTCGGCGATGGGCTGAAGGGCGATCTGTTTTTGCCGCAGGCGAAGGGGAAGTATCCGGTGGTGGTTTGGCTGCACGGGTACACGTATCAGGCGGGATGGTCGATTATGGCGCCGTGGGCAAGCGGGGGGAGTGTCTGGAGGAATGATCAGAGGCCTTCGATACCGGAGCTGGTGAAGCAGGGGTTCGCGGTGTTTGCGTTTGACCAGATCGGGTTCGGCGCGCGGGTACTGGATGCGAAGGACTTCTACCGGCGGTACCCGCGGTGGAGCCTGCTGGGGAAGATGGTGGCGGATACGCGGGCGGCCGTGGAGGCGTTGGGCCAGACGGAGGAGATGGGCGATGTGTACTTGATGGGGTATTCGCTGGGTGGGAAGGTGGCGCTGTTGACGGCGGCGCTGGATGAGCGCGTGAAGGGGTTGGCGGTGGTGAGCGGCTTCGATGTGCTGCGGGCGGCGACGGCGGACCGGGGCGTGGAGGGGATTCGGCACTACTCGCATCTGCATGGGTTGCTGCCGCGGTTGGGGCCGTATGTCGACGATCCGCAGCGTTCGCCGTTTGACTTCGATGCGGCGGTGCGGCTGACGGCGGGGCGGCCGGTGTTGCTGATTGCGCCGACGTTGGATCGGTACGTGCGGGCGGCGGATGTGGCGGCGGCCGTGAAGCCGTTGGCGCGGCCGGGATTGACGGTAGAGACGCCGCTCGATTTCAACCGCTTCCGGCGCGAGACGCAGGAGCGGGTGTTTGCCTGGTTCCGGGGATTGCGTTAGCGAAGGAAGGGTGGGTCGTTCCAATCCCAAAGACGCTGGGGGCTTTCGCGGATTTCGGTGGGGACGAAGTTCCATTGAGAACAGGGGACGCAGAAGGCGCCTTGGTAATGGAGGAAGAGGCTGACCGCGAGCAGAGGAAGGGCGATGACCCGGAGGCGGGGCGTCAGGGCGACGAGGGGTAGGACGAGGAGCCCGGCGAGGTCCGAGAGATAGCGGGGGCCGTAGCAATGGCCGCCGGACCAGTCCTGGTAGCTGGAGACGAGGAGGAGTTGCACGACGAAGGCGGCGGCGATGAAGAGCGCGAGGGGACGGCGTTCGGTGCTGCGGAGCCAGACTGCGAGGCCGGCGGCGGACAGGAGGAGGACCGGTGAGTAGACGAAGAGGCCGCGGGCGGGGCTGAAGAGGTTGCCGGCGATGGCGAGGCCGAATTCGGCGTGGAGCCCCAGCGAAGGCGCGTTGGCGCGGGAGGCCAGGAAGTACGGGGCGAGCAGCGAGCCGTAGGTGGCGAAGTTCAGCAGCGCGAACAGAGCGCCGATGGGCAGCGCGCCGAGAGTGAAGCGTCGCAGGGCGGCGCGACCAGCCCAGAGCGCGAGCGCTGCGCCGGGAAGCAATCCGGCTAAGTTGGTGGGCCGGACGAAAAAGGCGAGCAGGAGGAGCGACCCGGCGAGGGCCCAGCGGCCTCGCCAGATGGCCCAGAGGCCGGCGGGGAGCAAGAGCATGGAGAAGCCATGCATCCAGAGGGCGCGGCTGCCGGTGGACCAGGCGGGCGTGGCGAAGGCGAAGATGAGCGTGGCCGCGAGGGCAACGGGCCAACCGGTGAGTTCGGCAGCGAATAGGAAGACGATGACGGCGGCCGCGGCGACGAGGGCGGAGGCGAGGACCAGCTCGGTCATCATGGAGCTGCGGGCGAGGTCGCCCGCGAGGAAGCGTTGACGGGGGCCGGGGGCTACGCGCGCGGCGAAGGGTTGGAGGGAAGAGAGGATCGCTTCGAGCGGGGCGACGGCGGCGGAAGCGAGCAGCGGGACGGCGGCGGGATAGAAGTGGTAGAAGCGGCCGTTGGGGCACTGGTCGCGATGGGTGACGGGGAAGACTCGCTGGCCGTTGGGCAGCAGGCACTCGATGGCGTACCAGTGCTGGGCCTCGAGTTCGGCGGTGTACTCGTTGAGGTCGGTGTTGCGTTCGTGGATGAGGCTGAGCGCGGTGTTGATGGTCCAGCGGGAGTCCGCGGGGGTGGCGATGGGGCTCGAGAGATAGACCGCGAAGACGCCGAGGAACAGAGCGGAGCAGGCGCGGATCACAGCCCGAAACGATCGATGAGGCGGTAGAGAGTTTTGCGTTCGATGCCGAGGATTTTGGCGGCTTTCGACTTGTTGCCGTTGGCGGCGGCGAGGACCTTCTTGATCTGTTCGGCCTTGGCGTCTTCGAGGGTTTCGACGGGAGCGTCGCGGCCCTCTGCGTCGGCGATGGCTTCGCGGACGGCCGCTTCATCAATGCGGCCTTGCGGGGCGAGAATGACGAGGCGCTCCATCATGTGCTGGAGTTGGCGGACGTTGCCGGGCCAGGTGTAGGAGTCGAGGGCGCTGAGCCCGGACTTGGTGACGACGGCTTCGCGGGAGTAGCGTTCGTTGTAGCGGTCCATGAACTTCTGGACGAGCAGGGGGATGTCGCCGGCGCGCTCGCGCAGCGGCGGCATTTCCACCTTGACGACATCGAGACGAAACCAGAGGTCTTCGCGGAACTTGCCGTCTTCGACCAGTTGGCGGACGTTCTTGTTGGTCGCGGCGACGACGCGAACGTCGATGGCTTTGGCGCGGGAGGCGCCGAGAGGGCGGATCTCTTTTTCCTGGAGGACGCGGAGGAGTTTGGCTTGGAAGTTGAGATCGATGTCGCCGATTTCGTCAAGGAAAACGGTGCCGGTGTGCGCGGCTTCGAAGACGCCGACGCGGTCGCGGTCGGCGCCGGTGAAGGAGCCTTTCATGGCGCCGAAGAGTTCGCTTTCGAGGAGGGAGGGCGGGATGGAGCCGCAGTCGACGGGGACGAAGGGCTTGTCGGCACGGCGGGAGTGGCGATGGATCATCCGGGCGATGAGCTCTTTGCCGGTGCCGGTTTCGCCTTCAATGAGAACAGTGGCTTCGGTGGGGGCAACCTGGGCGAGGGTTTTGTAGATTTCGACCATGCCGGCGGAGGAGACGATCATGTCGGTTTCGGGGATGTCGTCGATGCGGGCTTCTTTTTCGTCGGCCTCGAGGAGGGAGGCTTCGGCGCGGCGGATCTTTTCGATCATGTCGTCGAACTCGAAGGGTTTGGCGAGGTAGTCGAAGGCGCCGCCGCGGGTGGCGGCCATGACGGTTTCCATGGAGCCGCGGCCGGACATGAGGATGACGGCGCAGGAGGGGTTGTTCTCGCGGGCGGCGCGGAGGACATCGAGACCGGTGCGTTCGTCGAGGTAGATATCGGAAAGGACGATGGGGTAATGCTCCTGGGCGAGGCGCGTGAGGGCTTCGCGGGTGGAGCCGACGGCGTCGACCGTGAAGCCTTCTAGCTCGAGGCAGGTGACAATGTTCGAGCGGACCGAGGAGTCATCTTCCACGACAAGAAGACGGGACAATACGTTCTCCATAATTAGCGCAGCGGACGGGGATGGGGCTTGAACTACTATGGTACGGCAATGGAGAGTGCGATGCGGATGAGCTTGGATGAGTTCTTGCAGTTGGAGGAGCAGGCGGAGGCGACCAGCGATTTCTGGGAGGGGCGGATTCGAGCGCGGACCCCTGTCTACTATCGGGAGTCTCTGATTGCGGTGAATCTGCTGTGCGAGTTACGGGAGAAAGAGCAGGATGTTCTCGGGTCGAACCTGCTGGTGGAGGTAACGCCGGGAGAGTTGGTCGCTTACTCGGATGGGATCGCGCTGATCGATGAGCCGCAGTTCACGGATTCGCGCGAGTTGGTGCTGACGAATCCGGGGGTGCTCTTTGAGGTGGTTTCCGCGGAGAGCAGTGAGTGGGATCGGGGTGAGAAGGCGCGACACTATCGAGGATGTCCGACACTGCGGCAATTCACGTTCGTGAACGCCGAGACGCCCGAAGTTGAGGTTTGGACGAGAGGGAATGACGGCAATTGGTGTGCGCAGAGCTGGCAAGGGCTGGATACGGTTTGCTCGCTGGACAGTCTCAATTGCCGTGTGTCGCTGGCGGAGATTTATGACGGAGTGAAGTTTAGCGATACTCAGAGCGGCTGAGGCGGCCGTCTTTGTTCGTGTCGAGTTTGTCGAATTCGGCGCCCTGGGCGGAGTTTTTGTTGTAGAGGTACTCGGCGCGGGAGAGGGAGCCGTCGCCGTTGCGGTCGAGGCCGCCGAAGCCGAAGCTGGTGGTGGACTTGTTCTGGCTGGGCGGCGTGCCGACCTGCACCTTGGTCTTGGTCGTGACGACCGGCTTTTTCTTCTTGTCGGCAGCGAACAGCGGCAGGCCAAGGATGGCGAGGAGAACGAGGTAGCGCATAGAGGGTTTTGATATTGTACACTTCGCTTCGTGACTCGACGGCAATGGATCGCGTGGGTGGGCGTGGCGCAGGCGGCGGATTCCTGGCAGCCGCTGTTCGACGGCAAATCGCTTGCGGGATGGAAGGAGACGGCGTTCCCGCGGCGCGGGAAGGTGAGCGTGGCGGAGGGGCGGATGGTGTTAGAGGCCGGGGCACCGTTGACCGGGGTGACCTACACGGGGACGTTTCCGCAGACGAACTACGAAGTCCGCTATGAGGCCATGCGGGTTTCGGGTGGCGACTTTTTCGCGAGCCTGACCTTTCCCGTGGGCGCGAACTTTGCGACGTTCGTGCTGGGCGGATGGGGCGGCGACATCATCGGCGTTTCGAGCATCGATGGCTGGAACGCTTCCGAAAACGAGACGCGGAACTACTTCACCTTCGGAGACGGCAAGTGGTACGCGATCCGCGTGGCCGTGCGGCCGGAACGGATCGAGTGCTGGAACGATGCGGCCGGGTGATATCGAGCTCTCCGCACCGCTCGGGATCGCTTCGTACAACACGACCGGGGCGGTGCGGAGAATCGAGTACAAGACCGTTAGCCGTTAAGGGTCCAGTTGGGGCGGTAGGTGCGCTTCAGGTACTCGTTGGCTTCGGGGACGTTGGTGATGCGGCCCGTGGCGGGATCGTACGTCAGCTTCTTGCCGACGCGGTGGGCGACGAGGCCGAGCAGCATCTGCTCCATCATCGTGCCGGAGTAGTCGAAGTCGCAGTGGGTTTTGCTGCTGGTGCCGTGGGTGACGTTGTTGAGCTTGCCTTTGCAAGCGTCGAGCCATTCGCGTTGGAAGACGTCGACGGTGCGGTTGGGCGGGTTGCCGGCGAGGATGCCGGGTATGGCCGGGTTCGGCAGACCGAGCGCGGCGGGGACCTTGCCGTTGAGCATCTGGATCTCCGGGAAGCCGGAGGGGCCGGGCTGCTGGTTGGGCTGGGCGGTGAAGCCGGGAGGCAGCGGCGCGGGGGCGCCGGCAGGGCGGCGCGGGGGGACGTTCTGCGTCACCTGGCCGGTGCCGCCGATGAGGGGCAGGGGATCGGCGCGGCGCTTGTAGTAGGTTAGGTCGCCGTCGTCGTTATTGGGCAGGATGATGCGCGTGGTGAAGTCGGCGAAGATGCTGCCTTTGGTGCCTTCGAAGATGGCGCCGTTGGGGACCTTCGAGATATCGACGTAGCCGCGGGGGGCTTCCGGCTTCTGGCCGCCCTGGTACCAGAGGACTTCGATGGGGCCGCGCCAGGCGTTGGCGGGATGTTCGAAGGTGACCTTGAGTTTGACGGGGCAGATGTCGGGGTTGTACTTGTCGGTGTTCTCCTGGTCGACCTCGATGCCGGTGGGGGCGCCGGCGTCGATCGCGTTCCAAAGGAGGTCCATGGTGTGGGCGCCCATATCGCCCATCTGGCCGACGCCGAAATCGCGGTACATGTTCCAGAAGAGGCAGTTGAGGCCGGCGGATCCGCCGAAGTATTGGGGGCTATAGGGGTGATAGGGCGAGGGGCCGATCCACTGTTCGTAGTGGAGCTCGGGCGGAGGCTGGCCCTGGGCGGTGGGGTAGCCGGGGCGGGGGAGTTGGCGGGCGTCCCAGCCGTGGACGCGTTTGAGGTCGCCGATGGCGCCATCGAGGATGAGCTCGCGGAGGCGTTCGAAGTTGGGGTAGGCGTGGCGCTGGGTGCCGTGCTGGGTGGCGACTTTGGATTTGTTCTTGAGGTAGTTGGCGCGGACGGTGCGGACCTCTTCGACGGAGATGCCGAGGGGCTTTTCGCAGAAGACGTGCTGGCCGCGGTTGATGGCCCAGTTGGCGATGAAGGCGTGATGGTGGTCGGCGGTGCAGATGATGACGGCTTCGACGTCTTTCTGGTCGAGGCACTGGCGCCAGTCGGAGTAGGTTTTGGCTTTGGGGAAGATGGCGAGGGCTTCCTTGGTGCGGAGGTCGTTGACGTCGCAGAGGGCGACGACGTTTTCGTCGCGGAGGACGTTGTAGTGGGCGGTGCCACGGCCCCAGACGCCGATGAGGGCGACGTTGAGGCGGTTGGAGGGGGCGGTTTGGCCGCGGAGGAGGCCGGAGCGGAGGATGGTGAGGCCGGCGGCGGATTGCAGGAGTTGACGGCGTTGCATGGCCGTGATTGTATCGGGTTGGGCGGGGCGGTGGGGGCAGGGCGGTAAGCTGGAGGAAGCTCCACCAAGCATGGCCAAACCGAAGCTCCCAACATCGGTGCCCGAGATCGTCGAACTACTCAAGCGGTTCAACGAGCGGGCGACAAAGCTCGAATGGATGGACCATTCAGCAGATATCTGACTTTAAGGCAGAGCGTCTCGGTGCCAATGAGGAAGCAACGAGCGCCGTGCTCAACCTGCGGAGGCTTCTTGTTCAACCGAGAGATAGAATCTCGTTTGCACAAGTTGTAGAACTGCACGAACTCCTGCCGACCTCGGAAGAGACAAAGCGGTTGTCGCGAGGGTCATTGTCCACACTGCAAGAGTATTTGTCGAGCGACTGCTCCGTGAAGCTCCATGACTGGCCGATCAGCCGGAGAGAGCTTTTTGATGTTTATCTGTATGGGAAACAGGTGCACCTCATTCCAGATAAAGTGGCTAAGGCAAAGCGGCTTGAGGACAGCGAACACGCCGTTACGTTTCAAAGCGATAAAAGATCATGCAGTCGCTGGCTGCGTCCGGCGGGGGTTCACGAACAGCCAGAGGACGGCGGCGGTTAGGGTAGTGGCGGCGGAGAGGTAGAGTACGGCGTTCCAGTCGTGGAAGCGGTCGAGGACCAGGCCCATGATGGCCGGGGAGGCGAAGCCGGCGGCGTTCGAGGCCGCGTTCATCAGGCCGGATACCGCTCCTCCCGACGTCTCGCCAATGTCGGTCGCCGAAGACCAGGCCGCTCCCAAGTAAAGATCCACGCCGCCTGCGGCGCTCGCCATCAGCAGCGCTCCCAAGGCCGGCGCCGGATGCCAGATGCCGGCCGTGAACAACGCCGCACCCGTACATAACGAAACGAAGCCAATGCGGGTCCGGGCGCGGCGGTCGCCGAGGCGGCGGGAAAGCAGGTCGGTCAGGAAGCCGCCGATCCAGGTGGCAGCAACGCCAAACAGGAGCGGGAGGCCAGCGTAGTACGACGCTTCCGTGATCGCCATGCCGCGCTGCTCGCGGAGATAGGTCGGAAACCAGGTGATGTAAAACTGCCAGAGAAACGTGGACCCGAAGGCCGTTCCGAGCAGACACCACAGGCGGCGGGAGCGGAGGAGGACCGCCCAGGGGATGGGTTCCTTTTGGGTTTGGGCGGCCGCGGGCGGCGGGTTGCGATAGAAGGCGTACCAGGCCGCGGCCCACAAGATGCCGAAGGCACCGAAGACGATAAAAGGCGCTTGCCAGCCGTAACGGAGGACGAGGAAGCCAGCCAGGGGCGGGGCCAAGGCGCCACCCAGTCGGCCGCCTCCAAGAAAGGCGCCGAAGGCCGTGGCGCGTTCGTTGATCGGAATCCAACGGGAGAAGGCCGAGGCGACCGCCGGGGAGAAGGCCGCTTCGAGCGCGCCGAAGACGAAGCGGATGACGAGCAGAGAGGCGTAGCTCCAGGCGGCGGCCGTCAGCGCCGTGAACAGCGACCAGCCGGCGATGGCGAAGGCGACCAGGCCGCGGGAGCCGTAGCGGTCGGCGAGGGCGCCCCATGGGGTTTGGCCGAGGAAGTACGAGAGGCTGAAGATGCTGAAGACGAGGCCCATCTCGGTTTGGGAGAGGCCGAAGGACTTACGCAGTTCGGGGCCGGCGATGGCGATGCAGACACGGTCCGTGTAGCAGACCATGTTGATGACGAGGGCGAGGAGGACGAGCCGGTGGCGGTAGGCCATGGGGCTTTAGAAGCCCTCGGTGTCGAGGGGGTAGAGAGGGCGGGGTACCCGCTTGAACGGCATCTGGCGGAGATTCGCGGAGGAGACGCCGGGGGTGTCGACGACGAAGATCGCCTTCGCAATCGGCTCGTAGGCGGCGCGGAAGCCGTTCGGCGATTTGACGACGACGATTTGGCAGTAGACGGGTTCGATGCCGTGGCTGCGGAAGAGTTCAGGGTCGACGGTCATGGCGGAGCGTTCGGCGACAAGGACATGGACGTGACCACAGACGAGGACGGCGGCACGGCCCATGGAGGTGGTGATGCCGGTGTTGTAGCCGCGGGCGCGGGCGGTCCAGCTGCCGTCCGAAAGGAGCTTGACGTAGGCTTCGACGGGGACGGGCTTTGAATTCTTTTTGTCGAAGCAGCCGCCGATGCGGCGGGAGATGGTCGCGCCGACGCCGGAGGCGAAGGCGGCGGCGACCGTGGCGGGGTCGACGAGGAAGATGGCGGCGGGGCCGGTGAGCGGGGCTTTTAGAAGATGCTTGAGGACTCCAGTGGAGTCGCCGGGGGAGCCGGAGCCGGTGGAGTCCGAGGACTCGGCGAGGATGGTGGGGCCCTCAGGGAGGGCGAGCGCGGCGGCGATGGCTTCGGGGACCGGAGTTAAGGTGGTTTCGAATTCGGCCTTGCGCTTCCAGAGTTGCTTGCCGAGTTTGTCGGCTTGGGCTTGGGCGGCCTTCGGTTTGTGGTTGGTAACGGCGACGACGGCGCAGCCCATTTCGGCGATGTCGAGCCAGGGTTGGACGGGGAAGATCGAGATGGCTTCGGCTTGGCCGGAGGCTTCGAGGGCCTCGGCGGCGGTGATGAGCTCGTGCATGGGGCCGCGGTAGGTTTGCGAGTTTTCGGCTTGGATGATGAGCGGGAGCTTGTGATAAGCCATGGTGGGGCGGACTTCGCCGGAGAGAGTGCGGAGGAGGAGGCGGGCGGCTTTCTGGCCGGTTTCGAACATGTCGATGTGGGGGTAGGTGTGGTAGCCGACGATGGCCGTGGCGAGGGCGACCATGCGTTGGGTGATGTTGGCGTGGAGGTCAAGGGTGAGGACGATGGGCTTGGCGGGGCCGAGGATTTGGCGGGCGATTTCCAGGAAGCGGCCTTCGACGTCGTCTTCGCCTTGAGCGGTTTGGGCGCCGTGCATGGCGAGGAGGAGGGCGTCGGGGTTGGCGGCCTGGAGGTGACGGGCGAA
>LNFE01000242.1 GCA_001464575.1 Acidobacteria bacterium Ga0077553 | reverse complement strand
ATGGGGATGCAGTACCTGCTCGCCGGTGTCGCGAGCCTTGTCGGTGGTTCGTCGGTGACGGGATTCGTTCCAGTTACCGCTGCCTGTCTGTACTGCTGCTACTGCGCCATGTGGTTGTTTCTGCGCGCGACACTCCCCAAGCTCGGCGGCGTATGGCTTGGTTTTTTCCTTTATACGACAAACTTGATGATGGTCCAATGGCCTGCCGCGATCAACCTGCTGCCGCAGACGGGCGGCATGGGACTGGTCATTTCCTTTTTCGCCTCCATTGTGCAACTTCCGGGCTCTGGATTCCGATCGGCAGCAAGAACAGGATTGCTTCTTTCCGCCGCATGCTTGGCTTACTCGGAAATGCTTCCCATGCTAATTGCGTGCGCTGGTCTCTTCACGGTAGGCCTTCTGCTGACGCGGGAAACTCCCCTCCGAAGCGCCGTGATGTATTGGCTTATGTGCTTCGGCACAACGATCGTAGCCAACCCTTACATGCTTTTCTACTCGATTAAAGGAATCTTGATACAGTCAGCATCGCAGCCAGGGCTGCCCATAGATATTGGATTTCTAAACTATCTGCGGATGAGCTTTGGATTGTTCGGCCCGGTGGACTTACATCCTATCCCTGCAGCCGCTGCCACCGGTTTGGCCTTGGTCATGGGTGCAGCTACCCTTGGGGGCTTCTGGTTCGTCGCTGGGCGCGCGCGGGTGCTACTGATTGCGTCCGCAGTGGTCTTCGGAGGATTAGAACTTTATTTCTCCTCCCTGATTCACTACAGCTACGGAGCATACAAGATTCTGCTTTACTCCTACTATTTGCTCCCTGTATTGCTTGGGGCTGGTTTGCCTGGAGTGTTTGGATTAGTTCCGCAGAAAGCTCGCCTTAGCGTGGGCTCTGGACTAGCGCTGGGTTGGTTCTGCCTGACTGGCTTGGTGCAGTACCACTACCTGGGAAGCAGCTATGATACAACTCGGCACGCAAGATATGCGCACAGGGACGGACCCGGGCGAGCGATGACTCATTTTTCAGATCTCGAAAAGATCTCAGGATTGGTCCGGCCAGGAGAGCGTACGCTGCAGTTCATTCCTGAGGATGACCTCAACAAATGGGCGAGTTATTATTTCCGAAATCCAGTCGGCCTCTTCTTTAAGGGACCGTACTTTAGTGTGCTGGCTGGGCGCCGACTTCCCGCGGACGCCTCGTATGATTACTTGCTCTTAAATCGGAAGAATAGTGCTGTTGCGGACCGAGATCTATTACTGTTCGAAAATGACGTTTTTGTTTTTTCACGGATGCAGAGCTTCATCAGCCTTGGCGAGAAGGGATGGCATGACTGGGAAGATGTTGGCGGCAAACCGATGCGTTGGATGTCGAATAAGGCGGAGTTGTATGCTTACGCTTCCTCTGCTGACAAAATGTCTCTGGCGCTCCGGGTCCACCTAGGGCCGGATGGCAAGAAAAAGTCGCTTATCGTTTCTCGTGCCGGAAAGGAACTGGCGCGTGCGCACTTACCTGATTCTTCGAACGACGTCGTTTTGAAAGATCTCGCACTCGAACCCGGCGTTCAAACGCTGGAGATCACTACCGACATCTCGGCTGTGCAAACCGGGTCTGATCAGCGTATTCTGAACGTCTTAATCGAACCCATCCAAGCAAGTCACAGTCCTTCAAGGCTTTCGACGCAAGAAGCCTCACAGCGGGCCCTGATCTCGGGCGTCGGACTCGACGGGTGGGTCCTCGCCCAAGGCATCGAATTTGGTCTCGGAGTCAAACGCAGCGGTGGCCATTCGTTACTGATTTCAGGAGAACTCCCGGGCATTCCATCTGTAATGCCACAACAGCTGCTGATTGAGGTAGGAACCAGAAAGCACACTGTTACGATCACAACAGCAGGTTCGTTCATCGTTAAGGTACCACTAGGCACGCTGGAGGCCGGTACGGTGCAAGTCCGGTTGAAGCCGTTAAAGTCTCTGATCCCCAAGGCCCTTGGAATCAACGAAGATCCGCGTTCGCTCGCTTTTCACTTAAACCAGGTTGAGTTGCAACGAGACTAGACTGTCAAGACGGCACCCTTGAACTGAGTCGTTAACTCCTAACCGCTTGCCCCAACGGATCTACAAAACGCACCACAATCGCCGGACGTGGAGCGATCGCCTTGACCAGATCCGCCACCTCAAAGTGCTGCAGAACGCCGGGCAGGGCGTGCTGGTTCTTGCGGCGGTGCAGCGCCGAACCGACCGCCGACTGATAAGACGCAAGGAGTTCGTCCAGCTCCCCGGCGGCGATGCGGGTGTCAAACGCCGTTGCGAATGGCATTGGCATCGCGGCATGGCTAACCCTGATCGCCGTAACCGTGCTCACCCCGATACCTGTCCGGGCGCTGAGAAGGTCGATGCCGGCCGTGATTTCCGAAACCCTCATGCCAAGCATCGTATGGCCAAGAAGAAGGGCTGCCATTGTGTTCCGATAGCCCCCCTATTGGGAACTGACGGCGCCACCAGCGACTTCAGCCGGCGGCTCTCTTCCTCTAGATCCTTGACGCGTTTGAGATCGTCCTTCTCCAGCCCGCCATACTTGGCGCGCCATGCATACAGGGTGTGTTTGCTGACGCCCAGTTCCCGGCCGACCTCCTCGGCCTTCCGGCCCGCCTCCAACTGCTGAATCGCCTTCCGGATCTGCTCTTCACTGAATCGGCTTTGCCGGATCGCTCCTCTCCTTTGATCCTCTGTCGTAGTTTACGGTGGATCAGTTTTCGGGGAGCAGGTCACCCTGGCCAAAATGGTCATCCTAAAAACGGCATTTAGCCCGCCGCAAGTCGCCTGATCTCCCCTCCCAGTGGGCCGGTCCCACCGCAGAATTTGTAGAAGATCTGCCGCAACATCGCGGGCCGGCGCTCCGCCGGCTCTAACTGCTCCGCATAGCCCAGAACCCCCCGGCCCCCCAGCTCTTCCGGTTGAACCGGTACTCCCGCTTGAACTCGAACGTCCGGCCCCGCAGCAGGGTCCCTCCAATCCGATTCTGGAAAAGGAACAGCGAGAACGGTCGTGCGCTCCATAGCGCAGCGGATCGCCTGCTGCGGGTCCTCATCGCTGTGTTGCGGAGTGGGTGTGTTTTTCCCGGCGGGCCGAAGGGGAAAAGCGCCTCCGCTTCGGGACCAGAAATCCGTATGAGGCAATGCAAACTGTGGCGTGATGATGAAACTCGCACCAACCACACATTCCTCATTGCCCTACGTCAAGCTCCTGCTTCAGCTCCTCGTAGTCCCCCTCGATTCCCCATTATTGCTTGGCCGTTGCGTCCAAGGCGGTCAAGCCAGTATTCGCCGCAAGACTTCCTGGTCAGTGCTTCGTTGGTCGCGCTTCCTCCTCAGTCCGTATGGCCGGCAGCCTTGGTCCGGTAATGGCTCGCATCGCCAGTACTCCCGATTCGCTGCCCGAACGTGCACCGCCACACTGTGGGAACGTAGTTCCTGCTTTGTGTTGTTGCCCCACGCGACGAGTTGCCTGTCCGCTGGGCCTAGTCCGACAAGTTGATCTTTGGACAGATCGAATAGCCGGTTGGGCGTACGCTGGCGCAGTTTGCGTCGTCGGCGGATTACCCACTACAGATTCCAGTCCCCGATCCAGCAAAGTTTGGCGAAACCTAGTGCAGGTGCCCTCAATAGCGCGACTTGGCCGCAGTGTTGCCGGGCGACGTCAACGGAGTGTTGACCTTTCTTGGGCAACCGGTAGATGCAACGACCCAAGCGGAGAGGGGACTTTGGAGAAGGATTTGTTGGTTCCTGGGCGTTACGGCGACTAGGTGCTGATGGGATCGATGAGCGTGGCGGAGATCCGATGGGGGAGGAGACGCGGCTCGCGAGGGAGACGGAGCGGTATTTGAAAGAGCTCGGTATTGTATCCTCGGGAAAGCTCCCCCCGTCTGGGCGTTCCATTTCCCATTTGTGAGGATTTCCGATGGTTGGATTGCATCCCTTGGAGCCGTTGACGGCGGCGGAAGTTGACGCGGCGGCGATGTTGCTGAAGACGTTGCCGGAGTTCTCAGCGGCGACGCGAATCATCAGCGTCATGCTGAAGGAACCAGGCAAGGCCGTCATCCACGGCGGCGGCGCGGCGGATCGTGAGGCAGAGGCCGTGCTCCACGACAACGCGCGGAATCAATGCTTCCATGTGGTCTTAAATCTGACGACGGGAACCTCCAGCGCCGTCCGCTACGCCCCCGCAGGCGCGCAGCCCACCATGTCCGTCGACGAACAGGTGGAGTGCGAGGCCGCCGTCATCGCCTCTCCAGAATTTCGCGCCGCCCTCGAACGGCACTACGGGGCCGTTGACCCCGCCCTGGTCATGGTCGATATCTGGAGCGCCGGCAACTACGGCTCGGAAGAAGATCGCACGCGGCGACTGGCCCGGCCGTTGTGCTTCCTCCGCAGCGACGCCACCGACAACGGCTATGCCCGGCCCCTCGAGGGGATCCGGCCCGTCGTCGATCTCAACGAGATGCGCGTGCTGCGCGTCGAAGAATACGGCGTCTGGCCGCTTCCCCCGCAAGCGGGAAACTACGCGGCCGATCGGGTGGGACCGCTGCGCGCCGATATAAGGCCGCTCACGATCACCCAACCCGAAGGGCCGAGTTTCCGCTTGACCGGCCACCAGATGGAGTGGCAGAAGTGGAAGTTCGTCATCGGCTTCAACGCCCGCGAAGGGTTGACCCTCCACCACATCCGCTACGACGAACGTAGCATTCTCTATCGCGCGTCGCTGACCGAGATGGTGGTTCCCTATGGCGACCCGAGTCCGCAGCAGGCGCGCAAGAACGCCTTTGACGTTGGCGAGTACGGCATGGGCATGTGCGCGAACAGCCTGGTGCTCGGCTGCGATTGCCTGGGCCACATCGAGTACCTCGACGGTCATCTTTGCGATAGCCGGGGAGGGGCGCTGACGATTCCGAACGCGATCTGCATTCACGAAGAGGACTTCGGCATCCTGTGGAAACATACCGACCGGCGGCTGCCCCATCCGCCGGAGGTGCGGCGGTCGCGACGGTTGGTGGTGTCTTCGGTTTCGACCGTGGAGAACTACGAGTATGGGTTCTTCTGGTACTTCTACCAGGACGGGAATATTCAGTTCGAGATCAAGCTGACGGGGATCCTGTCGCTCGGGGCGACGCGGGAGGGCGAGAAGCCGCTGTACGGCGCGATGATCGCTCCCCAACTGTACGCACCGAACCATCAACACTTCTTCAACGCCCGGCTGGACTTTGACCTGGACGGGGTCGAGAACACCGTGGAACGGGTGGATGTGGTGGCCGATGCGGCGGGGCCGGAGAATCCGTACGCCAACGCCTTCCGCGCGCGGGCGACGCCGCTGCAAACGGAGCAGGAGGCGCGGGGGCATCTGCAGCTCGAGACCGCGCGGAGCTGGCGCATTGTGAACCCACGGGTGAAGAACGCCGTGGGCGAGCCGGTGGGCTACAAGTTCCTTCCGGGGGACAACTCGTTTCCGATGGCTTCGCCGGAGGCGTGGTGGCGGAAGCGGGCCGGCTTCGTCGATCACCATGTTTGGGTGACGCCGTACCGGGAGGACGAGCGATACGCGGCGGGCGACTATCCGAACCAGAGCGGCGGCGGGGATGGCCTCGTGAAATGGACGGCGGCGGACCGGGCGGTGGCGGAGACCGATCTCGTCTTCTGGTATACGTTTGGCCATACGCACATTCCGCGGCCGGAGGATTATCCGGTGATGCCGACGGCGTACATTGGCTTTCTGCTGAAGCCGAGCGGCTTCTTTGCCGAGAACCCGGCCAACGACGTGCCGCCGGAGACGAAGAAGAAGGCGGGCGGTTGCTGTGGATGAGTTGGCGCGGTTTGTCGCGGCGCAGGACGCGGCGGGGTGGGAGGAGATTGTGGCCGAGTTGCGGCGCGGCCGGAAGACGGGCCATTGGATCTGGTTCGTCTTTCCGCAGTTGCGCGGTTTAGGGTTCAGCACGATGGCGGAGCGGTATGGGATCGTGGACTTGGGAGAGGCTCGCCGGTACCTGGCGCATCCGGTGCTGGGGCTGCGACTGCGCGAGGCGGTGGCCCTGCTGATGGCCCACAAAGACCGGACGGCCGAGGCGATGCTGGGCGGTCTGGACGCGATGAAGTTCCGGAGTTCGCTGACGCTCTTCGGGGCGGCGGAAAAGGCCGGGGTGTTTGGCGAGGCGCTGGCGCAGTTCTACGACGGCCGGGAGGATCCGCTGACGCGGCGGATGCTGGCGGCTACGGCTTGACAGGCTGGTTGAGGGCGTCGACGTAGGTCAACACTTCGACGGGCCGGGGGCCGATGGCCTTGACGAGGTCCGCGATTTCAAAGTGCTGGAGGACACCGGGGAGGACGTGCTCATAGACGCGGCGGTGGAGCTTCGAGTCGACCACCGACTGGTAGGACTGCAGCAGCCCATCGAGTTCGACGCTGGCAATGCGCTGGTCCAAGGCTGTCGCGAATAGCATCGGCACCGCCGCCGTGCCGATCCCAATCGCCTTCACTTGGTTGACGCCGAGACCGGTGCGGGCGTTGAGGAGGTCGATGCCGGCGGTGATGTCGAGGACCCGCAGGCCGAGCATGGTGCGGCCGAGGAGAAGAGCCGCGGTGGAATTGCGATAGTCGTCGTACCAGGGATTGGGGCCACGCGGTCCTTTGATGGTCAGTTCGCCGCAGCCGCGGATATCGATAGCGAGAACGATGTTGCCGACACGGGCGAGTTCGTCGAAGCGAGCGGCGGAGGCGGACTTGCCCGCGCAGTTGACGAGGAGGACGGCGGGCGCGCCGGCCTTGGGCGCGGCGGGAACGGCGAGGACGGCGGGGATCTGGATGCCGGGTTCGGATTCGTAGGTGAGCTTTTCGATGCGGTAGCCGGAGCGCGGCAGGACGCCGTAGGCGGAGACGGCGGGCGGCCGCGAACTCGGGGTGTAGCGGGTAAGTTCGCGCGCCTTGGCGATGACCCCGGCGGCGGGAAGAGCGGGCCGGCGCAGGGCGAGCGCCCGGGCTTTATTGAGATTATGAACGCTTTCGCCGCCGAGGGAGGTGAGCACCTGGCCGGTGCGGGTGCACCAGAGCTCCTCTTCAGTGAGGAGCTGGATATCGGGTTCGATGCCGTCGTCCTCGCGATTGGCGAGCCAGCGGGAGAACCAGGCGTAGGCGGCGAGGCGGCGGGGCTTGGTGTAGCCGTGGCCGTCGTCGGCGTCGACCATGCTGATCTTCTGGCCCTGGCCGAATTGGTCATAGACGCGCTTGGCCTCGGCGACGGAGGAGCGGGCGCCGCCGATGGGGAAGAAGTCGCGGATGGCGGAGAGGACGAGATAGGGCTTGAGGCCGAAGGCGTAGATGAGGTCGGGGAAGTCGAAGCCGGCGGAGAGCCAGGGGGGCAAGTTCTGTTCGGCGTCCTGGGGGCCGAGCTGGGTCATGAGGGACTTCCAGGAGGTGATGTAGCAGCTGGGGGCGGCGACTTTGAGGCGATCGTCGACGGCGGCCAGATAGGTGGTCATCATGCCGCCGCCGGAGTTGCCGGTGACGCCGACGCGGTTGGGATCGACTTCGGGACGGCTGACGAGATAGTCGAGGGCGCGGATGCCATCGTGGATCATGTAGCGGGCCATGTGATCGCCGACGAGGAGGGCCTGGATACCGAGGATGGTGTGTTCGGTGGTGGACTGGACGAGCTTGGAGGCGCGGATATCGGTGTCCCAGAACTGGTAGCGTTCGCCCTGGCCGACGGGGTCCCAGGCGAGGGCGACGAAGCCTTTGGAGGCGAAGGAGCCGAGGACGTACTGCCAGGCGTCGTGGGCCTTGGCGCCGTTCTCGTGGCCGAGGGGGAAGAGGATGGCGGGGAAGGGGCCGGGGGCGCCGTTGGGGATATAGAGATTCGCGGTGACGTAGAAGCGGGGCTGGCTTTCGAAGATGATCTTTTCGATGCGGTACTTGCCGCGGTCGAGGGTGGCGACGGTGCGGGCGTTGAGGGGCGTTTTGGCGGGGAGGCCGCCGATGCTGGCGAGGATGTGTTGGCGGACCTGGGCGGCGCGGGCCTGGAGCTGGGCGGGGGAGGTGAAGGTGGGCCGGTTGGCGAGGTAGCGGTTGCCTTCGGCGATGAGGGTTTGGGTGGTGGCTTGGGGGAGATCGCGGAGGTCGCCGATGGCGGCCGTGAAGTCGAGCTCGGAGGCGGGTTGGGCGGGCGCGAGGGCCACGGCGAAGAGGAAGGCGGCGAGGGAGCGGGACATGAAGGATTTTATGGTATCGCGGTGGATGGGATTTCTGGCGGTGGGGCGGGCCTTGATGGCCCGGCCTGCCGCGGCGGTGGGGGAGCGGGGTCCGGTTGGCATCGTTCGGCGCCGTTGGCTGGAAGGGGACTTTCCGATAGGACGGCGTGAGCGACGAGCGGCTTCGGATGGGTTCGTTCGTCGGGATTTTTCGAGGTTTCGTTGTTTGGGCCGCTGGCTCCCATCGGCTATGAGCCGCCGCCAGCGGTTCTGGTTCTGGTTTTGGGTTCGGTTTCGGGTTCGGCGCGGAACGGTGGCCTGCGGTTTGGGGCCGCTATGGCGAAGCCGAATCCGGTGCGGCCGACGTGCGGCTGCGGTTGGGTTCGTTGTGGTTTCGCTGGTGGGTTCGTCGCCGCTGGCTGGACGGGGGCATTTCGATGGGCGGATCTCGCGGGCCTACGGTTGGAATCGGAGGTGCGACGAATGGCTTTGGTTGGGTTCGTTCGTCAGGGTTTTTCGAGGTTTCTTTGCTTGGGCCGCGGGTGGCAACTGGTTAGGCGCCGCCGGCGGTTCTGGTTTTTGGTTGGGGTTCGGCGACGGGTTCGGCGCGGAACGGAGGCCTGCGGTTGGGGGCAGCGATGGCGAAGCCGAATCCGGCGTTGGCGACGAGCGGCTTCGGTTGGGTTCGTTCGTTGTGGTTTTGCGGGGTTTCGACGGGGGCCTCTTGCCCTAGAAGCGATGAAATGGCCCCGCGGCCGAGATAGGTGAACCTTGCGGCACTCACGCAGCCGGTGAAGATCTTTATGGATAATCAGGGATTTCGTAAAGCCTTGGTATTCTCGTCTGAGCTGGAAGCGTTCCTCATCAAAAACTCATTACTTGCTCATCTTGTGATCCCTTTTCCCGGATATGCTCACGTTGTCATGCACATCCAAATCGTCAATTTCAACCTAAACGGGATCACTCGAGATCAATACGAGCAAGTTTGTGAGACTCAGTTCGCGCCGGCGTTCGCATCCGTGCCCGGACTTCTGAGCAAAGTCTGGCTGAGCGATCCGGAAACCAACACTTATGGCGGCGTCTACACTTGGCAGGACCGCGAGGCGATGCAGGAGTATTTCCAATCGGAACTGTTCCAGGGCGTAGTCTCTCATCCGAATTTAGCGAACATCACAACGCGGGACTTCGCCATCCTGGAGCAACCGACCCGCGCTACCCGTGGAATGGTATAGCCTGAGTTTGGGAAGATCATGGTCGCAGCACGCCGGGTTAAAGACATACTCGCGGATAGGGCCTCGAAGAACTTTATTGGCCGGCACGAGGAGATGTCCAAGCTTCTTTCGTGCCTGAGCGACGATGGTCCGTTGGTGACCTGGCTGCACGGAATGGCAGGCATCGGCAAAACGACCTTGCTCACTGAGTTTCGAGGGCGGGCCGCCGCCTCGGGGGCCCAAATCGTCTGCCTGGATGCCCGGTCCATCGAACCCACGCCCGACGGATTTCGCCGCGCTCTGGGAGATGGTCTTGCGACCTCCCGATCCGCCCGCCAGACACGTCAGTTGTTGGTAATCGATTCCTATGAGTCATTCCTTCTGCTCGACTCCTGGCTCCGGCAGAGCTTCATACCGGAGCTCGACGAGACGGTACGTGTCGTCCTGGCGAGCCGTTATCCGCCAAACGCATCCTGGATTCTAGCGATCGGATGGGAGGGACTATTTCGTGAGGTCCATTTGCGCGAATTGACCGATTCGCAGGCCGTTGAACTGCTGATGCAAGCCGGTATCAGCCAGCCAGATGCGGAGCAATTTAATCGTTTTGCGAGAGGAATTCCGCTGGCGCTTCAACTGACGAAGTCCTGTACGCTTCGGTTATCCGGGGATGAATTTGCGGCGCGGGCGGTCTTTCGCCAGCTCGCTGATTTCTATCTCGACGGGTTGGGCGACGCTGAACTCCGCGCGGCGATGGAGGCAGCGTCCGTTGTGCAATGCCTCACTCGCTCGCTGCTCAAAGCCATACTGCCGAGAGTGTCTGCAGACGTCTATGATCGGCTCGCCGAGTCCTCCTTTGTCGATCTTTCGCAGGAAGGACTCATCTTGCATGATGCCGTGCGCGAAGCGATCGCATCGAACTTCGCTGACTCCGATCCCCATCGCTTCCGGCTCTACCGCCAGTCCGCTTGGCGTCGTCTCCGCGCGGAGGCCACGACTGCCAACCGGGGCCAGATGTGGCTCTACACGAGCGGGATGATCTATCTGTTACAGAATCCTGTTGTCCGGGAAGCTTTTTTTCCTGCCAGCGCCCAACCCGTCCACGTCGAACCCGCAAGCGCAGCGGATGGCGGAACTCTACTGGACATCATGAACCTCCACGAAACCCCGGCAGCAGCCAGCATTCTGAATCGCTGGTGGAGCTGCGCACCGGGGGTGTTTCGAGTAGTTCGCAATGCACAGGGTAACGCCAGCGGTTTCTACATTTGCCTTAACCATCGCGACAAGAATCTACCCCAGATGCCAGGAGATCCACTCGCGCTCGCGTGGCGCCACCATCTCCGAACAAATCCGATCGCCCCGAACGAAACGGCGGTCTACCTGCGCCGTTGGCTTTGTGCGGCCAACGGAGAGTTGCCATCCGCCGTTCAGGCGGCATGCTGGCTGGACGTGAAGCGAGTCTATCTGGAACTCCGTCCGCAACTACGAAGATGTTATTTGACTGTTTGCGACCTCGCGACGTATGGGCCCACCGCGAAGAGCCTTGGCTTTGAGCTGGTGGAGCGCGCCGCTGCGAATCTGGACGGCATGACCCATCATTTAGCAGTGCTTGATTTCGGCCCCGGATCGGTGGATGCATGGCTTGCGCAGCTTGCCGCCGGGGAACTGGGGGTAGGCCCGAGTCACTTACTAGATCTTGATTCGCGCGAACTGCTATTGGACGACGGCCGGATTGCGCTAACCCCGCTTGAGTTCGAACTGCTCCGGTATCTACAGAAGCATGCGGGCAAGCCCGTTACGCGGGCCGAGCTCATGGAGCACGTTTGGCGCCGGCGGCCGGATTCTTCGAGCAATGTGGTGGATGTCCTGGTTCGCTGCGTGCGCAGGAAGATGGGGGCTCGGGCGGCAGAATTGATAGCCGTGCGAGGCTGCGGCTACTCTCTGCGAACGAGAGGTGAAGCGGCGCGAAGTCAGATATCGTGAAGCGTTGTCCGTAAATGCGATGCTAAACTCCTTCTCGAGTTTCTCTTGCCGTAAGCGAAGCCGGAGCGGACCGTTACGAAGAACATTCGCGCGGCGGCACCATTCCGCAGCGGAGAATATAGGCCCGCGACTCAGAGGATGACCTCGTTCAACCTGGCGCGCCGTATCGCCATTTGTGAAAAGCTGTCGTTGGGTGGTATGCCGAAAACTTCTGTCTCCGTATTCCGCTTTTTTGCGGCTTCCCGCCGCTGACCTGGCAAGCGAACTTGCTATACCGATAGTACGGATAAGCCATATCCGACGGATGATGACAGAGTTCTTGTACCACCCGCATTCTAACGGATGCTAATTCGGCCGACAGAAGGGCGGCCTGAGTCCTGCCGGAGGATGGTGACCGGGTCCGTGCGGGTGGCGCGGAGGGCGGGGGCGGCGGCGAGGGCCGTGGCGTGCCGTACACGAGGCTCTGGAGGTAGGCGCTCGCCGGATACGCCAGGGCCACGCCCAGAGCGGCGCCGGCGAGGGCGACGAGGACCGTCTCCTGCAGCAGCGTCCGCAGGAGTTATAGCGGGGTGGCACCCAGGGCGAGGCGGATGCCGAGTTCCTTCCCACGCTGCGCCGCGCCGTGGGCGACCACCCCGTGGACGCCGGCGATGCCGAGCAGCAGACCCAGCGCCGCGAAGAGCGCGAGCAGCGTGGCCGTCGACCGCTGGCCGGCCACGGAGGCCGCGCGGAGTTCGCCCAGCGTTTGGACGTTGGCAACGACGAGGTCGGGATAGCGCTGTTTGAGCGCCTGGGGCCAATCCGGGTTGGCGGTTTCCAGCAGAAGCGAAAGATTGAGAGAGGGCTGAGCGGCGGAGAGAGCTTGGGGCAGGGATTGAACCAAGGAGAGAATTGCCGCCGGCGATCCTGGCAGCCGACAAGGTCCTGGACTACTGAGATCCCTGTGGGGCGGGGAGCCGGCTCAAAACTGTTCGTGCTCGCGCATCATCGTTTCGTGGTCAGCCATCATTTGCAGGTGCTCGGTGTGCATCGTCTTCAGGCCGGCGGTGATTTGGTCCGCCGTCAGCTTGCCGGACTCCTGCTGGCGCAGGGTTTCCTGATGCCGGGCGATGATCTCCCGATGAGAGGCAATGATGGCGGCGGGCCGCTTCGCCATGTCTTGATGACTGTCGGGGGTGGCTGCCACGTCGGAGGTTTTGTGGACCGCGCCCACAGGCTGGGGGGCGTTTTGCGTTAGAGACTTGTCGGTTTGCATGGTGATTTTCCCTCTGGACGCGGCGAAAGAAGAGTGGCGCGTCATCCACCGGGAAAGCATGTTGAAGGCCAAACGTTCTAGTGTTAGTCCGGCCGGAGGGTGGGGTCAGGAACGGGGGGGGGAGTGTACGGCACTACTCTAGGAACAGCGCACGCTTGCTGAGGATGAACCGGGGGCAGATCGCCCGGCGGGTGAGCGGGGCTTGTCCACTGCGTTCGCGGTGGGCGGCGTGGGGATGGGCATCGCTCTGGCTCTCTCCCGCGCAAAGCCAAACCGGGTGGCTGACCGTTGGCCAGACACCCGGATGGCGGATTCGCTGCGGAGTTAGAAGCTATAACGCAGCGCGATTTGAATCTGCCGGGAATCGATGCGCGTGGAGCTCAACACGCCGTAGTCCGGAGTCCGCAGGGTGGTCCCGGGTTGGGAGAAGTTGGCCCGATTCGGGGCGTTGAAGAACTCGCCGCGCAGCTCGACGGTGTGCTTGCCTTCGAAGAAGCGGAAGAACTTATTGACGCTGGCATCGATGCCGATGATCCCCGGTCCGATGATGGTGTTGCGGCCCGCGGTGCCATAGCGGAAGACGGGCTGCTGAGCACCGGGCGCCACGCCGAGACGGTCGACGAAGGCATTGGTATTGAAGTAGCGCTGCACCGTGCGCTGATCATCGGGCAGGCCAGTGGTCTCGGTAGAGATCGCGTCCGGCTTGCAGTAGCCACCGCCATTCTGAACGTTGCCGGGGCCGCAGAAGGCGGTGGCGGGGAAGCCGTCCTGGAAGGTGGTGATGCCTCCAATCTGCCAGCCCCCGAACAGGGTATCGACAAAGGAGTTCGCGATGCCGAACTTCCGGCCGCGGCCGAAGGGCAATTCATAAAGGAACGAAGCCGTGAACCGTTGCCGGAAGTCGAAGGCGGACAGGCCGCGTTCGGCGCGGAGGTTGTAGTTGTCCGACGGGGTGAGCGGATCGCCGTCGGTGGTCCGGACGCCCGAGCCATTGTCGATGGACTTGCCATAGGCATAGGCACCGAGCAGGGTGATGCCGTTCGAGAAGCGCTGTTGGAGGCGCATCTGCAGGGCGTGGTAGGAGGAGTGGCTCGGCGCGTTCATATTCTGAAAGCTGCCGTTGAACTTGGGAAACGGCCGATTCAGATTAGGGTTGCCGGGGCCCGGCTCGGGGTTGTTGTAGCTGGTCAGGCGGCGCAACTTGATGCCGGCGGAGCCCATGTAGGTGACTTCGAGCGACATATCCTGCGTCAACTGCCGTTGGATGGAGGTCTGCCACTGGGTAACGTAGGATGTCCGTTCCCCGAACTCATTGATCAGCAGGAAGCTGGGCGCGCCCGGGCGGGTGAAGAGCTGGTTCCAGCCAAGGTTCGGCCGCGTGGTGTCGGCGACTTCGGCCTGCCGGATGGTGAAGGGGATGTTGCGCACGATGTCAAAGACGGCGTTGCCAATGTCGCGGACGAAGTACACGCCGCCGCTCGTCCGAATGACCGTCTTCGGATTCAGTTGATAGGCGAGGCCGACGCGCGGCCCGAAATCGTTGCGGTCCGGCCTTGCCGCGCCACGCCCGAAGCGTCCGTCGCGCACCAACTGCCAACCGGGAGGCGCCGGGAAGGCAGGGTTGCCCTGGTTCAGGTCACCCGTGCCCGCACGGACGAAGACCGGCTCGCGCGAGTTGTCCCACGCAAAGTCGACGTTGACGATCGCGTCGTTTTTATCGACGAACGGCGACTCGTATTCCCAACGGAGTCCCCAGTTCATCGTCAGCTTGTTGGTGATCTTCCAGGTATCGTTGAGATACAACGCCATGTAGTTTTGGCGGAAGCTAGCGACGGGAGCGCCGACCTGACCTTCAGTATTCGACATGTGACCGAGGAGCATGTCGGCCATCGGCTCGCCGGTGTACTGGCCGTTCCACGAGAAGCGGCCGCGCGGGACGACGGCGCCGATCTGGTTGTAGCGTAACCGCCGATACTCGCCGCCGAACTTAAACGTATGGCGACCGGAGGTCCAGGAGAAGTTATCGGAGAGTTGGAAGGTGGTGTTCCAGTTGACGAACGGGCAGTCGTTACACTCGCCCACGTTGGCGAAGCCCGTAATCTGGAAGACCGGCAGACCCCAGAAGAGGGGATCTTGCGAGATTCCCGGCAGTCCCAGATTGCCGACGATGTTTTCACGGAACGCCCGTTGTTGGATATTGGCAGAGTTGAAGTAGTTCATGCCGAACTTGAAGTCGTTGACCTTGTTGGCGCCAATGACGGCCGTGTGGCCCAGGACGCCCTGCTGGCCCAGGATGTCAACGTTGTTGCCGGTGTTGCGAATGGCGAAGGGGATGTACTGGGGTTCCTTCGTCTGCGAGAAGCGGAAGAAGAAGGTCTGGTTTTGAAAGGCCGTCAGGTCGGCGCGCGTGGTGAACTGGTCTCCGTCGGTCCGCCGCGACTCATCATTCAAATAGTTGTTCGTGATGCCTAAAGCGCCGCCGCCGGGCTGATTGGGCGCGGGGTAGAACTCGTTCAGGACTCTGCGCGAGGTGGGGTGGATGCGGCTTTCGGGAATGATTCCGCCCGGAAAGACCTGGCCAGGATTTTGTGGATCGCGAATGCCCCGGTTGAGGAAGCCGAAGTTACCACTGCGGAATCGCGCATCCGGCAGGGTGCCCTGTTGGGTGAGAGCGCGCCGCTCGCGGAGGCCTTCGTAGTTGAACATGAAGAACAGCTTGTTGCGGCCATCGAAGATCTTCGGAAGCCGGACCGGACCGGAGATGGTTCCGCCGAACTGGTTCCGCTTGAAGGGCGGGTTGACGGGCGCGAAGAAGTTCCGGGCGTCGAAGAAGGAGTTACGGACAAACGAGAAGCCAACGCCGTGAAAATCATTGGTCCCGGACTTGGTGGAGACGTTCACTTGCGCGATGCCACGGCCGTACTCGGCCGAGAAGAGGCCGGACTCCACTTTGAACTCCTGCAGCGCGTCGAGCGAGGGCAGGAAGAGGTAGGTGTTGAAGTTCGGGTCGGTGTTCTCCATGCCATCGAGCGTGTAGTGGTTGAAGTGGACACGCTGGCCGGCGACGTTCAAGGCGAACGTGTTGCGGGCGCCGCCCATGCGTTGCTGGCCTTGGCTGGAGGCGGGTCCGTTGGTGGTGGCCCCGGGGATGAGCGAAGCCAACTGGAGATAGTTGCGTCCGTTGAGGGGCAGTTCGACGATGCGTTTGTTTTCGATGACGGTTCCGACGGAGGTGGTTTCCGTTTCGAGGACGGGAGCGCCACCCTTGACTTCGATCACTTCGGCGACGTTGCCGACGGTGAGCGTGAAGTTGAGCGTGGGGGCCTGACCAACCTGCAACTCGACGCCGGCGCGGGACTGGCTTTGAAATCCTTCCTTCTCCACCTTGAGGGTATAGGCGCCGGGCGTCAGGGCCGGTGCGGAATAGATGCCACCTTCATTGGTTCGCAGCACGCGGCTGAAGCCGGTGGCGGGATTGGAGATGGTGACCGTGGCTCCGCCGACGGCGGCTCCCGAGGAATCGAGGACGGTGCCGGTGATGTCGCCCGTTCCAGACTGCGCAAACGAGCTTACTGCCGCAAGTATGAATACAGCAAGGCATTGAAGGAAAAAACGCATAGCGGGGAGTTGTATCAACTTTGAACACCGGAGTCAAGCCATGGCCCCGCTGTGTGCCCAGTTGGGACGGGCCAAGCGAGCCCCGCAAAAGGGGTCCGGGAACGGCGTTCGGCGGGGCCGCGATTAGTCCTGCCGGAGCGTGAGGATCGGATCGGTGCGGGTGGCACGAAGGGCGGGAACGGCGGCGGCAGCGAGGGCCGTGGCGCAAATGCCGTACACGAGGCTCTGGAGGTAGGCGCTCGCCGGATACGCCAGGGCCACGCCCAGAGCGGCGCCGGCGAGGGCGACGAGGACCGTCTCCTGCAGCACCGTCCGCAGGAGTTGCAGCGGGGTGGCGCCGAGGGCGAGGCGGATGCCGAGTTCCTTCGTGCGCTGCGCGGCGCGGTGGGCGACCACACCGTGGACACCGGCAATGCCCAGCAACAGACCCAGCGCCGCAAAGAGCGCGAGCAGCGTGGCCGTGGACCGCTGGCCGGCCACGGAGGCCGCGCGGAGCTCGCCCAGTGTTTGGACGTTGGCAATGACGAGGTCGGGATAGCGCTGCTTGAGCGCCTGGGGCCAGTCCGGGTCGGCGGTTTCGAGCAGAAGCGAAAGATTGAGGGAGGGCTGAGCGGCGGAAAGAGCTTGGGGCAGGGGCAGATACTGCACGCCTTCCACCCACGAGGGGAAGCCGGCGAGCGAATACTGCGCGACGTCGCCGACGACGCCGACGACGGTGCGCCACTGCAGGTCAGCGAGCGAGCGAATCTTCTTGCCCAGAGGGCTTTGGCCGGGCCAGAAGCGCTCGGCCGTGGAGCGGCTGATGATGGTGACGAGCGGGGCGCCGGCGCGGTCGGCGGGGGTGAAGGGGCGACCGGCGAGGATGGGGATGCCGAGGGCGGAGAAGTAGCCGGGGGAGGCGGCGGTGCGCCAAAGCATGGAGGCGGGATCGCGCGGGGCGCGAGGATGGTCTTCGAGTTCCGAGGCCGCGGCGGTGAGCTCCTTCTCGAGCGGTGCGAAGTTGGCCCAGTGAACGGCGCGGGTGGCGGGTTGGGTGAGGAGGGTTTGGCCGATGTCGTCGAGGAGAGCGAGGCAGCGGGCAAGGTCCGGGCAGCGGCTGGGCCCGGCGGAGAGGCGGGCGGCGACAAGGTTGGTGGCGGCGAAGCCAGGATCGGCGTTAGAGAGCTGCCAGAGGGTGTGGCCCATGAGACTGGCGCCGATGAGCAGGGTGGTGGCGAGGGCGAGTTCGACGCCGATGAGAGCGAGCGAGAGATGCGCGGCGCGGCGGGAAGGCGAGAGAGAGCGGCCGGAAGAGGAGTCCCGCAGGCGGGCGGCGAGGAGGGGGGCGGCGGTGAACAGGAGGACGGTCAACAGCAGGCTGGTAGCGGCGCCGAGAAGCAGCGCGGGATCGGCCGAGAGTTCGGCGAGGCGGGGCGTATCAGTGGGGAAGAGGTGCGGGAGTGCCTGGGAGATAGCGACAGCGCAAAGCAGGCCGGCGGCGCCGCCCAGGAGGACGAGGACGAGATTTTCGGTGAGCAGTTGGCGGAGCAGGCGGGTGCGGCTGGCGCCGAGCGCTTCGCGGAGGGCGAACTCCCGATGGCGCTGGATGCCGCGGGCGAGCAGGAGATTGCCGACGTTGCCGCAGGCGATGAGCAGGAGCAGGAGGGTGGCCGCGGCGAGGACGAGGAGCTTCGGCCGGACGGCTTCGGACTGGGCGCGGTCGTGGCCGGTGACGACGGCGGCGGCGCCATAGGCATCGGGCATGGGCCAGGGGAACTGGGCGCGGATAGCCGGAGCGAAGGGACGAATCTCCGACTGGGCGGCGGCGAGGGTGGCAGTGAGCTGGAGGCGACCCATGGCGTTGAAGCCGCCGCTGCCCCAGATCTGCCCGGCGAGGCGGGGATCGAGATTTATGGGACGCCAGAGATCGGTTTGGGGCGAGGGAAAGGAGAACGCGGCCGGCATGACGCCTATGATCTGGTGGGGCTTTTCGTCGAGGAGGATGAGTTCTTGGAGAATGGCGGGATTCGACTGAAACCGGGTGCGCCAATAGTGGTGAGCGAGGACGACGGGTGGCGGGTTGGGCGAGCGTTCTTCAGCGGCGGTGAACCAACGGCCGAGGTGGGGGGTGACGCCGAGGACGCGGGCGAGATTGAACGAGACGGGGGAGACGAAGGCGCGGACGGATTCGCCGGGGAGCTGAAGATTGGCGGGTTCGGGGGCACCGTAACCGGCGTAGTCAACCGACCGGGCGAGGGTGCGCAGCGCGGTGACGGGGCCGACGCCGGAGAAGCCATCGACGACTTCGACGAGGCGTTCCGGCTCGGGGTACGGCAGGGGCCGGAAGAGGATGCCGTAGGCGGTGGAGAAGAAGGCCGTGTTGGCGCCGATGCCGAGGGCGAGGGTGAGGATGGCGAGCAGGGAGAAGGCCTTGGCGGCGCGGAGAGCCCGGAGGGTGAAACGGGCGTCGAGCAGCAGATCTTCGAGCCACTGGGTGCGGCGGGTGTCGCGGCACTGGGCGCGCAGGGGCGTGACAGGACCGAAGAGGCGGCGAGCTTCGCGGTCGGCTTCGGCTTCGCTGAGGCCCTGGGCGAGGAGTTCGGCCTTCTGTTCGGCGAGGTGGAACTCGAATTCGCCGGCGAGCTGATCGTCGAGTTCGTCGCGACGGAGGAGGGAGTGCAGGCGGAGACGGAGCCGGGCGAGGAGGAGCATCAGGCGGGCTCCACGACGAGGGCGATGGCGGCGGAGAGGCGCTCCCACTGGTTCAGTTCGTGCTCGAGCTGCTTCTGGCCGGCGGGAGTGAGGGCGTAAAACTTAGCTACGCGGCCGGAGGCGGAGGGCTTGGTTTCGGCGGTGATCCAGCCCTGTTGTTCGAGGCGGTGAAGCGCGGGATAGAGCGAGCCTTGCTGGACGAGCAGGACGTCGTTGGACACCTGCTGGATGCGTTTAGCGATGGCCCAACCGTGGACGGGACCGTGGGAGATGGTCTTGAGGATCAACAGGTCGAGGGTGCCCTGGATGAGATCGGAGGGTCGGCTCATACTTTGATTATCTACAATCATTGTAGATAATCAAGGGGTACCTCCGAGAGTTTCGCGCGGGTGGCGCCGAGGATGGGGCCTTGGTTCGGGCCCTGGAGGAAGACGATGAGGCGGGTGGTCTCGGGGGAGTCGGGGAGGTCAAAGGCGCCGGAGGGGTCGAGACGAACGAGTTGGCGTACGACGGCGACGTGGGTGAGTTGGCGGCCCGAGTTTTCGCCGCGGGGAACGGCGGTGGGAGCGGGGTCGGCGGCGAGAGCGGCGTAGAGGGCGACGTTCTTGGGGATGACGACTTCGACCTGCCCGCGGAGGCGTCCGCCGGAACGGGAGAGGTGGGTGAGGACGAGGGGCGTTTGGGGTTGGCGGGCCAGTTCTGCGGCCAATGCGGCGATGCGACGGCCATCGTTGCCGACGAGTTGGGCCTGGCCGTGGACGACCACCTGGGGGGTATAGACGCTATCGAGGGCGAAGCGGCGGCCGTAGTTCTGCTGGCGGGTGGTGAGGGCGGCGGAGGAGTAGGGATCTTTCCAGCCGAGGCGGTTCCAGTAGTCGACGTGTTGGCTGAGGACGAGGAACTCGATGCCGGGGACGGGTTGTTGGTCGAGTTGGGCGAGGACGCGGTCGGCCGGGGGGCAACTGGAGCATCCCTGAGAGGTGAAGAGTTCGATGAGGATGGCGGCGGCGAGGAGCATACTGGGGGTTCGTTGGGGTGGGGGCGGAGGTTACGGAGCGAAAAAGGATTGACACCGGCGGCCTCGTTTGTATACTGTACATGTACATTAAACAATGAGTACACAGCCTCCCCTTTTGCAGATCGACTTGAGTGCCGGGATTCCGGCGTACCGGCAGATTGTGGACGCGGTGCGGGCGCATCTGGTGAACGGTGCGTTGCAACCCGGGGACCTGTTGCCGCCGGTGCGGCAGTTGGCGATGGATCTGGGGGTTCACTTCAACACGGTGGCGGATGCCTACCGGGTGTTGGCGGAAGAGGGGTGGTTGGACTTGAAGCGGCGGCGGGGGGCGATGGTGTTGGAGCGGGGGGCTCCGCCGCCGGCGGACCCGGCGCGGGGCGAACTGTTTGCCCGGCGGCTGCGGGAGTTGGTGGCTGAGGTGCAGGCGGCGGGGGTTTCGGCGCCGCAGATTATTCGCGAGTTGCGCACGCTCGCTACAGGACTGGAGAAATGACGATGCTTCCCTTCTCTCTTTTGAATTTGCTGCTGCTTGCGGTGGCGAGTAGTGTTTTGCCGGGGTTGACGCGGCCGGACCTTTTCTTCGCGGTGACGGTGCCGACTGGGTTTGGCCGGGGCGCGGTGGGGCGTGCGATCGCGGGGCGGTACCGCG
>LNFE01000241.1 GCA_001464575.1 Acidobacteria bacterium Ga0077553 | reverse complement strand
GCGAGTGTTTCGTGCGGTGGGAGGAGATTCCCGCGCGGTTCCCGACGCACTGGGGTTGGAACGGGGCGGACCGGTGGGCGGAGAAAACACCTTGGGCGGTCTTTGGTTTGTTTGTGGCGATGGGACTGGTGTGCGCGGTGTTGCTCTTCTTGGCGTGGGCGATGGTGCATCGAGCGCGGCGGATTGCGGGGCCGGGCGAACCAGAGGGCGCGGAGCGGCGGTTTCGGAACGTGGGCGTAGCGGGGTTGATGGCGTTGGGCTGGGTGTTCGCGCTGACGCTGCCGCCGATCGAAAACATGGCGTTGGCCGTACCGTGGGGGCCGGGGCTGATTGGGGTGGTAGCGGCGGGTTGGTTGGTGGCGCTGGTGCGGACGGGGCAGGGGGGAACGCGGCTGCCGGGGTATTTGTCGTTGGTGGACCGAGCGGCGCCGGCGGGCGACCGGACGGCGGATGGGAGCTGGAAGCTGGGGATGTTCTACGTGAACCGGGGCGATCCGGCGTTGGTGGTGGAGAAGCGATTTGGGTTGGGATGGACGCTGAACTTTGGGCATCCATTGAGTTGGCTTGTGGTGGCGGTTGTAATGGGTGGAGCGTTGGTGATGCGGTTGATCGGCTGAGGGGGAATGATGCTGTTGCTGGCGGCGGCCTTGGTGAATTTGTGTGGCTTGGGGCTGGAGACGGGAACGCCGGGCGATCAAGAGGTCTCGGCCGAAGGGGTGCTGCTTATCGGTCAGCACGATGCTCGGTTGCAGGATCGGGTACGACCGCCGGGGTCGCTCGAGTGCTCGCTGTTCGTCGTGTTTCCAGGAACCCCAGCGTTCCTCACGCCGGGCTATTCGTGGGAGGAGCGCCGCGACGCGCGCGTCGGGGCGTTCAGCGTGGCCTACCAGCGGGAGTGGCGGGAGAAGGGGGCGCAGCCGCGGCGTGTCCGGATTCGCGGAACGCTCGTGCGACGGGCCGGGTTCCGCTGGACCGGGCCGCACCGGGCCAATGGGTTCGGCTATCGCGGGGTATACCCGGCGGCGATCCTGGTGAAGTCAATCGAGTTCGCGCCGTGAGATTCCGCCCACCTGCACACTGAGCATGGAGATGGATCCGCCCTCCACGCCTTGCACCGGGAACGTCAGGGGATCGCTTTGCTGCCGCGCGCCGAGGATGTAGAGCAGCGGCAGATAGTGGTCCGGGGTAGGGATGGAGAGCAGCGCGTCCGGGCCGAGCGAGGGATAGTCGATGAGGGGTTTCGTGTCTCCGGCAAGGAGCAAGCCGCGGGCTGTCTGTTCAAAGCGCTGGGCCCAATCGTAGGGGTCGACGGCCGGGCGGCCCCAGGCGTAGGCGCGCAGGTTGTGGACCAGATTGCCACTGCCGAGGAGGAGCACCCCTTCGTCGCGAAGCGGCGCCAACCGGCGGCCGAGATCGTAGTGAAACGCGGGCGGCTTCGATTGGTCGATACTCAGTTGGACGACCGGGACATCGGCCTGCGGATAGAGATGGCAGAGCACGGACCACGCGCCGTGATCGAGGCCCCAGTGAGGATCCAGGTCGACGGGCACGGGCGCGAGAATCTCCTGCACACGGCGGGCGAGCGCCGGGTCGCCCGGGGCGGGATATTGGAATTCAGAGAGGCGCTGGGGGAAGCCGCCGAAATCGTGGAGGGTGCGGGGGGCGGTGCTGACGGTTACGCCGGAGGCCGGCACGTACCAGTGGGCCGAGATGCACAGCACCGCCTTCGGCCGCGGGGTGGAGCGTCCGAATCGTTGCCAACCTGCAGTGAACACGTTATCCGAAAGCGCGTTCATGGGGTTGCCGTGGCCGAGGAAGAGGGCGGGCAGCATGACGCGTTAGCTCAGCACCCGGTCGGCGGCGGCGCGCAGGCCGCGGAGGCGCTCCCGCTGTTCAGCCGTCAGATCGACCACCTTGCGGCGGCAGACCGGTTGAATGGGCTGGCCGGCCCAGCCAGCCATGAGCTTGGCGGAGAGCGGGTAGCGCACGTTGAGGATGGCTTCGGCGTCGGTGAGAAACTGCTGCACACGGGCAGCGTCGGGGCCGTTCCAGGTGGCTTGACGGACGGCGTAGGCGACGACGTTGGGATAGGCGTTGGCGGCGATGCCACTGAAGCCATGGCCGCCTCCGCGAATGCAGTCGACCAGGATGGGCACGTGGGCGTTGAAGATGCTGAGCGGGGTACCCTGCACGGCGCGGACCTTAGCGAGGACGGCGCTGAGTTCGCACGTCGTGTCTTTGTGGAACACGAAGCGGCCGGTGCGGCCGGCCCAGGTCATCATCTCCGGCGAGAGCAGGCGCTTGTATGGGCGGGGCGCTTCGTAGAGCCCGAAGGGCAGGCGCGGCGCGGCTGTGAGGATGGCTTCGACGCGTTCGCGCCAGAGCGCATCGGGCTCCTGCGATTCGGCGACTTGCCCCGTGGTCAACACGGCGGCGACGGCGCCGCAATCCTGCAGACGCTTGACGAACTCGCCGACGGGCGCGGCGGCGAAGCCAGGTAGACCACCGGCGACGACGGGAACGCGTCCGGCTCGGCGGACGACGCGGGCGGTGACCTGCAGGCGCTCAGCCTCGGTCAGGTCCCACACTTCGCTGGACTGACAGCAGGCGAACAGGCCGACGGCGCCGTTGGCGAGATACCAATCGGTGAGGGCGTCGAGGGCGGGCCAGTCGATGGACTGATCCGCGCGGAACGGGGTGAGCATGACGGGCCAGAGGCCGGCGGGCACGCGGCCAGGCATCGGGCTGGGCCGTCCGCCGAACAGGGGCGTGGCCAGCGAGGAGAGGAGCGCGTGGCGTCGCGTAAACATCGGCGTATTTTCTCACGCGAGAGCGATGAGTTCTCCGGCGCTTGACCGTCTACAGTGTAGAGGGCTCGCGAAGCCAGACGGAAGGAGAGACGAGAAATGAGGAAAGCGGGATGGAGCCTGAGCGGGTTGGCGGGTCTCTTTTTTCTGATGGACAGCGGGATGAAGTTGGCAAAGCCGCCTGAGGTGGTGGGTCCGACGCTCGAGTTGGGCTGGCCGGAAGCGACGATTGTGGGGCTCGGGGTGGTGCTGCTCCTGAGTACGCTGCTTTACCTGTGGCCGCGGACGGCGGTGCTGGGAGCGGTGCTGCTGACGGGCTACCTGGGCGGCGCCGTGGCGACGCATGTGCGCGTGGGCGGGCCGGCGCTCAGCGTCGTATTCCCGATGGTGTTCGGCTGTTTAGTGTGGGGCGGCCTATGGCTGCGGGACGAACGATTACGGCGGCTGCTGCCGCTGGTTTCTGAGTAAGGAGCATTGATGTCAACCAATACGGTGCATTTGCATCGCGTGTTGCGCGCGAAACCGGAGAAGATCTACAAGGCGTTTCTCGACGCCGAGGCAATGGTGAAGTGGCTGCCGCCGCATGGGTTCACCGGGAAGGTCGACCACGTGGACGCCCGGGTGGGCGGTACCTACCGGATGTCGTTCACCAACTTCTCGAACGGCCAGAGCCATGCGTTCGGCGGCGAGTATCTGGAACTGACGCCGCACGAACGGATCCGCTACGCCGATCAGTTCGAAGACCCGAGCCTGCCGGGGCGGATGGAGGTGACGATTACGTTGACGGCCGTTTCGTGCGGCACGGAGTTGCGGATCGTGCAGGAAGGTCTCCCCGCCGTTATCCCGGTGGAGGCTTGCTATTTGGGTTGGCAGGAGTCGCTGAACCTATTGGCGTTACTGGTGGAGGCCGAGATTCCGGGCGCGCCGTAGCCCAGAGTTCGCGGAGCACTTTGGGGTTAACCATTTCCCGCCAACGGGCGTCGAAGCGGGCAGCGATTTCGGGGTGGTCCGCGAGCAGGGATTCAAGGCCGAGGCGGACGTGGGGGTCGGCGCCGCTCAGTTCGCGGGCCAGCTTCTCTTCGATGTCAGCCAGCTGGTTGGTGAGGCCGCCGGGGTCAATCAGGACGACGCGATCCTGGACGATGCCGTAGTTCTTGAGGTGCGCATCCAGCGAGAAGAGGCCAAGGCGCCAGCCGGCTTGGCGGGTGAGGAGGAGCTGTTCGAGCCAGGATTCAAACTCGTCGAAGTTGCCCGCCGCGGCGAGGGCGGCGAGGCGGTCATAGAGAATCGCTTCGACGCGTTCGGTGGCCGTCGAAACGGTGAGGAAGCCCGGCCAGCCACCGACTTCGACACGAACGGAGGGAAAGGCGACCTCTTCGGGGAC
>LNFE01000240.1 GCA_001464575.1 Acidobacteria bacterium Ga0077553 | reverse complement strand
AGATATTGCCGCGGTTCGAAGAGGCCTCCGTCCCGTTGAACTGCAGGCGGGCATAGTCGACCCCGGCCGAAACCGTATGACGGGTGAATTGCCGCTGGAGCCGAGTGGCGTAACGGAGCCGATTCTGCACCCGGTCAATGGGGATGCCGGAACCGGGTCCTAGCTTCTCAAAGGCGGTACCGATCTGCACCTGGGGCCCGACAGCGTTCGGTTCGGGAACCAATAATGTGCGGTTCCGCGAGAACGAAGCGGTGGAATCAATGGTTGTCTTGGCGTTGCGAACCAAGGTCCAGGTGAGGCGGACATCATGGGATTTGGTCGTCGTATCCGGGTTCTGCCCGGCGACCAACTGAAAGGCGTCGACCTCCTGATGGGTCCAGGTGTGGCGCAAGGACAGGCGATGGTTTTTGAGGGTTTGATCGAGGCGCGCCGTCGTGGACGAGGTCGCTAGCGATTGGGGCGCATTCGTGTTTAAGGATCTCGCTGTGATGTCTGTCCGGTTAGGCTCCAACGCCGGCCAGGCAGTGAAGAACCGATTCACCACCGCGCACACGGCCGGATCTGGCGAAAGGCAGGAGCGCTCCGCGGCGAGCGGGACCAGGATGTTGCCATTTACAAAGCCGGATCGGTTGTCTTGCGCGCCATCAAGCGACAGGGTGCCGCCCTGCCACAACGGAGCGGCCACGCGGCCGGAGAAGACATTCTGCCGCGCGGGCAATACGTCACCCACCTGAAAGAAGCTGCGGGCGGCCACGACAGAGTTTGCATGAGTCCATTGCACGTTGCCATGAACGGCTTTCGGGGCGCGAGCCACCGTCAGATGGGGCGGACCCGACGGCGCCAACCCAAACTCCGCGCCGTAGTAGCGTGATGCGGCAGTGAACTCCGTGATGGCCGTGGCCGTGGTACCGAGGCGGACGTTTGATTCCTTCTGGGTGTTGTTGTCGAGCGCCGTGATAAAGATGTTCTCGTTGCGCCGGGCCTCGCCCTTTTGGACGTCGACCCGGCCGAGAATATTCGGCTGTTGCGCGCAGAGCACGGCTGCGCCGAACAACAACAAGACGCGCATTTAACCGAGACCCTTCACCTTCCAACCGGGGCGATACCGTCGCTTCAGGTATTGATTGGCGGCCTTCTCGTTCCGGAACTTCAACCGGGCCGAGTCCCATTCCAAAGTGGTTTTCGGGAAGCGGGTGGCGAGGCTGCCCAGCAGCACGGTCTCGCTAAGGGGGCCGGAGTAGTTGAACGCCGTCGAGGTTTTCGTCTTGCCTTGAATGGCTTCGACGAACTCATGATAGTGGTCCTTTTTGGCGAGGTCGGGCATTTTGAAACCGGCGAAAGCGGCCTTCGGATAGAGCGAAGGCATTTCGACGTGGGGCACGAGCAACACGCCCTTGGTGCCGATGATGATGGAGCCCTGGCTGGGCATCTTCGCGCCTTCGATCAGCGCTTGGATCGCTTGGGGCGGCCGTTCGTCGCCGTCGTACCAGGTGACGGCCACCGTCTTGTCCGCGCTGTAAGGTGTCGCCGGGAAGACGTATTTCACAATCGCGTTCGTGGCGTAGCTATGCTGATTCGGGGCCGGGCCCTCGGCGCGAACGGTGAGCGGGGCTGTGAGTCCAAGGGCGCCGAAAACGGGGTCGTAGATGTGGCATCCCATATCGCCGAAGGTGCCCGTGCCGAACTCCAACCGCTTCCGCCAGTTGCCGGGGTGGCAGTAGTTTTTGATAAAGGGCTCCGGCCTGGCGACCCCGATCCAGCCGTCCCAGTCGAGCGTATCGGGGACCGGATCGGTTTGCGTGGGCCGCGGAGTTTCATCGCCCCACTTCTTGTTGGACCAGGCGTGCACCTCCTTCACCTTGCCAATCGTGCCCTGATGCACGAGCGCCACGGCGATCTGATACTCGGCGTTCGAATGGATCTGAATGCCCATCTGCGTCACCAAGCCCTTGGCCGCAGCGTACTTCGTCAACTGCCGCGCTTCGTGAACATGCGAAGTGAGCGGCTTCTGGCAATAGGCATGCAGCCCGCGGCGCATGGACGCCATGGCCTGAGGCGCATGCATGTGATCCGGGGTGCCGACGCAAACCGCGTCTAGGTTCTTATAGTTCGCGTCCAGCATCTTGCGCCAGTCCTGATGGAGTGTGGCCTTTGGATAGGTGGACTGCACGCGGGTGGTGCGGCTCGTGTCAACGTCGGCGATGCAGATCAGGTCCACATTGGGATGCGTGGCGATTCCGTGCAGCGTCGCCCACGCCATGCCGCCTCCGCCGAACGAGGCCAATCGCACCCGGTCGCTCGGCGGGGCGGAGAGCAAATTCCTGAGGAAAAACGGGGCCGCGAGGGCCGTACGGCGAGTGAAGGTGGACATTCCTCCACCTACTGTAACGTGGCTGTTACGCGAAAGGGTAGTCCATGTGTTAGGCTCTAGTGAGATGCGGCGCTTGGCGCAAATGGTTGCGGGTTTGCTGCTCTGCCTGTTGGCCGGGCATCCGTTGGCGGCTGCTCTGATGACGGGCGCCACCCAGGAACGGGCTTGTTGCGGGAAGGGCAAGGGCGCCCATGCCTGCTGCAAACGGAAGGCGGCAGAGAACTCCGGGGCCTCGCTGACCACGGCTTCCCGCTGTGGGAGCGATTGCTGCTGTCAACACGTACTATTTACGGAAAAGCCGTTCGAGGCCTGGACGGTCGCCCGCACCGGATGGCCCGTGGGGGCGGCGACTGTAAAGGGCGTTGAGGGGACGATTGAACTTTCCACTGGCCTCGACCGGACCCGGTGGCAACGGCCCCCGCCAGCGCACTCCTGGTTCTAGCGGCTTTCTTCCGGCTTGCTACGACAAGCCCAGAACGTGCTACCTGGAGGAGTTATGCGGAGAAGAGATTTGTACCTGCTGCTGGGTACGGCACTGCCGGCCATGGCGAACCTCGCCAATGGCGACCCGCGGCTTGAGAAGCTGTATGCCACCTATATCGCGCCCTGCTGTTGGCGCGAAAACCTGATGGTGCACCATTCGCCGAAGGCCGATGAACTGCGCGCGTCGATCGCCGCCGCCGTGAAGGCTGGCAAGACGGACGAAGAGATTCGCGCGGGCTTGGTTGGGGAGTACACGATCCGCATCCTGGCGCTGCCGGAGGGCGCCAAGGGCCAATGGCTCTGGTGGACGCCGGTTGCGGCCAGCGCGGCTGGTTTTGCGGCATTGGCGGTAGCTTTGCGAAAGATGAAGCGCAAGGAACCGGCGCCGGCGCCGGCGAATCTGCCGGAGTTGCCGGAAAGTGAGTGGGGGCATCGATGAGAGTTGGTGTTGCGGGATTGCTGTGCGCGGTGGTGGGCCTGGCCCAGCCTCCGGTGGGGCCGGAGAGCGGGATGCCCTATCTGGCCACCGGCCCGTCGGGCGAGGTCTTCCTTTCCTGGATCGAGCCGTTGCAAACCGGCGGTCATGCGCTCCGTTGGTCGAAGTGGAATGGAAAGGCATGGACAGCGTCGGAGGAGGTGGCGCGCGGGCAGCGGTGGTTCGTCAATTGGGCGGACTTTCCCGCGATTGCCGTGCGGCCGGACGGCACGATGCTGGCTCATTGGCTGGCCCGTCCGGACGATGCCAAGAAGTATGGCTATGGCATCCGCGTCGCCCGGCGCGAGGCGGCCACAGGGAAGTGGCGGGAGATCTACGGCGTGAGTCTGGATGAAAAAGAGGACTATGCCGGTTTCCTGAGCTTTGTGCCGGACGGCAGTGGTGCGGTTTACTTGGCGCCACCGGCGAGCGGAGGGGGCGGCGAAGGTCATCGCAAGACCCTGCGCTACGTCCGTTTCGATCAGCAGGGCGCGCCCACGGGCGATCGCGAGGTGGACGCCGACGTCTGCTCCTGCTGCCAGACGGCAGTCGTGGCGACGGAGAACGGGCTGCTGGCGGCCTACCGCGATCATCAGCCGGGCGAGATCCGCGACATCTCTGTTGTCCGCTGGCGCGATGGCGCATGGACGGCGCCGCAGACCGTCCACGCCGATGGTTGGAAGATTAATGGCTGCCCCACCGACGGGCCGTCTCTCGCTGCTCAGGAACGTCACGTGGGCGTCGCCTGGCTCACGCGGGCCGGCGATGTGGCGCGGGTGCAGGCTGCGGTGTCGGCCGATGGCGGGGCGACGTTTCAGAAACCGGTCCGTCTGGATGACGGCAATCCCTTGGGGCGGCCTGCGTTGGCGGTCCTCGATGGGAAGAACGATGTGGCCGTTTGGCTTGAAAAGACCGGGGAGGGGAAGGCGGAGGTGCGCATCCGCCGCATTGGTCACGATGGCCGCCCTGGCAAGAGCCGTTCGGTGGCCTCCGTCGTTGCGGCCCGTTCCGCCGGCTTTCCGAAGGTGGCCGTGGCGGGGGATCAGGTCTGGGTCGCTTGGCGGGACGGCAAGGTACGCGTCATCACTTTAGCAAAGCAAACGTTGTAGTCCGCACGATCTTCCAGGGAACAACCGAATAGCGATAACCCGTTGACGAAAGTCGCCACAGAAGCGGCGCGGTGGGCGACCTTTCACTCTGAAGAAGATCAAGGAAGCACCTCTTTCGGGGATTGGTATGCGCAGCCGCCGCGTGGGCGCAAGCTGCCGAACCGGGTGCCATCCGCTTTCATGCGGTCGTCGGCGCCGAAGACCTTGCCTGCGGGAAGTTGTACCCGGGGATTGGGATGACGAATTCGACGATCAACCCGCGCGACTTCCGCGTTTACGTCCACAACGTGCGGCTTGTCGACGCCGCAGGCTGCGAGGTTCCGGTGCAACTGGAACAGGACGAGAAATGCCAGCTCGAAGATGTCCGCCTGCTCGACTTTGAAGACGCCACCGGCTCTTGCGGCAACGGCACGCCCGACCGCAACGACATGCTAAATTGGCACCGCGCCCCGCAGCGACTACCGCGGCCCTCGGCGTGCCGTTTGAAAAGAACCACACCGACCTCACCAAAATGCCCTCCCCGCTGAACCTTACCGTTTTGGCCTGGGTTTGGAATGCGGGCCGCAAGTTCGCGCGGCTCGACTTATCGAGCACCGGCGCGCCGCGCGGCTACGCCATTCACCTGGGAAGCACCGGATGCGCGCCGAATGAAACGAAGACGCCGAATGAAACGAAGACGGCGATCCCCACTCCCTGCAGCGCGCCCAACCGGGCTGAAGTGAAACTGCCCGCCTTCAAAGACGGCAGCCTGCGGACCGCTGTTCGCCAATCTAGGGCTGCCGCTTGGCGATGCGCCCGCCGGTCATCAGAAACTGTTCCGGCGGCAAGCCGGGGCTGCGCCGGCCAGTTCGACGCGGAGATAACCATGCGGTGGCTTTGCCTTACCGCTCTGCTGACATCGTGGCCCCTGTTGGGTCATGATGCGCACGGCCGTTCGAACGCTCCGCCGGAGGCGAGGCGGCTGCGGAGTCCATTCGTGCGCCCAGCTTCCGGCGCGGACACTGAACGCTATATAGCACTCTGCGGGAGTGGCCACGGCCCCGACGGTCGGACCCGCACGCAGGCCGCCGGCGCCATGACGACGCGCCCCACCGGTCTGACCAACTACCTGATGGAATCGATGAAGGACGGCGATATCTATTGGGTGGCAGCCGACGGCATCGAACCGCGTATGCCAGCGTTCGGGGCGAAGCAGAGTGAAGCCGACCGCTGGCAGATGGTGGTGGTTGTGCGTGAGCCGCGGGCCCGGCAGTGCGTCAGGGAGAAGGGCCGTACGAGTGGCAACTGCCGCCCGGCTTCCCCTTTTCGAACGTGCCCGCGGACAACCCCATGACGGCGGAGAAGGTGGCCCTGGGCCGGCACCTGTTCTACGACAAGCGGCTTTCGCTCAACCAGACCCAGTCCTGCGCCACCTGCCACCGGCAGGACAGGCCTTCGCCGACCCGCGCGGACCCATGAGCCTGGTCAACGTCGCCCCCGCCCCCGTGCTCACCTGGGCCAACCCGAACATGCGTCAGCTCGAGCAACAGGCGCTGGTGCCGCTGTTCGGCGACCATTCCGTGGAGAGGAGCATGGCGGGTAAAGAAGACTTGCTGCGGCAGCGCCTACAGGCTCTGCCGCTTTATCGCAAGCACTCCGCCGCCGCCAAGCGGGGCGAAGCGCTCTTCTTCAGCGAGCGCCTGGAGTGCTTCCACTGCCACGGCGGCTTCAACTTCACGGGCACAGTGGATTATCGCGTCAACGGGGTGACGGAGGTGAAGTCCCACAATACGAGCCTGTATGCCGAATATAAGGAACCCAACGTCGGCCTCTACGAGTTCAAGCAGGAGGAAACGGATAAGGGCAAGTTCCAAGCGCCCACACTGCGCAACATTGATCTTACGGCCGAGGAGCGCGAACACCTCGTGCAGTTCCTCCTCAACCTGACGGAACGCAAGCTGTTGACCGATCCGCAACTGGCCAATCCCTGGGCGCCGCCCGTGGTGACGGAGGAGCCGCCACCCAAGTACGTCGTCCGCGGCGAGGTGGTGCGCGTCTGTGCCGAGGACGACGCGATTACCGCCTACCACGAAGCGGTGCCGGGCCTGATGGCGGCGATGGCCGCGCCCAACGCCATGGAGTTTCTGGTAACGGATCAGCAGTTCCTGGCCTCCTTACGGCCAGGGATGAAGTTTGCTGCGGGAGTGCGAAAACGCGGCGAGCATTATCTTGGAACCAATCAAAAAGGGAGTGAAGAAATGACGAGACGATCCTGGATTTTGAGCGGTGCCAGCGCTACGCTGCTGCCTTGGCAGATGAAGGCGGCGACGGCCACTTTGCCCAAACTGCCGTATGCCTTCGACGCGCTGGAGCCGCACATTGACGCGCGGACCATGGAGATCCACTACGCCAAGCACCATCAGACGTACGTTGACAATCTCAACAAGTCGTTGGCGGGCTATCCGCAGGTGGCCGCCCATCCCGTGGAGCATCTGGTGGGTGATCTCAACATGGTTCCGGAGCCGATTCGCATGGCCGTCCGGAACAACGGAGGCGGCCACATGAACCACTCGCTGTTCTGGCAGGTGCTCGGGAAACCGAAGGGTGGCCCGAAGGGTAAGCTGGCGGCCGCGATCACGAAGAGCTTCGGCTCGCAGACGGCCTTCGAAGAAAAGCTGAAGGCGGCCGGCTTAGGCCAGTTCGGCAGCGGTTGGGTTTGGGTGACGGCGAAAGACGCAACGACGCTGCAGATTGAAACCTCGCCCAACCAGGACAGCCCCTGGATGAAGGGCACGACGCCCATCATGGGTATCGACGTCTGGGAGCACGCCTACTACTTGAAGTATCAGAATCGCCGGGCCGACTATCTGGCCGCGGTGCTGCAGGTGATCAACTGGGACTTCGTCACCACGCGCCACGAGGAGTTGATTTAGACGAAGTCGCTATGGGCCGCCATGTTGCTCCTAAGCGCTTGCGCAGCGCGGCGGCCCATCGACTCCTAGCCCGTGAGCCGCTACGCGCTCGAAGGGCGGGTGGTACGGGTGGATGCCACCGATGACGATGGAGTTTGCCGTCAAGGATCCGGTGGACTTCGTCATTCGGGGAACCGTCTTCCGGCCGGACTCCGGCTATGGCTACTGGCTTAGCTCTGCCAGCGGCGCAGACCGGTGGGCGATAGGCGGATGGGAATCACTTGCGACCGGGGATTTTCGGCGGCAATCGTGCGGAGCAGACTGCGATGCGCCCCGCGGTGTGCCCCGCCGAGCAACGTGACGGAGCCGCCGTCGCCGCCGGCGCCGTTTACCTTCCAGCCTAGGGCGCCGTGCTCTCGCGCGATTTCGATGATGCGCTGGTGCGCCGGGCCAATCAGGTCCGGGTGCAGACCGCGTTGTGCTTCCGTGTTGTCGACCATCGCCCGGCCAAAACCTGCCCAGTCCGCGGCCAGCAAGGCATCGCGCGAGGCCGCGGCGGTGCGGCGCAGCGGCGTCAGCCGACTGTCCTCCGGCGATAGCGAAGCGATCACTTTCTCGTGCACGGCGGAGGAGCTGTGCGAGTCGCCAACGTAGATCAGCGAGAGGCGCGCTTCGAGCTCCCAAGCCGTCTCGGGGGGAAGGGTAATCGGGTGCACGGTCGCGTGTGGATAGGCATCCATCGCAATGAAGTTGATGCCGCCCAGGGCGCTGGCTAATTGATCCTGAATGCCGCACTGTTGTCCCAACCGTTCCGTTTCGATCTGCTGCGCGATCTGGGCGATCTCCTGGAGGGACTGACGCCCGGGCGTGAGGCAGTCGAGGGCGCCGATCAGCGCCACGCTCACCGCGGCCGAGGTGCCGGTGGAACAGCCGGCCGGCGCTTCGCAGTAGATGGAGACTTCAATGGCGACATCGTCGGGGAGCGACATGGCGTCGAACGCCGCCTCGAGCAGCGGGTGCTTCGAGTACTGTCCGCGCGGGGCCTCCATCGAGTAGCGTTCGCCGTAGTTCTCGGCGTGGATGGTGATGCGCGGCCCGTCAAGCGGTCGCACGCGCACGGGCGAACCAGGTATCGGTCCCCCCGCCATTGTCACAGATGCGGATCGGGGCGACGCTATTTATCAGCAAAGCGCCACCGGCTATCGAAGTAGCCCGAGAGCTTCACGCTGCCGGAGGCCTTTTCGATCACGGCGTAGTCGCCGTAGCGGGGATAGAGCAGGGCATTGGTCCCTTCAAAATCCTTCGTGCCGAAGGTGTGGCCCGAGTTGAGCACCACGTACTTCGAGGGGTTCAGCGGGTTTGGATAGATCATCGCCAGCGCGTGCGTGGCCGCGTCGAACGTTTGGCCCTTCACGGTCAGCTTCCCGCCAGCCCACTGAATGGGCAACTTCGGCAGAATCTTTTTGAGCGTCGGGTTCGTTTCGGGCGTGCCCCACAGGATCAGATGCGCGTCGTTGACGGGCGCCGACGCGCGCAGCAGTTCGCCGTTCATATGGCGCTTCCAGTTGGCGGCGAAGGTCGGGTCCGGTTCGCCGATCGAAACGAAGCGATCCATGAAGGCATCGTCGATGGGCCCCTGCAGGCCGGTCCGTTTAATCAGCCCTTTGGGTTCGCCCTTGCGCCAGCGGCCATCGGCTTTGTGGAACACGGTGCCGGTCAGCTTCTGCCCGTCGATGGTGTACTGTCCGGCGGGCAGCCGCAGCATCGCGACATTCTTCGTCGTTACAGTGGAACCGGCCTGCTCGATGGTCGCTGGCTGATACATCGTTTCGAGCGCCTCGATACGGCCGTCGCCGAAGCGCGGGGTATAAGTCAGAAAGCGGTACGGGTCGTTCGCCTTGCGCGGCAGGTGCTGAGCGAGAAAGGCCTCCGAGGTGGCTTTGCTCTCCGGGTGCCACTTGTGTTCGGTTTTCGGACCCACCAGCCAGAGCGCCCGCAGGCCCGTAAGATTCGCTACCGCTTCCTTGATGTTCTGCGAGGCCTTCAACTGCGGATCGATCTCGCCGCCGTAGCCCACCGTGGGCACGAGTTGAATGTTCGGCGCGTAGTCGACCGCGTCGTAGATGTGCAGCCCCGCGCGCTCGACCGGCGTCAGTTGGGTTCGTTTCGCATAAACGATGGTTTCCGTGAACCCGGCGCCGGCTTCAATGGCCGCCCACATCGACGGATGGTGCAGCCCCAGGTGCCACGTGCCGGCGCCGCCCATCGAAAAGCCACGTAGCACAATGCGGTCCGGGTCGATCTTGTATTTGGCACGGACGGCGGCGATGGCCTCGAACACATCGGTCTCGCCGGCCCAGCGATAGGCGTTGTTGCCCCGGCCGTAAACTTCGAGTTCGATGCGGTCGGTGACCACATGGGGCTTGGCGGCCAGAAAGCTTTCCGGCGTGATCTTGGCATTCCGGCCATGCAGAATCACGTCGAGCCGGATGGGCTTCGCTGCGTCATAGTTCGCGGGCAGATGGACGCGGTACGGCTGCGTCGATCCATCCACCCGCGAAATGTAAGTCTCCGCCTGGACGGCCACCGTAGCGGCGAGCAGCAGCAGAACCCTAGCGCTGCACACGGCCGGAGCCCCCGCCTTTGATCAGCCCGTGGACTTCCTCTGCCGAGAAGCGATTGAAGTCGCCCGGGATGGAGTGCTTCAGGCAGGACGAGGCCACGGCGAACTCGAGCGCCTCTTGATGGCTGCCCAGCGCGTTGAGGCCATACACCAGCCCGCCCGCGAAGCAGTCTCCGCCGCCGACGCGGTCGACGATGTTGCGGATCTCGTAGTGCTGCGAGTGCAGGAACTCCTTGCGGTTGTTCAAGCACGCCGACCAGCCGTTGTGGCTCGCGCTGTGCGATTCGCGGAGGGTGATGGCGATCAGTTCGAGCTGCGGATAGGCCGCGAGCACGGCGTTCGACAGCTTCTCATACTGCGCCAGGTCGAGTTCGCCCGAGTGGACATCGGCGTCGTTCTTGATGCCGAGCGTCA
>LNFE01000239.1 GCA_001464575.1 Acidobacteria bacterium Ga0077553 | reverse complement strand
CGGCTGGCCCAACTCCTACAAACTCTCGAACGGCATCGTCGATCTCGTCCTCACCTCCGACGTCGGCCCCCGTGTCATCCACTACGGCTTCACCGGCGGCCCCAACTTCTTCAAGGAATTCGACGAGATGATGGGCGGCACCGGCGAGTCCCGATGGATGATCCGCGGCGGCCATCGCCTCTGGAAAGGCCCCGAAGACCGCCACGCCACCTACGCCCTCGACAACGGCCCCGTCGAGATCGCCGCCGGCGATCTCTCCCTGCTCGCCACCCAACCCGTCGAGCCCGAAACCGGCCTCCGCAAGTCCATGCGCCTCACCCTCGATGCGGACTCGTCAAACGTCGAAGTGCTCCACATCATCGAGAACACCAACCTCCTGCCCGTCGAACTCGCCGCCTGGACGCCCACCGTCATGGCCCCGGGCGGCGTCGGTATCACCGGTTGGCCCCCGCGCGGCACCCACCCGGAGATGCTCGAACCCACCAATCCCATCATCATGTGGGCCTTCACCGACCTCTCCGACCCCCGCTGGAAGTTCACCAAAAAATACCTTATCCTCCGTCAGGACCACGCCAACCCCGTCCCGCAAAAACTCGGCCATTTCAATAACCACACCTGGGGCGCCTACAGCCTTCACGGCGGCCTGTTCCTCAAACAGTACTTCCCAGACGGCATCCCCGAAGAGCATCCCGAGTACGGCGCCTCGTTCGAGATCTTCACGAACGCGGACTTCCTCGAACTCGAAACCATGGGCCCGTTGACGCAACTCCGCCCTGGCGATGTGCTCACCCACACCGAAGTCTGGAGCCTGCATCCCGACGTCGCTCTCACCGCCTTCACGGACGAAGAACTCGACGCCAAAGTGCTCCCCTTAATCGGATGATGACCCGCCGTAGCCTGCTCGCTGCTCCCGCGTTGCTCAGCGCCCAAGCCAAGCAGCCCGACATCGTCATCGTCTTGACCGACGATCTGGGCTACGGCGACCTCTCCTGCTTCGGCCATCCGAACATCAAGACCCCGAACCTCGACCGGTTCGCCACGCAAGGCATCCGCTTCACGGATTGCTACGCCGCCGCGCCCGTCTGTTCGCCCTCCCGCTGCGGCCTGCTCACCGGCCGCACCCCCACCCGCCTCGGCGTCTATGATTGGATCCCCGAGAAGTCGCCCATGCATCTGCAGCGCAGCGAACAGACCTTCGCCAAGCTGCTCCAGCAGACCGGCTATGCCACCGCCCACATCGGCAAGTGGCACTGCAACGGACTGTTCAACAGCCCCGCGCAGCCGCAGCCGAACGACCACGGCTTCGACCATTGGGTGGCGACGCAGAACAATTCGCTGCCCTCGCACAAAGACCCCGTCAACTTCGTCCGCAATGGCCAGCCCGTCGGCCCGCTCGCTGGGTTCCCGCCACTAAACCCATCTGCCTCTTTGCCTGCTTCCATTCGCCGCACGAAAAGGTGGCCACCTCGGACGCCTTCACCGCGCAATACGGCGAAGCGTCGCCCCGCGAACGCTCCGAATACTTCGGCAATGTTGCCGAAATGGACCATCACTTCGGCCGGCTGATGGCCGCGCTCGAAGCGCAGGGCCGCGGCGACGCCCTCGTCTTCTTCACCTCCGACAACGGCCCCGAAACGCTTCTGCGGTATCCTGCCGCGAACCGCTCCTACGGCACCCCCGGCCCGTTGCGCGGCATGAAGCTCTCGCTCTACGAAGGCGGCATTCGCGTCCCCGGCATCCTGCGTTGGCCCGCCCGCGCCAAGGCCGGCGTCACCTCCGCCGAGCCCATCTCCGGCGTCGATATCCTACCGACGCTCCTCGAAGCCGCCCGCGGCCCCAAAACCGCCAAGCCCCTCGACGGCGCCAGCCTCCTGCCCGTCCTCAAAGGCAAGCCCATCCGCCGCTCCGTACCCCTGCACTGGCACTATCTCAACGCCATGCACGAGCCGAAAGCCGCCCTCCGCGATGGCCCGTGGAAGCTGGTCGGCATGTGGCCCGAAGGCGCCCCGAAGCTGCCCGTCTCCGGCTTCCGGCCTGAGTTCCTTCCGGTCGCCCGGCAGCAGACGCTGAGCCGCTTCGCCCTCTATCACCTCCCCACCGATCTCGCTGAAAAGAAGGACCTCTCGCAGCAGTCGCCCAAACAGTTCGCCAAGCTACGGGACCGCCTTCTCACCCTCCACCGCGAGGTCCTGTCCGCATGACCCGCCGAGGCTTTCTCGCCGCGCTGGCCGCCCCGGCGCCAAAGCGCAACGTACTCTTTATCGGTTCCGACGACCTGAATACCTGCCTGAGTTGCTACGGCCATCCCGTCGTCAAAACGCCAAACATCGACCGCATCGCCAAGGCCGGCGTTCGCTTCGACCGCGCCTATTCGCAGTTCCCCTTCTGCAGTCCCTCCCGCACCTCCATGCTGACCGGGTTGTCCCCTGACGCCACCGGCGTCTACGACCTCGTCAAGCACTTCCGCTCCGCGGTCCCCGGCGCCGTCACCCTTCCCCAGTTCTTCCGCAACAACGGCTACTGGACCGCCCGCATCGGCAAGATCTACCACTACGGCGTCCCCCGCGACGTCGGCACGGCGGGCCTGGACGACCCGCCTTCGTGGGATTACACCTTCAATCCCATCGGCGTCGACAAGCTGCAGGAGGAGCCGCTGCTCATCAACCATACGCCCGAGCGGAAGAATATCGGCAGCGCCATCACCATCCATGCCTCCAGCCGTCCCGACGAAGAGCACACCGATGGCATCGCCGCCGCCCACGCCGTTTCGCTGCTTGAAAAGCACAAGGACCAGCCCTTCTTCCTCGCCGTCGGCTTCTACCGGCCGCACGTCCCCTGGATCGCCCCGAAGAAGTACTTTGACCTGTTCCCGCTCGATCAGATCGAGCCCATCTCCTTCGAGGAAGATGAGATGAAGATCGCCCCGCCGTGGGCGTACTTCACCAAGCCCGGCAACTGGGGCATGACCCTGCAACAGCGCAAGGAGGCGATGCAGGCCTACTACGCCTCCATCGCCTTCCTCGATGTCCAAGTCGGCAAGCTTCTCGACGCCCTCGACCGGCTTAAGCTCACCGCCTCGACCACCATCGTCTTCTGGTCCGACCACGGCTACCAGATCGGCGAGCACGGGCAATGGATGAAGCAGGCGCTCTTCGAACCGGCCACCCGAATCCCATTGCTGTTCTCTGGCGCGGGGGTCCCGGCCCGCAACAAGGTCTGCCGCGGCCCGGTGGAGATGCTCGACATCTATCCAACCCTGGCCGATATCTGCGGCTTAACGCCGCCCGCGAAACTCCACGGCCGCAGCCTGAAGCCGCTGCTCGAACGCCCGCAACGCGGCTCGCAACATCCCGCGGTGAGCCAGGTGCAACGCGGCAAGGTGATGGGCTACTCCATTCGCACCGAACGCTATCGCTACACCATGTGGAACGACGGCGCCGAAGGCGAAGAGTTCTATGACTATCAGGCCGATCCGCGCGAGTTCAAGAACCTCGCCGCCACCGCTCCGCAAAAAGCCGCGCTGCGGCAACAGCTAAAGGCCATTCTTCAGGCGCGCGGAGCGTAGTAGCCTTTGCGAGCGCGGACAATCAAATCCTTGCGGGTCTTCACCTTCACGTCCACCCGGTGGAACAAGCCGTCCGCCTTCAGCGGTTCCGGACGGTACAGCACGTTGTACTGGTGCCGGAGCTCATTCGAGATGTTCTCAAACGACTGCGACAACTCCCGGGCCTGGAACGGAAAAAACGCCATGCCCCCGGTCTCCGTCGAGAAGTAGCGGAGCACCTTGTCGCCGTCCTTTTCCACTTTGCTGTTATTGGTCGAAATCGTATAGACGACCACGTCCGCCTTCTGCGCCATTTCGAGCGCCTGGTCCCGCGTATAACGGCTGGCGTTGTCGTCGCCGTCGCCCAGCACCACCATCGCGCGGCGGAATTTATGCCGCGGCTGGTCCTGCATCAGCTTGTCGCGGCAGGCGAAATAGACAGCCTCATACAGCGCAGTGCCGCCGCCCGGCCGCAAACTGCGGATGGCCTTGGCAAGTTGTTCCGTATTGCCCGTCAAGTCGGCGACGAGTTCAGCGCCGGAGTCATAGCTGACCACCACCGCCTTATCTTCCGGGCGCACCACGGAGTTCACGAACTCGACGGCCGCTTCCTGCTGGAACTTGAACCGGTCCCGGACGCTGTTCGACGAATCGACGAGAATACCGAGGCGTAGCGGCAGGTCCGATTCGGCCACAAACTCGAGAATCTGCTGTTCCTTCTTCTCTTCGCGGATCTCGAAATCGTCTTTCGTCAGATTGGTGACGAAGCGGCCCTTCTTGTCCGTAACCGTGAACAGCATGTTCACGCGGGCGACATCGAGCACAATCCGGTTTTGATCTTCAGCGGCTTGCTGTGCCGCCGCCGGAATAGCCGCCAGGGAACTGAGGAAGGTGCGTCGATTCATAAACTGCCTGACTCGATTATATCTTCGAGTTCGCGCGGCAACGGGGCTTCGACGGTAACGCGCTCGCCCGTGCCGGGGCTGCGAAACCCGAGCCGGGCGGCGTGCAGGAAAAAACGATCCGTCAGCAGCTCGGTCGCCCGCGCGCCGTAAAGCCGGTCGCCCAGAATGGGGTACCCCAGCGAGGATAGATGCACGCGGATCTGGTGCGTCCGCCCCGTTCCGATCTTCACTTCGACGAGAGCGTGTTTCGCGAAGCGCCGCAGCACTTTCCAATCCGTCAACGCATGGCGCCCGGTCTCGAGGCGGCACGTCATCTTCGTGCGATGGACGGGGTCCCGGGTGATGGGCTTTTCGACGCGGCCGCTCTCCGTCTTCGGCAGACCTTGCACGACGGCCAGGTAGATCTTCTCCACTTCCCTTGTGGCAAACTGCTCGCTCAGCGACCGATGGGCGGCGTCGGTCCGCGCCACCACCAGCAAGCCGCTCGTCTCCTTGTCGAGCCGGTGGACGATGCCGGGGCGCTCGTCGCCACCCGCCGTCGAAAGCTGGCCGAAGTGATGCAGCAGGGCATTGACGAGGGTTCCGGTATGCTGCCCGGCCCCGGCGTGCACCACCACCCCGGCGGCCTTGTTCACCACCACCACATCGTCGTCCTGGTAAAGCACGGCCAGCGGCAGATCCTCGGCCTCGGCGCGGAGCGGCGGGCGCTCCATCGGCTCGACGTCCACCCGCTCTCCGCCCTTCAACACCAGCGAAGCCTTTGAGGCGGCGCCGTCCACATGAACGCGGCCAGCCTTAACCCACTCCTGCAACCGGGACCGGCTGAACTCCGGCATTTTGCCCTGCAGAAAGTGATCGAGGCGCTGGCCCTTTCCGCTGTCTTCGACATGAAACTCCACCTGTCCAGTATCCTGTGTAAGTGATCCGCAGCGCGATAGTTCCTGTAGCCGGCCACGGCACCCGACTCCTTCCGGCAACGAAGTCCCAGCCCAAGGAGATGCTTCCCGTTGCCCGAAAGCCCATTGTCCAGTACGTAGCCGAAGAGCTCGTCGCCAACGGCATCGAGAACATCTGTTTCGTTACGGGACGTAGTAAAACCTCGATCGAAAACCATTTCGATTCCGATCCCGAGTTAACCCGCGTCCTCACCGAGGGCAAAAAGCAGGAGCTGCTCGATGAGTTGAAGTTCGAGGACCTCGCCGCGAAGTTTTACTACACCCGGCAGCGGGTGCAGCGGGGCCTCGGCGATGCCATCCTCTGCGGAGAGAACTTTGCCGGCGAGTCGCCCTTCTTGGTAGCGCTGGGCGATTCGATTCTTGGCTTGAATGCGCAGTCGCGCAGCGTCGCCCGGATGTCGGAGCTGTTCGCCGAGTTGCGGGCCACCTGCATCATCGCGGTCGAAGAGGTGCCCGCCAACGAGGTGCACCACTACGGCATCATCGATCCGGGCGAAGGCGAGGCGGATTGGACCCGCATCCGCAATATCGTCGAAAAGCCGTCGGTGGACTCGGCGCCCAGCCGCTGGGCCGTCGCCGGGCGCTATGCGTTTTCGCCGATCATTTTCGACATGATCCGCCGGGTGCAGCCGGATAAGCGCGGCGAGATTCAATTGACGAGCGCCATTCAACACCTGTGCGAAGAGGGCAAGCGGGTAGTGGCGCTGAAGCTGCCCCCGCAGGATAAGCGCTACGATATCGGCAATTTCCCTAGCTACTTCGAAACCTTCGTCGAGTTCGCGCTGGCAGACCCTCTCTATGGCGCCGAGTTCCGCGTAACGCTCGAAAAGCTTCTCGGCCGCAAATAAGCCCGCGCGGCGGGGCTATCCCTTCCCGCGCCCGTCCAACTGCCACTGCGTGAAGGGGGATCGGGCGCCTTGCACATTGACGTTGAGCACATACGGCACCGGAGAGCGGAAGGCGCGGTTGAGCGCCGTACCCACCTGACTCAGTTTGGTGATGTTCTCGCCGCCACAGCCGAAGCCGCGAGCAATCTGGTCGTACCGGGTGCGGCGCAGTTCGCAGGCCACTGTTGAACCGAGTAGCTCGCCCTGCAGTTCGCGTTCCAGGCCCCAACCCCCGTCGTTGCCCACCACGATCACCAGCGGCAACTTGTAGCGCACCGCCGTGTCGAGTTCGGCGAGATAGAAGCCAAACGAGCCGTCGCCGGTCACCATCATCACCGGCTGTTTGGGCCGGTTCATTTGCAGGGCGATGGCGTTGGGCAGCGCGGCGCCGATGGTGGCCATGGGGCCCAGGCGGAGCCAGCCGCCTGGGTGATTGGCCGGAAGCATGCAGCGGCCCCAATGCACGAAGTCGCCGCCGTCCCAGGACAGCAGCGGATCCACGGGAAGGGACCGGCGGAGCTCCGCAAAAAAGGACGCCGGATGGATTAGCTTGTCGGCGGCGTGCGCGGCGGCAATCTCATCGAGTTCGGCGGACCAGGTGGACGCCGGAACCCACCCGGGGGCTGTCCACTTGCCCAGCTTGGCGTTTAAGGCTTCGAGAACCTGCCGGACGTCGGCGCACAACGCAACGGCGAGTTCCCGGTTTAGCCCCAGCTCCGGACCATGAATATCCACCTGGGCAAACTTTGCCTCTGGTGAAAACAGCCGCGCGCCCCCCATGGCCAGCCGGTAGTCGATGCGTTTGCCGAGCACGAGGACGACGTCAGCCTGCCGGAAGACCTCGACGCAAGCGCGGTTGAGCGAGGGGTCGGCATAGCCCAGGCTGGGCGCCAGACCGCGCGCCATTGTGACGTCGTAGTAGGGAAGCTGCGAGCGCTCCAGAAACTCGCGGAGGGCAACCCCCGCATCCGCCCACCACAGCCCGCTGCCGCCGATCACAACGGGTCGCTTCGCGGACTTGAGGAGCCGCAGCAGTGGGGCGACACCGGGGACACCAAGGACCGGTCCGGCTTGGGGAGCGCGTGGCGCGGCCGTGGCCGGGGAGCGGAAGCAGTCAACCGGTATCGTGAGGTGGGCGACACCCATGCGGCCCGAAGACGCCTCCGCGTAGGCCTTGCCCAGGGCGAACGGGATCTGCGCGGCAGAAGTCACCGTGTGCGCCCACTTGGCTGCGGGAGCGGCCATGGCGGCTTGGTCGATATCCTGGAAGACCACCCGATGGCGCATGAGCTGAGCGGGTGCGCCGCTAACGGCGATGAGCGGCGTACCGTTCGAGTTTGCGGTGGCCAGACCTGTCAGCGAATTTGTATGGCCCGGGCCGCCGGTAACGAGCGAGAGCGCCGGCCGCCGCGTACAACGCGCCCAGGCGTCCGCCGCGTGCACCACGGCCGCTTCGTGGCGCATATGGACGATCTCCATGCCGGCGCCGGCGGACTGGGACAGCACCTCATTCAAGTGATCGCCGATGAGCGTGAAGATGCGATCGATGCCGAGCGTCTTGAGGGTGCCGAGGAACGCCGCGGCGCCGTGACCGGTGTCTGCCATACTGAAACTTTCTCATGTCCAACATCCTCGTAACAGGCGGGGCGGGCTACATCGGCTCCCATACCGTCCACCAGCTTCTTGAGCGTGGTTATAACGTGACGGTCCTTGACGATCTGTCCACCGGGTTTCGCGACGCGGTTCCCGAAGCCAGGCTGCACATCTGCTCCCTCTTTGATACCGAGCAGGTCACGCAGCTCCTGGTTCGGCAACAGATTGATGCCGTCGTCCATTTCGCCGCATTCATCGCCGTGGGGGAGTCGACGAAGGATCCCGAAAAGTATTTCACCAACAACGTGGCCGGCAGTCTTTCGTTGTTTAGCGCCATGGCGGCGGCCGAGGTGAAGAAGATCGTGTTCTCCTCGACGGCCGCCGTGTACGGCAACCCGGTGAGTACTCCGATTCCCGAGACCGCTGCCATTGCGCCCGTCAATCCTTATGGCGAGACGAAGGCGACGGTGGAGCGGGTGCTGGCTTGGCTCGACCAGTGCCGGGGCCTTCGCAGCGTGCGGCTCCGTTATTTCAACGCCTGCGGGGCCAACCCCGAAGCCGGCCTGAGCGAACGCCATGTGCCGGAGACCCATTTGATTCCCCTGCTGCTCAAAGCGGTTGTGACCGGCCAGCCGATGACCATCTTTGGAACCGACTACCCGACGCCAGACGGCACCTGCATCCGCGACTACATCCACGTCGATGACCTCGCCAAGGCGCACATCGCCGCCATCGATCACCTGTTGGCCGGCGGCGCCAGCGAGGTTTTCAATGTCGGAACCGGCCGGGGCTTCTCGGTGCGGGAGGTGCTCGCCGCCGTGGAAGCCGTAACGGGTAAGCCAGTGCCGCACGTGTTCGGTGACCGCCGCGAAGGCGACCCCGCGGAGCTGGTGGCGGACTCGTCCCAACTGCGCAACCGGCTAGGCTGGACCCCGGAGTATACGGAACTTGAACGGATTGTCGCCTCGGCCTGGCCCAGCGAACAGCGCCGCTGGGCGTAGAATAGCGGCATGCGATTTCTGCTAACTCTTTGTTTCGCTGCCTCTCTGGCGGCGCAGCCGGCCTATGACCTGATCGAAGCTTCGACGCCCGCCGCGACGTCGCCATTGCCGGAGGCAAGATTGCCGCCGTCGAAGCTTCGATCGATCCGGCGCGGGCGAAGAAGGTGATCGATGTAGCGGGCCTGTATGTTTCGCCAGGCTTCGTCGATCTGCATGTGCACGTCTTCTACGGCGACAACGCCAGCTACAGTGACGGCGCGTTGAGCGTTATCCCGGATTCGCACACGTTTCGCAGCGGCGTAACGACGGTGGTCGACGCCGGAACGGCGGGATCGAAGAACTTCGAGATTTTCAAGAAACGTATCATCGACCGGTCGAAGACGCGGGTCCTTTCCTTCGTGAACATCGTCGGCGCAGGAATGGGCGGATCGGTGGAGCAGAACCAGAACGATATGGATCCGAACATCCTGATCGCGCTGGCCAAGACCCGAGTGGACGGCGGTGGATAATGCCGTGAAGGCAGGCACGGGCGCGAACATTCCGGTGATGGTGGACTTCGGAGCGTTTCGCTTGGACCGTCCTCACGAGGAGTTGATCACCAAGCGGTTGCGGCCGGGCGACATGTATACCCATGCCTATCTACCGGCGGTGCCCATGTTCGATAAGGACGGCAAGGTCCGGCAGTATCTCTGGGAGGGACGGAAGCGGGGGGTCTTGTTCGACGCTGGTCACGGCGGCGGGAGTTTCGTATTCCGCTACGCGGTGCCGGCGATCAAGCAAGGGTTCATTCCGGACTCGATCTCGACCGACCTGCATACGTCGTCAATGATCGGCGGCATGAAAGACATGACGAACGTGATGTCGAAGTTCCTCAACATGGGAATGACTCTCGAACAGGTCGTCCGGGCATCGACGTGGCATCCGGCACGGCAGATTAAGCGGCCGGAGTTAGGCAATTTATCGGTGGGTTCGCCCGCCGACGTGGCTGTATTTTCGGTACAGAAAGGTAAATTCGGCTTTGTAGACGTCTATGGGGCGAAGATGGACGGGACCCAGATGATTACGGCGGAGATGACCTTCCGCGATGGCCGGATGTACTGGGATTTGAATGGTTTAGCGCGGCCGAGCTGGGATAAGTTGCCGAAGGACTACGGTCCGCAGGCCGATTGGACGTGGGATGGCGTCGTTTCGTCCGGTGTACGGGGACGGAAATAGCCTGATACATTCAAGGCATGAAGCGACTTCTCGCAGTCTTTTTATGTCTTGCCTCGTCGGGATTTGCTGCTCTCACTAAAGAGCAAAAGATATTCGACTTTACTGTCCTAGCGCAGACCTTTGCGGCCAATTATGGGCCTTATCACTGGAAAGTGAGGGCCCTTAAATACGATGCGATGGATTTGAAGCCGTGGTTGGCCAAAGTGGAAGCCACGCGCAACGATATTGAGTTTTTGGAAGTGCTGATTGACTATGTGGCCAGCCTGAAGGATGGCCACTCGTCGCTCTCGTTCTTCGGCACGTTCCGCGCGACGCTGGGCTTCACGACCGACATCTATGAGGGGAAAGTGTTGATCGATTCGATCAACCGGACGCAGCAGCCCCTGTCGCGTTTTCCGGCTGTCGTGGGGGATGAACTGGTCTCGATGGACGGCCAGCCGGTGGACGCCCTGATTACTGGGCTCGAAAAGTATCAGACGGTGGGTAATCCCCGCGCCACCCGGCGGCTGGCCGCGAACCTGCTGACCATTCGGCCGCAGTCGTTGATCCCGAGCGCGGGGTCGGTGGGCGATACGGTGGAAGTCGAAGTACGCCGGGCCGAGAGCGGCGAACTCGAAAAGTACACCCTGCCGTGGACGAAAACCGGGATTGCGTTCACGGATCTGGGTACGGCGCCAGTGGCTCGCGACGCGTCGAAACCGGGCCCCCGGGCTCTGTTGGCCGCAGATGACTCTCTGCCGGCCTACATGCAGCCGATCGCTCCGCTGTTGACGGCCAGGCTGCCGCGAGACCCGGAAGGAGTTCTAAATTATGGCGCCGTGGCGCCGATCTATGGCTTCCCGGCGGGCTTCCGGTTACGGCTGGCCGGGGGCAGTGACTTTTTCGCGAGCGGTACCTACGTCGCGGAAGGCAAAACGATTGGCTGGATTCGCATTCCGAGCTTCTCACCGCCCAGCGCGGTGGCGGCGATCCAGATCTTTGAACGGGAGATGGCGTTTTTCCAGGAGAATACCGACGGCTTGGTGATCGACGGCATGCGCAATCCGGGTGGGTCCGTTGCGTTTGTCGAGGCTCTCCTGCAACGAGTGATTCCGTTCCCGTTCCGCACGCTCGGCTTCGAAATCCGGGCGACGAACTCGTGGGCGCAAAGCTTCGCCTCCGTGTTGTCGTCGGCGCGGCAGTTCGGCGCCGAACCATGGATTCTGCAGCATCTCGAGAACAACCACAACGACGTGTTGCAGGCCAATCGCGAAGGCGGCACGACGGGTTCGCTTTCGCTTAACAGCACTGGTTCCCTGATCTTGTTGCCGTCGCCGCTGGCCTATCGGAAGCCGCTCATCGCCCTGGCCGACGACATCTCGGCATCGGCGGGTGATTTTTTCCCGGCGGTGATTCAGGATAACGGGCGCGGCAAGATCGTTGGTTATCAGACGATGGGTCTCGGCGGGAATGTGGTGGCTTACGACGGCACCGTGTACTCGGAAGTGGGGGCCCGCGTCACCCAGTCGTTGATGACCCGTCGGGAACCGGTAGTGACTGCGGAGTTTCCCACTGCGGCGTACGTTGAAAACATCGGCGTTCGGCCCGACATCGAGCTCGATTACATGACGCGGGAAAACCTGATGAACCGGGGCATCCCGTTTGTCGAGGCGTTCACGAAGATCATCCTGCAGGAGATCAGCGGCAACTAAAAGGGGGTTGACACCGGGAACCGAATGAAGTGGCATGGACCGCATGCCACTTCAAAAGAGAGCAATTGCAGAGTTTCTTGGAACGTTCTGGTTGGTGTTTGGCGGCTGCGGCAGTGCGGTGCTGGCGGCCGCCTTTCCGCAGGTGGGGATCGGGTTGCTGGGCGTCTCCCTGGCGTTCGGCTTAACGGTGTTGACGATGGCCTATGCGATTGGCCATATCTCCGGGTGCCACCTGAACCCGGCGGTCTCGGTGGGGCTGGCGGTGGGCGGCCGGTTTCCGGCGAGCGAATTGCCCGCCTACATCATCGCGCAGGTGGCGGGCGGTATTGCCGGAGCCGGCGTGCTGCTCTCGATCGCCAGCGGCAAAGCCGGCTTTGACCTGAGCGGGGGCCTTGCCTCCAATGGCTACGCCGAGCATTCGCCGGGCGGCTATTCAATGATGGCGGGGCTGACGGCGGAAGTCGTGCTGACGTTCTTTTTCCTGCTGATTATCCTGGGGGCGACGGACAAGCGGGCGCCCGGCGGGTTCGCGCCGATTGCGATTGGGTTGGGCTTGACGCTGATTCACCTGATCGGGATTCCGGTGACGAACCTGTCGGTGAACCCGGCGCGGAGCACGGGGCCGGCGCTGTTTGTGGGGGGCTGGGCGATTGAGCAGTTGTGGCTGTTCTGGGTGGCGCCGGTCGCAGGAGCGGCTCTCGCCGCGATCGTCTATAACTTCGTCGCGGCGGAGGAGCCGGCGGCCAAGGCGAAAGCGGCTGGGGCGTAAACAACAAAAGGGCCTGCCGGTTGGCAGGCCCTTTCGAGTTTGGCTTCGTTTCGTAATTTAGAAGTTGTAACGAAGGCTGAGCTGGATGTTGCGCTCGCTGCTCTTCCCGGTGACCTTGCCGAAGGTGGCGGCGGTGGGATTCTGTTCCACACCGCCCCAGTTCGGGTGGTTGATCCAGTTGAACGCTTCCACCTTGAACGTCACAGCCTGCCGCTCCATGAACCGGAACGCCTTCTGCATCGCGAGGTTCCAGTTCTGGAAGCCCGGGTTGTTGAAGGAGATCGAGTTGCGGTTCTGGTTGGGCAGGGTGCCGTTCGCAGGGCGAGTGGCGAGGCTGGTGGTGCCGTTGGTGACCGGGAAGTAGAAGTTGGGTTCGCCAACGTAGTTCCCGGCAGCGGTCACGTTGCTGAACGCCCGTCCGGAGTTGTCCGGAGTGAAGTTCAGGTTCCAGGGCTTGAGGTTGGTGGAGCCGATGCCGAGATAGTCGTCACCGTTGCCAATGCTGATCGGGGTGCCCGTCTGCCACTGGTTCACGCCCTGCAACTGCCAGCCACCGGCCAGGAACTTCACAGCCTTGTTCGTATCCTGACCATTGAAGAACGGGAGTTCCCACACCACACTGGCCACGGCGATGTGGCGGGTGTCGTTGCCGGACTTGCCCCAGTTCAGGCCCTGGTTGAACGTGTCGATGAAGCCTTCACGCGGACCGGAGTTGTTGTCCATCGTCTTCGACAAGGTGTACGAGAAGCTGTACAGGAAGCCCTTGCTGAAGCGGCGGTTGGCTTCGATCTGCAGACCGTTGTAGGTGCTGCGGCCGGAGTGTTCGAGCATCGGGATGTTCGCAAAACCCTTGAAGGGGCGAAGGAAGTTGACGTTGGCGCCGGCGTTGGCAGCCTGGAACGTGGTGCCGGTGGGCAGCTGGTTCAGGTCGCGTTCGCGGGCCAGGAAGAGGCCCGTGGTGCCGACATAGCCGACTTCGAGGGTGGTCGCAAAACCGATCTCCCGCTGATAGGTGGCATTCCACTGGTAGGACCGGGGAATCTTATACGCGGGGTCGATGGTCATGAAGAACTGCGGGAAGTTCACGCGGGTCGCGCCACCGGGCTGGTCGACGTTACCGTTGGTCACCGAGGCCATCGGCTGGAACGGCGGATTGCCGCCCAGGAAGACCGAGTCATACACGCCGGGACGAGCCATAAAGCCGCCAAAGCCCATCCGGATCACCTGCTTCTCGGTGACCGAGTAGGCCAAGCCGAGGCGTGGCATTACGTTGAACTGGTGGGGCGACGGATAACCGTTACCGCCGTCCAGCAGGTTGTTGAATGCGCCCGAGTCAATGGCGGGAACGCGGACACGGCCAGCGTCCGGGAACGCGGAACCGGGGATGCGAACACCGTTGAAGCGGTTGCCGCTCAGGACGTTGCCGGTGGCGCGGTCGAGCACAGCGGCTTGGGCCGCGTCATAAGCCGAGGGGCTGAAATAGGCCATGTTGCCCCAGAGGGACTTGTAATAGCCGGTCTGCCAAGTGCCGCGGAAGCCGAGTTCCAGCTTCAGCTTCTGGTTGACGCGCCAGGAGTCCTGGGCGAAGAATTCGAACATGTTGCCGCGGTACGGGGTGTAGCTGCGGGGCCCGATTTCGGCGTAGGTGGAGAAGAGGCCGAGCGCCGCATTGGTCAAGCCAGTGCCAGTACCGGGAGCGCCGCCAGGACGGACGTCGTTAAATTCAAAACGGCCGTTCTGGTTGTTGGTGCCGCCGGGAACGCCGGAGACGTTGATCTGGTCGAAGTCGTTCTGGCCAGAGCGCTCAAACAGCGCGCCGAACTTGAACGTGTGGTTGCCCGCGATCTTCGTCAGGTTGTTCGAGAAGGTGTAGATCGGACCCGCCGAGGAGGCAGGGTACGGACCACCGTCGATTTGGCCGACGTTCGGGATCACGACGGTCGGGATCTTGTCGTTGATCTCCTTCGGTTCCGGGAACAGATACGGATAGTTGATGTTGTTCACGGAGCGCTGATAGCGGCCAGTCGTCTGTACAGCAATGGTGACGCGGTCGTTCGAGCCGGTGATCATGGCTTCGTTGATCATGGTCGGCGACAAGGTCCAGACATGGGTCAAGCTGGCTGTCTTGTTGGGCCGATCGAGGGCCGACGGGGCGAAGTCGAAGCCAGCGGCGAAGCCGTTAGCGACGTCGAAGGCGTAGTTGAGGTGGCGGAAGCGGATGGTCTGGTTCGACGTTGGGTTGTAGTCGATCGAGATCGTGTCTTTCCGCTGATTTTGCGGCTGGGGCCGAACCTGGAAGAAGTTGTTGTTGCCAGGGAAAATGCCATTCGGCGCTGGGTAGGTGCGGAGGAAGGCCATTCCGTTGGGGCTCAACCGGTTTTGCGGGATGATGTTGCCGGGGAACGGAGCGCCGGTGAGCGGGTCATTGATCGTGCGGGGCGAACCGTAGAAGAGGTTCGTGCCCAGCAGTTCGCTGAAGTCACCGTTACGCATGGCGAGCGAGGGAACGCGCTGGCCGCCGTTGTTGACGTCCTGGCGGAATAGCACCCACTCCTGCGCCCAGAGGAAGAACAGCTTCTCCCGGTTCTTGTTGAAGATTTTCGGAAGCATTACAGGACCAGAGAGGTTGTAGCCAAACTGGTTATAACGTAGGGGCGCCGTGAAGTTCGTCGTGGTGGACCGATTGCGGGTCCAGCTATTGGCGTCGAGCACGTTGTTCCGGAAGAAATTGTAGGTGCTGCCGTGGAAGTCCTTCTGGCCCGAGCGGGTCACCATGCGGATCTGGCCGTTGCCGGACCGGCCGTATTCGGCCGAGTAGTTGGCGGCGAGGATCTGCACTTCCTGCACGGTGTCGGCGTCAGCGGTACCGATGGAGGTGCCGTTGGCGCGGGTGCGGATGGCGACGGCGCCGTCAACGGTGATCAGCGAGTCGTTCGACCGGCCGCCGTTGATGGTGAAGCCACCGCTCGAAAGACCGAAGCTGAAGCCCGACAGGGCGCCGCCACGAACACCGGGGCGAAGCAGAGCGGAGAACAGCGGGTTGCGGCCGTTCAGGGTCAGGTTCTGGATCTGCGCCTGTTCGACGGTCTTACCGACCGTGGCCGACTCCGTGTTCACCTGGGCCGTGCTGGCTTCGACGGTGACCGACTCGGTCAACTGGCCGACCGCGAGGTCGATGTTGACGGCGATGGGCACACCAGCGTCCAGCTTATTGCGGCTAGTCGCGGTCTTCTTGAAGCCGGGGGCCTCCACGGAGACGGTGTAATAGCCGGGTGAGATGTTGGTGACGGTGTAGAAACCGGAATTGTTGGTCGTGGTCTGCCGTTCGAACGACGTACCGTCGTTCTTGACCGAGACTTTTGCGTTAGCGACCACTGCGCCGCTGGCGTCTTTGACGACGCCGGAAATGCTGGCGTTGTCCGACTGTGCGAAAGCGGACAGCGCAAACAGGCTCAGTGCCAATAGGGCAACTGAGGCTCTGCGTAGAGCTTTCTGAAGCTTCATAGGTTCTCCTTACCAAAGTGGGGGTGCGAACCCCCTCGTTCCATCAGTTTATCTTATCGAGGTCATAATGGGTGTTTCGATATGATGACGCCACTATTAAGATGGGATAACGTGACGGTGATGCACGACGAGGTGACCGCCCTCGATCAGTGTTCGCTAACGATCAACCCCCAAGAACATGTCGCGATTCTGGGACCGAACGGCTCCGGAAAATCGACACTCATCAAAACCATCACGCGCGAGCTGTACCCGCGCTGGCCCGCGCCTCGCTGCCGGATGGAGGTGTATGGGCAGCAGATCTGGAACGTCTGGGAGCTCCGGGCCTGGATGGGCATCGTCACCAATGACCTGGTGCTGCAGTGCACGCAGCCCTATCCGGTGATGGAAACGATTCTTTCGGGTTTTCACTCGTCTGTGGGCATCTGGCCCTACCACCCGATTACGCCGGAGATGGAAGCGCGCGCCGAAGAGCTGCTCGATCTGCTCGAGATTCGCCATCTCAAGGATCGCCTGCTGACGGAGATGTCGAGCGGGGAGGTGCGGCGGGCGGTGATTGGCCGGGCGCTGGCGCACCGGCCGAAGGCGTTGATCCTCGACGAGCCCACCAACTCGCTCGATATCGCGGCGATGCGCGAACTGCGCGAGGTGATGCGGACGCTGGCGCAGAGCGGCGTAACCGTAATTCTGGTAACGCACCATCTGCCGGACATCATTCCCGAAATCGGCCGGGTGGTTTGTCTGCGCCGGGGGCGGATTTACCGGGATGGGCCGAAATCGGAAGTCTTGACGCCGGAGTGCCTGAGCGACGTTTTCGAAACGCCTGTCCAGGTGTTCGAACACGACGGTTTCTATCACATGTGGTGATGGTAGGCTGATAGTTCGGGGCTCTTAGCACAACGGTTAGTGCAGCGGACTCATAATCCGTTGGTTGTTGGTTCGAATCCAACAGGGCCCACCAGCTTTTATGCGATGGCTCGTTCTGCTGTTGGCTTCTTCGGCGTGGGCGGTAGATCCAGCCTCCGTGCTGCGGGAGCGGTGCCTGAAATGTCATGGCGGCGAGAAGGTCTCGGCGGGCTTTGACCTGACGAAGGCAGCCTCGCCGCTTGTGCTGGCGAAGGTGGAAAGCGGCGAGATGCCGCTGGGTGGGCCGCGGCTTTCCGCCGACGAGTTGGCCGCGGTGAAGACTTGGGTCGAGGCCGGGGCAAAGCCGCTGGCTGCGCCGCCGCGGAAGCTGTTCTGGGCGTTCCGGCCGGTGGTGAAGCCGCCGGTGCCGCAGGTCGCCGGGGCCAAAACCGCCATTGACGCGTTTCTGCTTGAAAAGCTGCAAGCTAAAGGGCTCGGCTTCGCGCCGCCGGCCGATGCGCGGACGCTGCTTCGGCGGCTATCGTTTGACTTGACGGGCCTGCCCCCCGCTGGCACGATGCCGTACGAACAGGCCGTAGAGGCCTATCTGGCCTCGCCCCGCTATGGAGAGCGGTGGGGGCGCCATTGGCTGGACGTCGTCCGCTTCGGCGAGACCGACGGCGGCGAACACAATTTTGAACGGGCTCTCGCTTGGCCGTATCGCGACTACGTCATCGAGTCGTTGAACGCGGACAAGCCCTATCCGCAGTTCCTGCGCGAGCAGATCGCCGGCGACCTTCTCGCCCCGCAGGACCCCAAGATCGTACGGGCGACGGGGTTCTTAACCGCGGGGCCGTGGGACTCGGTTTCCGCCGAACTAAACAAAGACGCGGCGATGAAAGCCACGGCGCGGATGGACGAACTCGACGACATGGTGACCACCACCATGCACACCTTCCAGGCGATGACGGCCAACTGCGCGCGCTGCCACGACCACAAGTTCGACCCCATTCCGACGCGCGACTACTACAAGCTGACGGCCGTCTTCCAGACCGTCGGGTTTGGCACGCGCGAAGTGGTGACCCCGGAGGCCAAGGCCGCCTACGACAAGGCCACGGCTCCGCTGCGGGCGCAGTTGAAGGACGTGGAGCAGCAGATCGCCGACGCCGAGGACCCGCTGCGCGCGGCGTACCTGCGCAAGGCGATTCGCGAGTTTCATGAAGCCCGCAAGGCCGACGCGCGGCGCATTCCCGTGAACCCGGTGTTCAACGTCAACCGCATCCGCGAGGCGGGCGAGTTGCGGCTGGTGATTACCGGCCACGATGGACCGCTCGCCAAGCTCGACTGGCTCACCGTGGGCGGGCGGCGGATCGAGAAGTGGCAGGCGGAGCGGAAGGCGCCTCCGGACGAGCCGGTCTATCTATCTTTGGGCACGGTAGCCGCGCCCGGCGAGATGGCTTGGGCGTGTGACGAGCAGTTGGCGCGAAGGCCGGGCGGCATTACGGTCTACCGCGTGGAAGCCAAGCGCGGCGCCGAGTGGGTGGAAGTGGCGAGTTCGCTTGACCACGTGCGCAGCGTCGAGGTCTTGCTGCCGTCCGCTCCGGACCCGGGCTTGGTGCCGGAGTTGAAGGTCGTGCGGGACCGTTTGAAGGCGGAGATCGCCAAAATCCCGGCACCGGAGAAAATCTATGCGGCGATGCCTCATGCCCCCGATCAGGCCTATGTCCTGGAGCGCGGGAGCATCGGGAAGAAGAAGGAGCCCGTCGAGCCGGGGGCATTGTCGGTTCTGCCGGCGGCGTTTGCCACTGAGAAAGACCGGCGCTTGGCGCTGGCCGATTGGATGACCGATCCCGCGAACCCGCTGACGGCCCGCGTGATCGTCAACCGGGTTTGGTACTTCCACTTCGGCAACGGTCTCGTGAATACCCCGAGCGACTTCGGCCTGATGGGAGACCGGCCTTCGCATCCGGAACTGCTCGACTGGCTGGCGGCCTCGTTTGTCGAGAACGGCTGGAGCTTGAAGTGGCTGCACCGGCAGATCCTGCAGACGCAGGCCTATCAGCAGTCGGCGGCGCACAATGAAAAGGCCTTTGCCGTGGATGCGGGGAACCGCTTGCTGTGGCACATGCCGCTGAAGCGGATGGATGCGGAAACGCTGCGGGACTCGATGCTGGCGGCGGCCGGGACGTTGGATCTGAAGATGGGTGGCCCGAGCTTCCGGCTTCACCGGATGGAGTCCGGCGGGTCGTACATCTTCAAGGCCGTGGCGAATCCGGGGCCGGAGACCTGGCGGCGGTCGGTCTACCGGTTCAATGTAAGGGGCGGGGACCGTCTGATGCTCGATAACTTCGACTGTCCGGACCCGTCGGTGGCGACACCGCAGCGCAGCTCATCGAACACGGCGCTGCAAGCCTTGACGCTGCTGAACGACGACTTCGTTTGGGAGCAGGCGCAGAAGCTGGCGGCGCGGGCGGGGAGCGTAGGCCGAGCCTATGAGATCGTGCTCGGGAGGCCGGCCTCAGCGCGGGAGTTGGCCCTGGGCGCCCAGTATGCGGCCCAGCATTCGTTGGCTTTGTTTTGCCGGGTGCTGTTGAACACGAACGAATTTTTGTACATCCCATGACGAGACGAGACCTACTTTGGAATGCCGGCGGCGGCGCGGCGGGATTGGCGCTGGCGCAACTGCTGCAGGGCAAGGGGGCCCACTTCCCGGCCAAGGCCAAGCGCCTGATTATGATCTTCCTGCCGGGCGGGTTGAGCGCCGTCGACACCTACGACTACAAGCCGGAACTCGTCAAGCACCACGGCAAGGAAACGCAGGGCGCCAACACGATCACGCCGTTTTTCGGCAAGCGCGGCACCGTGATGCAGTCGCCGTGGAAGTTTGCGCAGCACGGGCAGAGCGGGAAATTTGTCAGCGAGTTGCTGCCGCACTTGGCGACGTGCGTCGACGATACGACGTTCGTCCATTCGATGGTGACGCGGTCGAACGCGCACGGGCCGGCGCTGTTCCAGATGTCGACGGGCTTCATCTTCCAGGGCTTCCCCTCGATTGGTTCGTGGATCAGCTATGGGTTGGGGAGCGAGAACGAAAACCTGCCGTCGTTTGTCGTGCTGCCGGACCGCCGGGGGCTGCCGCCGTGCGGGGTGGCGAACTGGGGCAACGGATTTCTGCCGGCGGTGCATCAGGGCGTGGCGTTCGGGAACCAGGAGCAGCCGATCTCGAATTTGCGGCCCCCGGCGGCGGTAAACGCGAAGGCGCAGGCGGCCAGCTACGACCTGCTCAGCCAATTGAACGAAGAGCATGCGGGGGCGAATCCGGGCGAGGACGCGCTCGTGTCGCGGATTCGCGCCTACGAGTTGGCGGCGAAGATGCAGTTGGCGGCACCGGAGGTGACCGACATCAGCGGCGAGACCGCGGCGACCCGGCAGGCCTATGGGCTCAACGACCCGGAGATGCGGGACTACGGCTACAACTGCCTGCTGGCCCGGCGCTTGATGGAGCGCGGGGTGCGGGTGATCCAAATGTACAATGGCGGCCACTTCGGCGCGCCCCGCGTGAACTGGGACGCGCATGAGGACCTGATTACTAACCACGGGAAGAATGCGCGGATTCTGGATCAGCCGACGGCAGCGCTGCTGAAGGATTTGAAGCAGCGGGGCATGTTGGACGATACGCTGGTCGTGTTCACGACGGAGTTTGGCCGCTTGCCGATCTCGGAAGGCCTGGGCGAAGGCGGCCGGGATCACAACCCGGAGGGCTTTACGTCGTGGATGGTGGGGCCGGGCTTGAAGAAGGGTTTTAGCTATGGGTCAACCGATGAGATGGGCTACAAGGCGACGGATAACCCGGTGACGCTGTACGATTTCCACGCGACGATTCTGCATCTGATGGGGCTGGACCATACGCGGCTGAGCTGGTATCACAACGGTCTGCAACGCCGGCTTACCGACGTGCACGGGCACGTCCTCAAGCCGCTTTTTTCTTAGAGAGGAACCAGCCGGCCGCGACCACGAGAGCCGCTCCGGCGGCCTGGATGGCGATATCGACGGCCAGGGACGGATGGAAAATTTTCACGATGACCGGGTCGGTGAGGATCATCTCCGCGCCGACGCGGCCCAGAATTGCGGCACCGATCCAGACGATGACAGGGTACTTGTCCATGATGGTGGATAGGATCCTCGACGTGAAAACGACGAACGGGATGGAGAGGCCCAGGCCGAAGATCAGCAGGAACAAATTGCCCTTGGAAGTGCCGGCGACGGCGAGAATATTGTCGACGGACATGGTTATGTCGGCCACGAGGATGTACCAAATCGCAGACATGAGCGAGGTGGCTTGGGGGCCGCCGGCTTCGTGGTCGGCTGCGTCGGTGAGGAGCTTGATGGCGATCCAGAAAATCGCCAAGCCGCCGACGAGTTTGAGCCACGAAACCTGCAGGAGCTGGGCGGCAAAGAACGTGAGGCCGATGCGAAGAACCACGGCGACGCCGGCGCCGATCATAATGCCGAGTTTCTTTTCTCGCTCAGGAAGGGACTTGACCGCCAAGGCAATGATGACCGCGTTGTCTCCGGCGAGGAGGAGGTCAATCAGGACAATAGCGAAGATGTCGAGGAGGAGTTGAAGAGACAGTTCCGGCATGCAAGGGCTGGTGTCCTGAAGATAGCACGACGGGTTGCCCGTTCTGCGCATCCTATCGAGTGACTATGGCTCCACTCTGGATGAAACGTTGGCTGCTGGCAGCCGGGATCTACAATATCGCCTGGGGGCTTCTCGTCGGTTTATGGCCCAATCTGATGTTTGATTGGGCGGGGATGGAGCGGCCGAACTATCCGGAGCTGTGGCAGTGCATCGCGATGATTGTTGGCGTTTACGGGGTGGGATACGCGGCCGCTTCGCTTGATCCGTATCGCCATTGGCCGATCGTGCTGGTGGGGTTTCTGGGCAAGCTGTTCGGGCCCATCGGGTTTGTGCAGGCTGCGGTGGAGGGGCGGTTCTCCTGGTGGTTTGGGGTGAACAACATCACCAACGATCTCATCTGGCTGATCCCGTTTGCCTTAATTTTGAAGGGGGCGTGGACGGACCGGGGACCGGTGGGGGACTTGGGTTCGTTTTTGGCCGGCCATCGAAATGCCTTGGTGGTGTTTTTGCGGCACGCGGGCTGTACCTTCTGCCGGGAGACGCTGGCCGACGTGGCACGGCAGCGGAAGCAGATAGAAGCGGATGGGACCAAGATCGTCCTGGTGCACATGGGCGGCTCGGACGCATTCTTCGCGCAGTACGGTCTGGCGGACGTGGAGCGGGTGCATGATCCGGAGCGGGCTTTGTACAAGGCGTTTGGGTTGCAGAGGGGGAGTGTTTGGCAGTTGCTGGGGCCGTCGGTTTGGTGGCGCGGCGTTTTGGCTTGGCGGAAGCATGGGGTCGGGTTTCTCGAAGGCGACGGGTTCCAGATGCCCGGGGCGTTTCTTGTCAAGAGCGGGAAGATTGTGAAGGAGTACCGTCATCAGACGGCGGGGGACCGGCCGGACTATTGCCAGCTATCGTAGAGACATGGGTTTTGACGGCCTTCGGGTTCTGGCTTTAGAGTCTCGCCGCGCGGCGGAGATGGCAGTGCTGGTGGAGAAGAATGGTGGCCTCGCTACAGTGGCGCCGTCGATGCGAGAGGTGCCGCTCGAGAATAACCCGGAGGCGTTTGCGTTTTTTGACCGGCTGCGGGCGGGCGACTTCGATCTCGTGATTCTGCTGACCGGGGTGGGGACGCGGGCGTTGGACAAAGTGCTTGTGACCCGGTGGCCGGAGGGGGCGCTGGCCGAGGAGTTGCGCAAGCTGCCAGTAGTGGCGCGGGGACCCAAGCCGATGGCCGTGCTGCGGGAGTGGAACGTGCCGGCGGCGGCGATGGCTCCGGAGCCGAATACGTGGCGGGAGTTAATGCAGGTGATGGCGGGGCGGACGGAGCGGCAGATCGCCGTCCAGGAGTATGGGAAGTCGAACCTCGCATTGCTGGACGCGTTGCGGGCGCAGGGGGCGGAGGTGACTCCGGTGCCGGTGTACCAATGGGCGTTGCCGGAGGATACGGAACCGCTGCGGGCGGCGGCGCGCGGGTTGGCGGCGGGCGCCTTCGACGTGATTCTGTTGACGACTTCGATCCAAGTGACGCATCTGTTGCAGGTGGCGGCGGAAGAGGGCGTGGACGTGTTGCCGGCGTTGCGGAGGATGGTGATCGGGTCGATTGGGCCCACCACATCGGAGGCGCTTGAAGAGATAGGATTAAAGGCCGATATGGAGCCGTCTCACCCCAAGATGGGAATCCTCGTGAAAGAAGCCGGGGAACAGGCGGCCGCGATCCTGGAGGCAAAGCGATGAATCGGCGCGATCTGGTGAGGAACTTGGTGAGCCTGGCGGCGGGGTCTCCGCTGTTGTCCGCGGAGGTGCCGGACGAGTTGATGGGCCCCATCAACGTGCACGAGTTTGAGGAAGTGGCCAAGCGGAAGATGCATAAGCTGGCGTACGACTTCATCGCGGGCGGCGTGGAGGATGAGTACACGCTGCGGGCGAACCGCGAGGCCTACGAGAAGTACGTGTTGCGGCCGCGGGTGATGACGGACGTCTCCAACGTCTCGCTGGACGTGGATCTCTTGGGAATGAAATTGACGAGTCCGATTCTCATTGCGCCGACCGGCGGGAAGAATCTGGTGCTCGAAAACGCGGATGAAAAGGTGGCGGCGGCGGCCTTGGCGTCGAAGACGTTGATCTGCTCGGGCACCGGCGTGCAGAAGATCCTTGAAAAGGGCGAGCCGCTTCTCTGGTGGAGCAATACGATTGGCGCGGCGACCAAGGCGCAGGCCCGCAGCTATGCGCGGCGGATTGAGGACGGCGGCGGGAAGGGAATTACGCTAACGGTCGATAACCAGTACCAGTCGAACCGCGATCGGAACAATCGGAACCGGTTTGACTACGGCTACATGCAGACCGGGGTGCCGAAAGAGGGCGAGCCGAAGCCGGCGCCGAAATCGCCGGCGCTGCCAGCAATGTGGCAGCCGCATACGCCGCAGATGACCTGGGAGCAGATCTCGTGGCTGAAAGAGGGCGCGAAGATCCCGGTGATTGTGAAGGGGATTATTCATCCCGAGGACGCGGCCTTAGCGGTGAAGCATGGGGCGGACGCGATCGTCGTCTCGAACCATGGCGGGCGGCAATTGGATGGGGTGATGGGGACGCTCGAAGCGCTGCCGGACTGCGTCGACGCCGTGGGCGGCAAGGTTCCGGTGCTGATGGACGGCGGGTTGCGCCGGGGCACGGATATCCTGAAAGCGATGGCGCTGGGGGCAAAGGCGGTGCTCGTCGGCAGGGCGCCGCTGTGGGGGCTGGGCGCGTTTGGGCAGCCGGGCGTGGAGCGGGTGTTGTGGATGTTGAACGCGGAGTTGAAGCTGGCGATGGTGCTGGCGGGGATGGCCAAGCCGGGTGACATCACCCGGACCCTTGTGAAGAGGAAGTTGGGATGATTTGGGTTTTGCTGTTGCTAATGGGTTCGTTTCGTATGGAAGCGCAACAGGACTGCGCGCCGTGCCATAACGAACAGATTGCCGACTTCGGCAAGCATAAGCACAATACGAAAGCGGGCTTGCAATGCGGCGTTTGCCACGGGCCAAGCGATAAGCATCGCAAGAGCAACGGGGAGGCGCCGCCGGACCGTGTGGCAGCGCCGGACGAAGTGGCCGGGATGTGCGGGAACTGCCATTTGCAGGAGAAGAATCAGTATGTCGAGAGCAAGCATCATCACGCCGTGGTGCAGCGGACGGCGAAATCGGCCAACTGCAGCACGTGCCACGGGCACCATGCGATGAAGGAGTGGACCGTGACGCAGGCGGGTTGCGCTCGATGCCACACGTCGACCCCGGCGGCGTGCAAGGAGAAGCCGGTGGGTTCAGCAGTGGCGAAGGTGACGTGTATGAATTGCCATGCGCGGCATACGCTGGCGGTAGCGGCACGGTGAAGCGGGAGCGTAGCGTCGGGCGGTTGATTTCCGATTACATGAACTTGGCGCTGATTCTGCCGGTGAGCCTGCTGGTGGGGTACGCGATCGGCTTGGGACTGGATCGGGTTTTCGGGACGAGCTTCTGGTACATCGTCTGGTTGATTGCCGGGGTGATTGCCGGGATGCGGGAACTGATCCGGAAGTTAAACAAAGAGTTTGACCGGGATACGGATTCCAAGTGACGGATTACGCAGCGTTGGTGCGACGGATGGAGTGGGGGATTGCAGGCTGGGGCGTTGTGTTTGCAACGGTAGCGGGCATCGGCTGGGGCGGCTTGGCGGCGCTGGGGGTGGCAACCGGCGCGGCGGCGGCGTGGGCAAACTTCCGGTGGTTAGAGAGCGCGTTTTCTCGCCCCACACCGGCGCGCGCGGGCCTGCTGGGCCTGCGTTTGGCCGTGCTCGGCGGGGTGGGCTATGTTATGCTGAAGGTATTTGCGGTTACCCCTGTCACGTTCCTCATCGGACTGTTGACCGCTGCGGCTGCGGCGCTGGGGGAAGCGCTCTACCAATTGATCTATGCACGAATCTCATGAGCTCTGGCTCACCGCCCTCTTCAACGATCACCTGGCTGGGCTAGGAAATTCGATTCTGTCGGCGGTGGGCATGCAGACCCACGCACGGCCCTGGGCCAACTACATCACCATGGAAATTCTGGTAGCGGTGTTGATCGTGATCCTGTTCACGATTGCCAAGGCTGGTTTCTCGATGACGGCCCCGGGCAAGTTGCAGCATGTGCTCGAAGCGATGTACGAGTTCCTGGGCGAACAGGCCCACGACAACGTGCATGAAGGCTATAAGAAGTACATCCCGATTGCCGGGACGTTTTTCATCTTCGTGTTGTTCTCGAATTTGCTCGGCGTGATTCCAACCTTCGAATCGCCGACCATGTACCACTATGTGCCGGCCGGCATCGCGCTGCTGGCGTTCCTGTACTACAACATCCAAGGCATTCGCCAGCATGGCGGCCACTACATCAGCCAATTTACGGGTCCCATCTGGTGGTTGACTCCGCTGATGTTGCCCATCGAAATCGTGAGCCATGCGGCCCGCCCGGTTTCTCTAACCATCCGTCTGTTCGCCAACATGTTCGCCGGGGAACAGGTGACGCTGGTTTTTTTGAGCTTGACCTATATCGTGGTGCCGGTAGCCTTCATGGGCCTGCACGTGTTCATCTCGGTGATTCAGGCTTATGTCTTCGCACTGCTGACGCTCATCTACATCGGCGCCGCGGTAGGCGACGAACACTAAACTTTTTATTCGGCATTAACCCCGCGCCAGTGTGAGCCCTCCCCGTCCCAACGGAGGAACGGAACCACCTCCTGAGCGCAATTTATACCCAAGGAGCAACACCCCATGTTCGGAAAAATGTTCGTTCTGGCCTTCGTTTTGATGGCCTTCGCGATGCCTTCGATGGCCGCTGACCCCGCTATTGTTCTCACTAGCGCTTTCTCGATGGCGATTGCCTCGGGCCTCTGCGCCCTCGGCCAAGGCAAGGCGATTGCCGGTGCTGTGGAAGCCATTGCCCGCAACCCTGGCGCCGCCACGGTAATCCGCGGTCTTGGACTGCTCGGCCTCGTCTTCATCGAGTCGCTGGCGCTGTTCACCCTCGTTATCGTCTTCGTGAAAGGCTAATTCTCTTAGGGCGCGGCGCTCCGGACAGCGGAGCAGCCGCGCCCTTCGTGTTTCTATATGTTGAAGATTCAGGGCATCCTCGTTCCGGTTTCGACCCCCTTTGATCATCGCGGCGACGTCTACAAAGCCAAACTGAAAAGCAATGTGGAGCGGCTGAACGCGATCAGCCTGGCCGGATATGTGGCGGGCGATTCTCTGCTCACCGCGGAAGAGAAAGCGCTGGTTTGGGAGCTGGTGGCGGCGAGCGCCAAGCCGGGGAAGTTGCTGGGGGCGGCGGCCTCCGCGCCGAGTGTCCGGGAGACCCTGGCGTTGGTCTCGCGCGCGGCGGAGTTGGGCTATCACTTTGCGTTCGTGCGGGCGGCGGCCGAGTTCGGCGGCGACACCCGGACGCTGTTCTACCGGGCGGTCGCCGACGGCGCGCGCATTCCGGTTGTCGTCGACGGGGACTTGGTGCCGGACCATCCGAACATTTCGAAGGTCGCTCTGACGCAGGACTCGGCCAATCTGTTTGCCGCGTTCAAAGGCGGCGCCGCGGCGGCCCTTGTGCCCGTGGCGAATGCGATTCCCTATTCGGTGCAGCTGATTTGGGAAGCGTACCGGCAGCGGGAGGACGAGGCCGGGACAGACTGGCAGGAGCGCGTCCGGCCGCTCGTGAACCTGGTGGAGGCTCACGGCACGCCCGCGTTGAAGTGGGCGATGGATTTGAACAGTTACTACGGTGGGGTGCCTCGGTTGCCGTTGACGCCGGTCCCGGAGTGGGTCAAGCCGGCCATCGCCGATGCGTTGCATGATCTCAAGAGTTGATATGATCGGGTTCCATGAAAACGATCCTAGGAATTTTTATGCTTGCTGCTGCTAGTTTCGGCCAGGCCGAATCGGAAGTGAAGGCGGTCCACGCCGAGTACGTGAAGGCCGCGAAGACGGGTGACACCGCGACGCTGAATAAGCTGTTTGCGCCGGAGTTGCAGTATAGCCACTCGAACGCGCTGCTCGAAGATAAGGCTACAGCCGTGGCGGCGCTCGCCAAGGGCAAGCCCACCTTTCAGGTGCACAGCGAAGACGTGAAGGTCTACGGGAAGACGGCCGTCACCCGAGCCCGCGTCACCTCGATTGCGAGCCCGAACATTGAAATGACCGTCCTGCTCGTCTGGGTCAAAAACGGGAACCAGTGGCAGTTGGTGCAGCGCCAAACGACGCGCCTTCCCGCCAAGAGCTAGATGTAGGCGACCGAGCCGTCGACGTGGTAGTCAAAGCCCCGGCGCCACGGTTTCGACGGCATCCGGCGGAGGGCGTCCTCATTGAGTTCGACGCCCCAGCCGGGCTTGGTGGGCAGCGGAATATAGCCGTCCTTAACCATGAGCGGCTCCTTCAGCAGGTCCTTGCGCGGGGAGACGTCGTCGGGATGGTATTCGAGGACGAAGAAGTTCGGCGTGGCCGCGGCGAAGTGGACGTTAACGACGGTGGCGAGCGGGCCCATGGGGTTGTGCGGTGCGACCATCACGTAGTGCGCCTCGGCCATCGCCGCAATCTTCCGCATCTCCCATAGCCCGCCGCAGACGCAGATATCCGGCTGGATGATATCGAGTGACTGGTTGGCGAGGATCTTCCGGAATTCGTGCCGGGTGTAGTTGCACTCGCCGCTGGCGAGCGGGATGTTCACGTGGTCGGCCAGTTTGCCCATAGCGTCTTCGTTTTCGGGGCGGATGGGTTCTTCGAGCCAAGCCGGGTGATATGGTTCAATCGCCTTTGCCAGGCGGACGGCGCGGCTGACCTCGAGGAAGCGGGCGTGGATGTCGCAGCCGATGTCGACGTTGGGGCCGACGGCCTCGCGGACGGCGCGGACGCGGTCGGCGGCTCCCAGCGTGACGGCGTTGTAGGAGAGCTGGTTGTCCTTGGGCGGCTGCGGCCGCATCTTGAGGCACGTGTACCCATACTTGGCGACGAGAGCCTTGGCGTTGGCGGCGATCTCATCGGGGGTATTGCCGCCGACGGACTGATAGACGCGAATCTTCTCGCGGACCTTGCCGCCAAGAAGCATGTAGACGGGGAGGCCGGCCGATTTGCCGGCGATGTCCCATAGGGCGTGTTCAATGCCGGAGATGGCTGCATTGACGACGAGCCCGCCCGGGAAGCGGGTGAAGTTCATCATCATGTTGTACAAGTGCTCGATGTTCCGCGGGTCCTGGCCCACCAGCCAGCTTTTGAAATCGGCGACAACGGCGGCGGTGGCTTCGTCGGGGCCGCACGAGTAGGCTTCGCCGATGCCGGTATGGCCCTGGTCGGTTTCGACCTTGACGAAGCAAGTGTTCCGGCTGCCGGTACCGACGAGGATGGTCTTGATGTCGGTGATCTTGAGAGCCGGCTTGCCTCCCGGCTGGGCGGCTTGGAGCGCAGGCACGGCGCTGGCGGCGAGGGCATGTTCAAAGAAGGCGCGGCGTTTCATCGTGCCGCGAATTCTATCAGAGCGGGAGGCCGTCAGTGGCCGCGAGGCGAACTCGACGCCGGATCCGCCCGGAGCCGCGCATTCACCGCTTCTATCGACGGCATTTGTTTTTTGGATTGGCGGATCGCGAGTGGACGCCGATACGCTGTTTGTAAGTTGCCAAGTTCAACGAAAAAGTGAACGGGCAATTCCATTAAATAGCCCCCTCAAATCCCTCTCATTGTTCCTTAGGGTCCCCGCGTCGGCGACTCCCGCAGTAAATCCCTCCTAAATCAACTTTCTTACTTAAGGATCCTATTTCCGTGAAAAGCAACTGTTTTTCATTCGCGTCTCTGTGCGCACTCGTTACGCTGACTCAGCCGTTGTTTGCTCAATCGCAGACTCCTCCCAAAGCGAATTACCGGATTGCCATGAATCAGGACAGCTTCTTCGGCTTTTACCCCACAGTTTATGGGGCGTTCCGTCTCAACGACAGATTGGATGCCACCGCCTACGGCATCTTCTGGACGACCCCATCGTTCGGCACCGGTGGTGGTGGAGGCCTATGGACCGAAGCCGGCGGCGGGGTCAACCTCAAAACCTTTGATGGCAGATGGACGTTCACCCCGCAACTGGGCATTCTGAACGGTAAGCTCCTGTCGAACGGCAACTTCCCGATGGCCTTCGAAGGAATCGTCCCGAACATCACGTCCAACGTGAACACCAAACGCGCCGAGGGAGAGTTCTATATGGGCCGCTACACCGCTCTCCGCACTGGCCGCGTACCCGGCCCCAATAACCAGTTGGTCCCAGCGGGAGTCCAGAACAACTTCCTGCACTGGTGGATCAACGGTGGTGTGAAAGTTTCGAGCGCCTTTAGCGTGGGCTTGCACTACGAGTCCCTTGGTTCCAACCCGAGCAGCGGTCCCTCGTCGAGCGTCTACCGGTGGCTTGGGCCTTACGTGCAGGCCAACCTGACAAGCGGCTTTTCCCTACGCTTCACCGCCGGGCCCGACGTGCAGACGCGCGGCCCGGCGGACGGCAATGGGTCCTTCTATAAAATGACGGCCGTCTACAACTTCTCGCAGTAGACAAGCAGTAGACAAGATGATGGGCGCAACGGGAGTACGCCGGGCCTGGCTTGAGCCCGGCGTACTCCCTGGCGGACGGCGACCCAGGAGGCTTCCAGTCAATGGCAACCCAGGCACCGGAAGTCGCGGCCGTGGCAGACCGTGCAGGTTTCGCGCTCGAGCTTGTCCTTGAAGCGATTGTGGCGATCAATGTAGCCCGGGGTGTGGGTGGCGGGCAGGAGCTTGGCCGGCTCGGCATGGCACTGCTCACAGCTAAAGGGTGGATCAATCTTGGTGTGACAGGTAAGGCAGTCGGCCATGTGCGGGAAATGGGACGACTTTTCGGCGACCGCCACGCTTTGCTCGATGCCTTGGTGGCAGGCGGCGCAAGCGTTCTTCGATTCGAGGTGCACCGCTCTGGCCGTGCCTTCGGCCTTGGTGCCGAGCCACGTGCCGGCGGTGAGAGCACCGCGGAAGGCGGGGGCGAGGTTGCCGAGCTTCGTGTGGACGGCGTGATTAAACTTGTCGACGGTCCGCTTGGCCGGAGCCTTGACGGAGACCTCGCCAGGCTTATGGCAGGACGCGCAAACGGCCTGGTCCGGCAGGTTGTTGTCGGTAGCGGCGGTCGACTGCGCCACCTTCTGATGGCAGGTGACGCAGTTCAACTTCAGGGCCAGGTGTTGTTGATGGGAGAACGGCGCGGCCGCGGCGAGGGCGGCGCACAGGATCAACCCTTGTAGGAGATACGCCAAACTTTATTGCCCCCATCGTCCGAGAGAAGCAGGCTGCCATCGGGCAGTTGCAGAAAGCCCACCGGGCGTCCCCATACCTCGCGCTTATCTGGAGCGAGCATCCACCCGGTAAGGAAGTCTTCCTTCGGGCCGACGGGCTTGCCGCCCTTGAAGGGGACGAAAGCGATGGAGTAGCCGATGCGCTGGGACCGGTTCCACGAACCGTGCTGCGCCACGAAGACGCCTTCCTTAAACTTCTTGGGGAATTGGTTGCCAGTGTAAAAGAGCATGTCGAGGACGGCGACGTGCGCGCCCATGACGAAGTCCGGTTCAAGCGTCTTCTTCACGAGGTCAGGGTTCTTGCCCTTGTTGGTGGGATCTTCGTTGGGACCGGTGTAGGCGTAGGGCCAGCCGTAGAAGCCGCCGTCCTTGACGTTGACAAGATAGTCAGGCACGAGGTCGTCGCCGAGGCCATCGCGCTCCTGGACCGCGGCCCAGATCTCGGAGGTGCCGGGGCGGTGGCGAAGGCCGATGATGTTACGGAGGCCTGCCGCGTAGATGCGGTGGCCGGAGCCGTCGGGGTTGTACTCGTTCAGGGCGGCGCGGCGAGGATCCTCGCCGACGGTAGCGTTTGATTCCGAGCCGCAACTGACGTACATTTTTTCCTTCTTCAGATCGAAGAGGATGGTCCGGGAGTTGTGGCCTTTGCCGAGGCCGGCATAGGAGACAACCTCTTCGCCCTTGGCGGCAGCGAGGCTCTTTGAGTCGTACCTGTACCGTTTGATGGAGGTGGGTTCGCCGACGTAGAGCCAGTCTCTATAAAGAGCCAGGCCGTAGGGCCGGTCGAGGCCTTCGATGATCTTCTTCTTGTCTTTGCCGTTGTTGGTGAGGGCGTAGACGACGCCGTTGGGAGCGACGTTCGTGTCGGTGATCAGGATCTCTCCGTTTGCGCCTTGCAGCATAAAGCGCGGGCGAGAGAAACCGGTGGCGAACTCTTCAATGGAGAAACCGGCCGGAAGCTTGAGTTGGGCGCCGTCCGGGCGGGAGACGACTTGCGGGCGGTTGTTGGAAGACGGGGTGGCGTAGGGGGCCGGAAGGGTAATCTTGCTTTTCTGCGCGAAGACCGCGCCAGAAGCGGCAAGGGCGGACAAGGTGAATAGACGGCGTTCCATGGGGACTCCTCGAAGGCTTTATTCTATCGCCGTCGCAGAGTCCCCACGGGATGGTTCTACATGCCGAAGTAGGCGACGAAACCGATAAGCAGGGTGGACTGCGACTTGGCGCTGCCGTTCTCGTTACCGCGGTCGAAATACGGCTGGTTGGACCAGTCTTTCCGGTATTCGAGACGGCTGAGCAGGCCTTGGGCCCACTTGTATTCGCCGGTCATCGTGAAGGTGTTCAACTTCTGCGCCTTACCCGTGATGAAGCCGTCGCGATCATTGTAGTGCTCGTAACGGGGGGTGATGGCGACGGTCTTCGAGACTTGGAACTTCGAGGCGATGCCGATGGCGACCCAGGTGTCGCTGCCGCCGCTCAAGCGCCGGTCGGCGCCGTAGTCGAAGTTGATGTACATCGCGGTCTTGTCGTTCGGGTTGATGTTGACGACCGTGTCATAGAAGTTGCGGAACCCCTTGTTGGTGCCGGTCTTTTCCGGTCCGGTGTAGTAGTTATTGAACCAGGAGACTTTGGAGCCCGTCCAGGCGGTGGTAAAGCCCAGGGTTTTGCCGCTATTGTTGTCCTCGACGTTATTCCAGCCGTTGACCAGTTGGAAGCCGGCGGAGAAGGACTTGGTGAGCGGCTTGGTGACGCGAAGGCCGGTGTGATAGTACGGTCCGTTGGCGTACAAATAACCACGGGAGTAGTTACCGGAAAGATGCGTTTCGGTGAGCTCGGCTCCGGCGGAGGTGTAGAACTTGCCGAAGTCGATCTGCAGGCCGCCCGCGTTCTTGGGTTTGAGGCTGACATAAGCCTGCGGAATGTAGCGGACGATGTCGGTGCCGGCCGGATCAGTGGCGTGGAAGATCTCCCAGGCGCGGCCGAAGCCCACGTCAATTTTAAAACCGACCGGATCAGCGTCGTGTTCGAAGGTCAGTTTGGTCATGTTCAACGTCATGGAGTTGGCCTTGACGTCGAAGTTTCGCAGCACATTGTTGCCGGAAGCGGGATTGCCGAAATTCTTGCTGTAGTAGCCATCGATCAACCCGCTGATCTTGATCGAGCCGACGGTCCAGGGGGCCGCCGCGGCCGGGGCAGGGTCGGGCGCAGGCGCGGTGGTCTGCGCAAAAATGCCGGTCCCCGCAAAAGACAACACGACGAGGGTGAGATTCGTCGGAATCTTCATTGAGAGTTCTCCAGTTTGTAAGAGGGTGAGTGGGAACGACGAGGTTCCTGAGGAGGATAACGAAACGCTTAGCTGGAGGGCCAATAGATTATTTCAATCGTATGCATAGCAATGTTCAATTTCCCATCGAGATACGGGCGTAGCATCATGACAAGCGATGCACTGTCGCAAGTCTGCCCTGTCCGCACGACTTCCTCACACTCACCACTCCAATCGAGGTGTTTCATGAAAAAATTTCTCACCGCAAGTTCGCTTGCCGCGCTAGGGGCGTTATCGCTGCTAGCCCAGGCTCCTCCCGCCGCACCGACGACGGAAGAACTTGTGCCCAAGATCGCAGCCGCGCAATCCGCCGGAGATAACGCATGGATGCTCGCTAGCTGCGCCCTTGTTCTTCTGATGACCGGTCCGGGCCTGGCCCTTTTCTACGGTGGCCTGGTTCGCAAGAAAAACGTCCTCGGAACGATGATGCAGAGCTTCATCATGATGGCGGTGGCCACTGTGATGTGGGCGCTGTTCGGCTATTCCTTGTCGTTCGGCGATGGCAATTCCTTTATTGGCGACATGCGGTTTGCGATGTTGAATGGCGTTGGAATGGAACCGAACACCGACTACGCCGCGACCATCCCCCATTTGACCTGGATGGCGTTTCAGATGATGTTCGCGATTATCACCCCGGCGCTGATTACCGGCGCGTTCGCGGAGCGGATGAAGTTCAGCGCGATGCTGCTATTTACCATCCTCTGGAGCCTGCTGATCTACTATCCCATGGCGCACATGGTGTGGGGCAAGGGCGGCATGTTGAACGCGTTCCTCGGTGGTTCGATTCCGACCCTCGACTTCGCGGGCGGCACCGTGGTGCACATCACCTCCGGCGTCTCGGCCTTGGTTTGCGCGATTGTGATTGGTAAGCGTTTGGGCTACCCCAATGAACCGATCCGGCCGCACAGCCTGGTGCTCAGCTTCATCGGCGCCTGCTTGTTGTGGTTTGGCTGGTTCGGTTTCAACGCCGGTTCGGCCTTGGCGGCGAACGGCCTGGCGGCCAGCGCCTTCGTGGCGACGCACTTCGGCGCAGCGGCGGCGGCGTTGGGCTGGATTCTGGCGGAATGGTTCCAGCACGGCAAGCCGAGCATCCTGGGCGGCATCTCCGGCGCCGTGGCGGGCTTGGTGGCAATCACCCCGGCCTCCGGTTTTGTGAAGCCGGTTCCGGCGCTGATCATCGGCTTTGCGGCCGGCATTGTCTGCTACTTTGCGGTGGTGAAGGTGAAGAACATGTTGGGCTATGACGACTCGCTCGACGCCTTCGGCGTTCATGGCGTGGGCGGCACGCTCGGCGCCATCCTGACGGGCGTTTTCGCGACGAAGGAAGTGAACGCCCTCAAAGATGCGGCGGGCAACGCGATCAACACCGGTATGGTGGATGGAAACAGCGGCCAGGTGGTGAGGGATCGTTTATCATCCTGAAGATCGTTGATGTCGTGGTTGGGTTGCGCGTGACCAGCGAACAGGAGACGATGGGTCTCGACCTGAGCATGCACGGCGAAGAAGGATACAATCTCGAAGCGTAGGTACGGAGGCCACGAACATGAAAAAGATTGAAGCCATTATTCAGCCGTTCAAGCTGGAAGAAGTGAAGGAAGCCCTTAAGGCGATCGGCATCGACGGCATGACCGTGATCGAAGTCCGCGGACATGGGCGCCAGAAAGGCCACAAGGAGGTTTACCGGGGCCAGGAGTACCAGGTGGACCTTTTGCCGAAAGTAAAGATTGAGATGGTGGTGCCGGACAGCCGGGCGGAAGAGGTTATCTCCGCTTTGGCCACGGCGGCACGGACAGGGAAGATCGGGGACGGGAAGATCTTCGTGTCCGAGATCGCCGATGCCATCCGGATTCGCAACGACGAACGCGGTGAATCCGCCCTCTAACTCGCCGCTTGCCGGCATTCGTTCCGCGTTCTTCCAGGAGTGGGACCCCGGAGCCGTCCTCTCCGGAAGAACCGCGGACGTTGATCGCATCGTCCAAGCCGCCTTCGACCAATACCTCACCCCGGTCTATCCTACGGGATTAACCGTTTTGGCAGTGGGCGGCTATGGCCGTCGTGAGTTGTTTCCGAACTCCGACGTCGATGTTTTGTTGCTCACCGAAAGAGCGCCGCACAATGAAGTAACGCGGGATGCTCTTTCGGCTTTTTTGCGTGCCCTGTGGGATGCGAACCTGCGGCTGAGCCACTCAGTGCATTCGCTCGACGAATGCTGCCAGTATCACCCGCAGAACGTCGAACTGAACATCAGTCTGCTGGACCAGCGGTACTTGTGCGGCGACCAGGCTGAGCACGACAAGCTGGCGAAACGCTTGCCCAAGTTTGTTTCGAGCGAGCGGCAGGCGCTGGTTCGTCATTTGATTCGGCAGGTGCGCGAGCGGCATGAGAAGTTCCACTCGACTGTCTACCATTTGGAGCCCAACGTAAAAGAGTCGCCGGGCGGACTACGCGACATCCATTCGATTGGCTGGCTCACCAAGCTGCAGGACCCATCGCGGGAGTTGCCCAACTGGCTCGGCGAACTGGCGGAGCCTTGCCGGTTCCTGTATGCCACTCGGTGCTACCTGCATTTCCAGGCGAACCGGGATCAGAATCTGCTGCAGTTCGATTCGCAGGAGTCGATTGCGGCGGAACGGGGAGTTACGCCCGCAGAGTATGTCCGGCAGTATTTTTTAAGCGCCAGGAAGATTCACCGCGGGGTGCTGCAGGCCATCGATTTGTGCGAGACGCTCGTGCCGAGCGGATTGCTGGGGCACTTCCGGGATTGGCGGTCGCGAATGTCGACGTCGGAAATCTCGGTGAATAAAGACCGGCTGTACTTGAAAAACGCGCAGTTGCTGGAGTCCGATCCGGATGTCTCGCTGCGGTTGATCCGGTTTTCCGCGCGGCACGGGTTGCCGCTCTCGGCCGATGCGGAGCGGCGTTTGATCGCGGCCCTGCCCGCCTTGGCGGCGCACTACGCGCAACCAGGGCCAATCTGGAACTATCTGCAAGAAATTTTGATGCAGCCGCACGCGATGCTCGCCATGCGGACCATGCACGAAACAGGATTGCTGGCCGCCATTCTGCCGGAGTGGAAGCTAATTGAAGGGTTAGTGGTGCGGGACTTCTATCACCGGTACACGGTGGACGAGCACACACTGATCGTGATGGAAAATCTGGTGGCACTGCGGAAGAACACGGACCCGGCGCGGCGGCGCTTCGCGGGATTGTTCGCCGAGATCGAGTCTCTGCCCGCCCTTTTGTTTGCGATTCTGCTCCACGACGTGGGGAAGGGCATTGACGGGCCGACGCACGCGATGGAGTCAGCGCGGCTGGCGACCGCGATCATGGAACGGATTCAGTTGCCGGAAGAAGACCGGCCGCTCATTCACTTCCTGATCGATCAGCATCTCGTGCTTTCGAGCGTCATGAATTCCCGGGATCTCTCCGACCCTTCGACCGCGGAGCACCTCGCCGGACGGGTGCAAACGGTAGAGCGGCTGCGCTACCTGGCGCTGTTGACGTACGCCGACATCAGCGGCGTGAACACGACGTCGATGACGCCGTGGCGGTTGGAGCAGTTGTGGCGGGTTTATGCCATTGGGCAGCGGGAATTGACGAAGGAACTGGATACGGACCGGATTGGCGCGGCCGCGTCGCATCCGTTCCTCGAAGGATTCCCGCAGCGGTATGTGCGGACGCACACCGAAGCGGAGGTGGCTCAGCATCTCGCTCTGGCCGAGGCGGCGCGCGACTCCGGCGTCGCGATCGATTTGTCGCGGCAGGGCGGCGTTTGGAATCTCGTGGTGATCACCCGGGACCGGCCGAAACTGTTCGCCGCGTTGGCCGGCGCATTGGCGGGTTCCGGCATGGATATCGTGAAAGCGGAGGCGTTCGCCAATAGCCGCGGCGAGGTGCTCGACTCGTTCACGTTTGCTGACCCGTCGCGCAATCTGGAACTGAATCCACCGGAGATCGACCGGTTGCGGCAGACAATTGAACGGGTGGTTCTGGGCAAGCTGGACGTGACGACGCTCCTGGCCAGCCGGCGGCGCCCCTTCGCCGCGAAAGCAAAACCGGAGATCCGGCCCGCGGTCTACTTCGACGGCGAGGTGAGCGACCACGCGACTCTAGTGGAGATCAACGCGGAGGATCGTCCGGGATTGCTGTTTGACCTGGCCTCCACGATCTCGCAGGCTGGATGTAATATCGAAGTCGTGCTGATTGACACCGAGGCCCACAAGGCGATCGACGTCTTCTATCTGACGAAGGAAGATCGCAAGCTGACCGAAGAGGAGTCGGTGGCGCTGGAGCGCCGCCTGGACGAAGTGTGCCGCCCGTACTAACGCGCCGGAGCCTGCTGGCGGGCATGGCGGCGCCCGGGCCGCGGCGGCCCAATATCCTGCTCCTCCTGCCGGATCAATGGCGCCCGGATTGGATGCCGGGGCAACCGGGGATTCCGGTCCGGCTGCCCAACGTCGAACGGTTGATGGCGCGGGGCGTCCGATTTGTGAACGCCATTACGCCGTCGCCGCTGTGCGCGCCCGCGCGCGCTTGTTTGGCCGCGGGGAAGGAGTACGTGCGGTGCGGCGTTCCCTCGAACCAGTTCGACTATCCGCTGACGCAGCAAACGTACTATCAGCTCTTGCGGGACGCGGGCTACCACGTGATGGGCTGCGGGAAGCTGGACCTGCACAAGAAGACCCTCGACTGGGGCCTCGACGGGCAAAGGCTGTTGCGGGAGTGGGGCTTCTCCGATGGGATCGACAACGCCGGGAAAATGGACGCCGTACGCAGCGGGTTGCCGGCGCCGAAAGATCCCTACATGAAGCTGCTTCACGACCGGGGCATGGCGGAGGTCCACGTCAAAGACATGCGCGCACGCAAGGCGCACGAGGGAACGTACCCGACACCTCTGCCGGACGATCTGTACTGTGACAATTTCATCACGCGCAATGCCTTAACGCTGCTCGGCCGGGCGCCGCGTAACCAACCGTGGCATCTCACCGTCAACTTCACGGGTCCGCACGACCCTCTCGATATCACTGCCGCCATGGAAAGAACAGCGCGCGACCGCGCCTACCCGCAGCCAAACCGGAACACGCAGGACTCGCCCGAGCACCATGTCGCGGTGCGGCAGAACTATTCGGCCATGTGCGAGAACATCGATCGGGGGATAGGAGAAATTCTGGCCGCCGTCGCGGCGCGGGGCGAACTGGACAACACGCTGGTCGTGTTTTCGTCCGACCACGGCGAGATGTTAGGGGACCATAACCGCTGGGGTAAACATGTGCCCTATCAAGCCTCCCTTGGCGTGCCGCTGGTGGTCGCCGGGCCGGGCGTGAAAGCGCGGGGCACGAGCCGGGCGCTGGTCACCCTGATGGACCTGGCGGCGACTTTCCTCGATTGTGCCGGACTGCCCGTGCCAACGGCGATGGACAGCCGGACGCTACGCCCGCTGCTGGCCGGGAAGACGCGGACGCACCGGCGGCACCTGGTGGCTGGTCTGGCGGAATGGCGCTTAGTTTGGGACGGTCGCTACAAGCTAATTGAAGGCTTTGAAAAAGCGCCCCAATTGTTTGACCTCCAAACAGATCCATTAGAGAATCTAAATCGGTGGGAAGCGGAACCGCGGATTCGGACCCACTTGAAAACTCTTCTTCCTTCCTGAAAAAATCGAATCCGGTCAAAGTAATCCGATTTATACTCTAGACATATGAAGCCGCCTTCACCAGAGGAGCCGCGACGCGGCTTTCTCATCGCCTCCATAAACGGCCTGATGGGCCTGATCACGGCAGCCTTGGCGCTGCCTTCCGCCGGGTATTTGCTGGGCGGATCGAAAGCGAAACGTCCGGCGGATTGGGTTCCGGCGGGAGATCTCGCCAAACTGGAACAGAACGTACCCGAGCAGATCGTTTTCGAACGGGTACGCCGGGACGGCTGGAAGACGGTGAAGGAAAAAGCCAGCGCCTGGATGGTGAAGACCAGCGAAAAGGAGGTCGTGGCGTTCTCTCCGGTTTGCACCCATTTGGGCTGCGCGGTGAGCTGGGACGGTTCGGCCAAAACCTTCGCCTGCCCTTGCCATACGTCCAGCTTCGGCACGGACGGAAAAGTGCTAGCCGGACCGGCGCCGCGGGCGCTGGACCGATTTGCGGTGAAGATGGACGGCACTACGATACTTCTGGGCGAGATTCGCCAGGCCGATAAGGCATAGCCATGCTAAACAAAGTCCGTGCTTGGGTGGAGGATCGCACCGGCCTGGAATCCGGCATCGGTCACTTCTTAAACGAAGATATTCCAGCGTCCAGTGGCTGGCACCAAGTGTTTGGGAGCATGGCGTTGTTCATGTTCCTGGTCCAGGTGTTCACCGGGATCATGATGGCGCTCAACTATGCGCCCACCACCGCCGAGGCGCACAGCAGCCTGCGGTACATCCTGACCGAGCTGACGGCGGGACGCCTGATGCGCGGGCTGCACCATTGGGGCGCGAGCATGATGATCTGCATCGTTGTGCTTCATATGGTGCAGGTGTTCCTCTGGGGAGCCTACAAAAAGCCGCGCGAAGCGACCTGGATGCTGGGCGTGGTGCTGCTTCTGTTGACGCTCGGCTTCGGGCTGACGGGCTACCTGCTGCCTTGGGACAACCGGGCCTATTGGGGAACCGTCGTGACCACCCAGATTGCGGCGAAAGCGCCCGGCATGGGTCCGTACATTCTGACGCTGCTGGGCAGCGAAGACGGCCAGATCGGCTCGGTGACGTTCGCGCGCTTCTACGCCGCGCACGTGCTGATTCTCCCCGCGGTGACGGCGCTCCTGATCTTCCTACACGTCTATCTCGTTCGCCGCCACGGCGTCGCGCCGGCTCCGGTGGAGACCGCGCCGCCCATCAAGTTTTATCCCCGGCAGGTCTTTAAGGACACGGTCGCCATCTTTGCCATGTTCGCGCTACTGTTTGTATTGGCGGTGGCCGTGCGCGTGCCACTGGGAAAACTGGCGGACCCGAACGACGTCTCCTACATTCCCCGGCCGGAATGGTATTTCCTGTTCCTGTTCCAGGTTCTCAAGTATTTCGAAGGACCCCTCGAGATCGTCGGCAGCATGATTCTGCCGGGAATAGCCGTAGTGCTGCTGTTCCTGACGCCGTTCATCGACCGGGGCAAGGCGATCGCGCTGCGGCAGCGGACGGGGGCTATCGGGGTGCTGGTGTTGTCTCTCATCGGCTGGGGCGCGCTGACGGCCGCGGCGCTATCGACCACCCCGCATCGAGATCCCTGGAAGGGATTCACGGCGGAAGAGATGGCGGCGATTGGCACCTTCCGGCAGGCGGAATGCTGGAAGTGCCACTCCTCCTCACCGGGCGACTCTCGGCCTGGGCCGAACCTGGCCGATATCGCCGTGCTGCGCGACCGGGATTGGCTCGTGAAGCATTTCAAGGATGCCAGTGCCGAAGCGGGCAAGAGCGTGAAGGATCTGCAATGGCGGCGGCTCGCGACCTTCCTGCCGAAGCTGGACGACGAGAACGTGGAAAGCCTGCACCAGACGCCGCAGACTTTGGTCGCCGGGGCGGTGGTGTATCAGCAGAACAACTGCGGCGCTTGCCACCAGATCAACGGAGCTGGAATGAAGTCCGGACCCGGCCTGAATGGCGTCGCGAAACGGTGGGACCGCAAGTGGATGGAAGAGCACTTCATCGATCCGGAAAGCAAGTCGCCCGGTACAATCATGCCGGCGTACAAATTCTCGCCGGCTGACATGACCGCGATGCTCGACTACATGATGTCGCTTACTGACTAAGCGCTGCTTCCTGGAAAGCGTGCCGGACGGGCGAGTCGTCGGAATTGGCGAAGCCGGCACGCTGGACTAACAGGAGCAAAGCGACGCCCTTCTGTGGGTCGATCCAAGCCTGGGTGCCGTAGGCGCCGCCGTGGCCGTGCGAGCCGGGGCTAAGCAGTTTGGTGACCCCCTGCGGCTCGCGGACGACGCACCAGGCCAAGCCCCAGCCGTGGCCGGGGGTGAAGCCGGTCTTCAGGTCGCCGGACTGCAGGCTGGTCATTTGCTTAACGGACTCGGACTTCAGATAGCGTTTGCCGTCCAGGGTGCCCTCGTTGAGGATCATCCGCTGGAACCGCAGGTAGTCAGCGGCGGTGGAGAACAGGCCACCATTAGCGGCCGGAAAGGGTTCGGGGTCGAACCCAGCGGGCAGTTCGGCGGGAACCAGCTTGCCAGTCTCTTTATCCTGGCGCACGGGCTGGACGAGCCGGGCTTTCTGCTTGGCCGTGGGGAAGAACGTCGTATCCTTCATGCCGAGAGGCCGGAAGAGGCGCTGGTCAAGAAACTTTTCGAACGGCAGGCCGGAGGCGACTTCGACGATATGGCCCAGGGTATTGATGCCGGACTGGCAGTACTTCCATTGGCTGCCGGGGGCGAACTGTAGCGGCTTCGCGAGATAGGCCGGGATCAGGTCGCCGAGCTCCTTCGCCGCGGCCCATTCGGCCGGGGTCGCCTCGGCGAGGCCGGAGGAGTGGGTCAGCAGATGCTGCAGCGTGATCGCCGGATACTTCGAAAAGGCGGGGATGTGTTTGGCGACCGGGTCATCCACCGAGAGTTTGCCCTCTTCCTGAAGCATCAGGATGGCGGTGCCGGCGACGGGCTTGGTCATCGAAGCGATCCAGAAGAGCGAGTCTTTCTTGACGGCGCCGGTGGCGGCCAGGTGGGTGACGCCGGAGCGGGTGGCGATCGCGGTTACCGCGCCGGGGATCTCCTGGGAGTCGATCATCTTCTGCATGGCGGCTTGGATCGCGGCGTCCTGGCCGAGGAGCACCGCGGGGAGAAGAACCGCCGGAAGGAGGCTTCGCATGGCGCCAGCGTATCATGAAGGGTTGATGCCTCAAGACTGGTTGAAACTGCGGGTGTTCCCGCTGAGCGAGCGAAAGAGTTTGACCCGGGTGGAAGATATTCTGATCGATCCGGCGAGTGAGCCCAAGCCGGGTCCGGCGGCGGTCGGCGAGTGCGCGGCAAAGATCCTGGCGGCGCGGGAACGCGGATCGGCCGTTGTCCTTTTCTACGGAGCCCATCTGCTGCGCAACGGCGCAGCGCTGATTCTGGACCGGATGATGGAGCGCGGCTGGATTACGCACGTCGCCACGAATGGCGCCGGTACGATCCACGATTGGGAGTATGCTTGGTTGGGTCGGTCGACGGAGAGCGTGGAAGAGAACGTCGCGACGGGGACCTTCGGCTCCTGGGACGAGACCGGCCGGAACCTGCATGTCGCCATGATGGCGGGCGCGTTGCGAGGCGAAGGATATGGCGTTTCGCTCGGGCGGCTGATTGCCGAAGACGGGGTGACGCTGCCCGAGGCCGCCGAACTGGAGCGGCTGATTCGCGAGGAACCCCGGCACCCGTTGACCGCTGCGCGCGCGGACCTATTGGCGGACGGGCTTCCCGGGGGGCGCCATGCAGTGGAGCACCGCTGGAAGCAAGCTTCCATTCTCTGCCACGCGTTCCGGCGTGGGGTGCCCGCCACGGTGCATCCCGGGATCGGCTACGACATCATTGCCAACCATCCACTGTTTAATGGAGCCGTGATTGGGCGCGCGGCGGGAATCGACTTCCGCCTGCTCGGCGATACCGTGGAGGGTCTGGACGGGGGCGTCGTGCTCTCCGTCGGGTCGGCGATCATGGCCCCGCAGGTGTTTGAAAAGACGCTCAGCAACGTGAACAACCTGCGGTTGGGATCGGGGCGGCAGATTGTGGCGGACCACGAGATCTACGTGGTGGACCTGCAGGACGGTGGTGGCTGGGACTGGACGCAGGGCGAGCCGCCGAAGACGAACCCGGCCTACTATCTGCGTTTCTGCAAGAGCTTTTCGCGGATGGGCTGCCCAATGCACTACGTGCAGCACGACAACGCCGGGTTCATCCACAACCTCTACCGGACGTTAGAGCGACTCGTCGCCTAATCGCCGGTCGTAGTTGAGATAGTTGCGGATGTAGTCGGCGACCGAATCACGTAGCGGCGTGATGGGGGCGGAATACCCGGCGCCGCGGAGTTTGTCGACGGTGGCGCACGTGCGGTATTGGTACTTGCCGCGCAGATGCTCGGGCATCGGGATGAACTCGATGTTCGGTTCGAGGTCGAGGGCTGCGAAGATGGCGCGGCCCAGGTCGAGCCACGTATGGGCATGGCCGGAGCCGAGGTTGAACAGGCCGCCGGCTTCCGGCGTATCGGCGAGGTGGATGGACATGGCGACGGCGTCTTTCACGTACAGGAAGTCGCGCTGCTGGCAGCCGTCTTCGAAGTCCGGGCGGTGGCTGCGGAAGAGTTCGAGTTTGCCGGTGGAGCGAATTTGGTGGAAGGCCTTGTGGACCACGCTGCGCATGTCGCCCTTATGGTCTTCATTGGGGCCGAAGACGTTAAAGTATTTCAGGCCAACGACGCGTTCGGCGAACCCGGCGCGCACCGCGTACTGGTCGAACAGGTGCTTCGAGTAGCCGTACATGTTCAGCGGGCGGAGCGAATCCAGGGGGAGGTCCTCGCGGAAATCGTCTTCGCGGGCGCCGTAGGTGGCGGCGGAGGAGGCGTAGACGAAGCGGGCGCCTTTGGAGAGAGCCCAATTGGCGAGCGTCTTCGTGTACTCGAAGTTGTTCCGCATGAGGAAGGCGGAGTCTTTCTCGGTGGTGGCGGAGCAGGCGCCGAGATGGAAGATGGTGTCGACTTCGCCAAGTTGGGGTAGGGTCGCGAGGAGGTCTTCGCCGTCGACATAGTCCAGGAACTGCAGCGGCACGAGATTGCGCCACTTTTCGGACAGGTCGAGGCGGTCCGCGATAAGGATGTGCTGGTAGCCGAGTTGGTTCAGCTTCCAGACGATGGCGCTGCCGATCATGCCGGCGCCGCCGGTGACCAGAATGCGGCGAGAGGAGTCAATGGGCATAGTAACCCGCTATTATCCCTTGTCTGGCTCTGCCATTCCCGCTTAAAAACGAAAAGGGCCGGGAGCAATAAGCCCTCGGCCGGCGAAAATCAAGAAATGGTCGGGGCGAGAGGATTCGAACCTCCGGCCTCCTGGTCCCGAACCAGGCGCTCTACCAGGCTGAGCCACGCCCCGAAACATCCAGAATAGCGCGGTTGCCGCCGTTTCGGCAAGAGCTTGATCGTTTTCCATCTGTTCTCGCGCCCTGATCAGGGAATCTATGAAAATCGCCTTCGTCATCGGCTGGGTATTCGTTGCCATCGAAGTCCTCTTCGCCGCGTCTTTCTTCTTCGCCAAGGGCGGCAACGATGCCTCCGGCAAAGGTATGGCCGCCGGCTTTGGAATGGTCTTGCTCCCCATCGCTCTCTTGGCCGGCGCCCTGCTGCTATGGGCTCAACTGTCAAGCTCGCCCGGCTTGCGCTACGCCGCCCTGTTGGCCGTCTCCCTCCCGTTCCTCGTGGGCGGCGGGCTCTGGGTTTCGAATTGGGCCGAAGCTCGCCGCGACACCCACAACCGTGAGCAGGCCGGCCGTTTCCCAGATCCGCGCCTGACGAATATCGCCGCGGCGCTGGACCAAAAAGACTACCCCGCCGCCGAGGCCCTCCTGAAGCAGAGCGCCGCCATCGACTGGACCGCCGTCGACGCTCACGGCAAGACACTGCTCGAACATGCCGTGAACCGCGTGCTCGAAGACTACAGCGGCGACGCCGGGGTGAACGGGGTCACGATCCTGCTAGCCCACGGCGCTCCCCTGCCGAACGCCGAGCTCGTCCAGGCGATCTTCGAAGGAAATTCTCCCGGAGCCGTCGCCTTGCTCGCCGCCGTTCTGCAAGCCGGCGTGGACCCGAATTCGAAAGACCGCTTCGGGGAGCCGTTTGTCCATCTGTCCCATGTTTTCCGGGGCCGCGAGAAACTGGAACTGCTCGCGCAGCATGGGGCTGACCTGCACGTGCTCAGCTCCCGGACCGACCGTCCGCAGTGGAACGCCTTGATGACGGCCATCTACATGAAGAGCGAGGAACCGGCGAAGTTCCTGCGCCAACATGGCGTCTCAGCGACCTATCAGGCTCCCGATGGACAGTCCGCGGAAAAGCTCATGGCGGAGCGGCCGCTAAGATAGGAAGCGATCATGCAAATCGCCTTCTTCAATACCAAACGCTACGAGAAGCAGCCGTTCGAGTACGCGAACCGCGAGGCCGGGCATCACTTTCACTGGATCGACCTGCCGCTTCGCGCCGACACCGCCGTTCTAGCGAAGGAATGCGAAGCGGTCTGCGTGTTCGTCAACGATCAGGTGGACGCGGCGGCGATCGCCCAACTCCAGCAGGCCGGGGTGCGGCTGGTGGCAACCCGGTCGGCCGGCTATAACCACATCGACGTACCGGCGGCGCACGCGGCGGGCTTGACCGTGGTGCGGGTGCCGGCGTACTCGCCTTACGCCGTAGCGGAGCACACCATCGCGCTCATGTTGTCGTTGAACCGCCATGTGCATCGGGCCTACAGCCGCGTGCGGGACGGAAATTTCTCCCTCGATGGACTGTTGGGTTTCGACATGCACGGCAAAACGGTGGGGTTAATCGGGCTCGGAAAGATCGGCGCGTGCACGGCGCGGATTCTGCTCGGTATGGGGTGCCGCGTGATCGGCTACGACCCGTTTTCCACCGTGGACGGCGTGACCCCCGCCACTCTGCCCGAGTTGCTGGCGGAAAGCGATATCGTCTCGCTCCATTGCCCGCTGACGGCGGAAACGAGGCATCTGATCGACGCCGCGTCGATTGCCGGGATGAAGCGCGGGGCGATGTTGATCAATACCAGCCGCGGCGCTCTGGTGGATACGTTGGCGGTGATCGAAGCGCTGAAGTCCGGCCAGTTAGGTTGGTTGGGAATCGACGTCTACGAGGAAGAAGGCGAGCTATTCTTCTCCGACCTATCGGAGACCGTGATTCAGGACGACGTATTTAGCCGCCTGCTCACTTTTCCGAACGTGTTAGTTACCGGGCATCAGGCTTTCTTCACCGCCGAGGCGCTTGCGGCCATTGCCACCGTCACCGTACGGAACGTGAGTGAATACGAGAAGACCGGTACGTGTAGTAATGCAATTGTCTGAGCAAGGGCCAGCGCGAGTATGCGATCCTGATCGGTAATCTTTCTCTTCGATCCGAGTTGTCCGAACTAATAGACGATCTCCGTTTCGCCATCCGTCTGCTTGTGAAGCAGCCCGGTTTCGCGACAGTAGCCTTACTGACGCTGGCGTTGGGAATCGGCGCCAACATCGCCATATTCGCGTTGGTGAACAGCGTTCTCCTGCGCCCGCTCCCCTATGCCAATCCGGAGACCCTCGTGCACCTGTCCGGGGTGCCGACCAAGGACGGCAAGGAGCTCCGCGGCATCTCGATGCCGGATATTGTGGACTACCGCCAACTCGCGAAGACGCTCGATAGCCTCGTTGCCTACTCGTACTACGCTAATCGCTTGGTCTATACCGGGCTCGGCGAACCGGAGCAGGTGGAGACCGTGGCGGCGAACTTCAACTTCTTCGACGTGCTGGGGGCGCGGCCGCTGCACGGACGAGTGTTTCGGCAAGGGGAAGACGTGTTGGGCAGGCAGTGGGTAATCGTGCTGTCTCACGCCTGGTGGCTGAGCCGGTTCGGCGGCGATCCGAACGTGATCGGGAAAAAGCTGACTTTGAACGCCGCCAACTTCGAAGTGATTGGGGTGATGCCGCCGGACTTCAAGTTCCCGCATCCCGTGGCCGGTTGGACGCCGGTTGCAGTGGGATCGATGGCATCGAAGATGCGCGACGGACATATCTACAAAGCGATTGGCCGCTTGCGGCCGGGGGCGACCGTGGACGCCGCGCGCCAGGAAATCCTCGCCTTGGGAGAGCGCAATGAGCAGATGTATCCGGATACCAATAAGGGCTACCGGGCGCATTTGGAGTCACTGGACCAAACCATCACGGGCGAAGTGCGCCCCACGCTTTACCTGCTCTCGATCGCGGTTGGTGTGTTGCTCCTTACGGTCTGCGGGAACATTGCGAATCTTTTGCTGGCCCGCGCGACAAACCGGCAGCGGGAGTTCGCCATCCGCACCGCGGTCGGCGCGCCGCGCGAGCGCTTGATCCGGCAGCTCTTGACGGAGAGTTTCGCGCTGGCTGCCATTGGTGGGGCGCTCGGGCTGGCGTTGGCTTGGTGGGCTGTACGCATCCTCCGGGTCTTAGACCTACCGGCCATGCCCCGGCTGGATGAGTTGCGAATCGATGGCGCCTCGGTCGTCTTTACGCTTGCCGTCGTGAGTCTCACCGCATTGCTGTTCGGCATCGCTCCGGCGCTGTTGGCGACGGATCTGAAGGCGAGCGGCGGGCGCGGTTCAACCGGTGGGGTGGGGCAGAGCAAGGTCCGCGGGGCGTTGGTGATTGGCGAAGTGGCGCTCGCTTCCTTCCTGCTGATTGGCGCGGGCCTGCTGCTCGAAAGCATGCGGCGCCTGTTGGCCGTCGACGCGGGATTCGCCGTGACCGACGTGACGATCCTCGATTTAGCCCTGCCCTCGCGCAAATTTTCCTCGCTCGATGCGATGGCCCAGTTCGTCGACACCTATCTCGCGCGGGTCCGGGCCCTGCCCGGCGTCGAGTCGGCCGCCGCGACGATCTTCCCGCCGCTTGGGGGCGTCTATTCGTTCATGGACCTCTCCATTCCTGGCGAGCCTCCGCAACCCGTGAAACCAGCGATCGGCAACGTATCGGTGACGCCGGGATATTTTGAGACCTTCCGGATCCCTCTGTTGCAAGGCCGCCTGTTTGATGACCGGGACACCAAAGATTCCGCGCCCGCGGCTATCATCTCCGAGCCCATGGCTAAGCAGTTCTTCCCCGGCGTGAACCCGATCGGGCGGAAACTGACGCTCTCGTACGGATCGGATTGGACCGGCGAGGTGGTGGGCGTTGTGGCGGGCATCCGGCGGCGCGGCTTGGCCGAGGAGCCGCGGGCAGAGGTCTATCTGCCGTTTTCGCAGATGCCGTACCCGACTCTGAACATCGTCGTGCGTTCGTCGCTTCCCACGTCGCGATTGGCTGGGGCGCTCAAGCAGGAGATGAAGCAGTTGGATGCGAACATCCCGCTGAACCGCGTGCGCTCCATGCAGGATGTAGTCATCGAGTCGATCGCCGCGTCGCGGATACGCAGCCTGGTTACCCTGCTCTTCGCGGGGGCGGCGCTGCTGCTCGCCAGTATCGGAATCTATGGGGTGATGGCCTATTCGGTCGCGCGCCGGACGACGGAGATCGGCATCCGGCTCGCGCTGGGCGCTGGGCCGGGGCAGATCCTGCGGCTGGTCATGGCTCAGGGCCTGCGGCTGGTGGCGGCGGGAATCGCGGCGGGAGTCGTGTTGGCGGCCGTTGTCGGGCAAGCGCTCGCCAGCGTGTTGTACGGCATCAGCGCCTGGAATCCGGTGGTGTACCTCGGCGTGGCGGCGCTGCTCGGTGCCGTGGCGGCGCTGGCGACCTTCCTGCCAGCGTGGCGCGCCACCCGGATTGACCCGGCCGTTGCGCTGCGCGGCGAATAGGGCGGCTAGAGGTTAAAGAAACGTTCGGCCTTGCGCAGCGCCTGCTCGGCGATGTCAAAGTGTTGCTTGGCGGCCTCCGCGTCGCCGTCCTTCACGGACGCTTCCGCTTCGCTCACCTCGCTGGCCACCGTCTGCAGCAGAATGCCGATGTCGCCGCGCGGCTTCAGCCCTTGGCTGGCCAGGGTATCGCGCAGGTTGTTCATGGCCGCCTTGCACGCTTCGAGGCGCGATTGGATGCGGACCCGGCGAACCCGCAGTTCCGAGACGACGGCCGCATGGATGCGGGGCGCCGCCGGTTGGGCTACGGGCGCCGGCGGGGTATACGCGGGCGGCGTCACCGCAGCCGGCGCCGGGACGACGGGTTCAGGGGTCGTGACGCGAACTGGCGGCGGGGCCGTCTGGGGAACCGTCGTCTTTGCTTCCGTTCTGGCCTCCGGTTTCACGACCGGCAGCGTGGGCTTGTTGATGGGTGCGGCTGCCACCGCTACCGGCTCGGCCGGCTTGTCTTCGACCGGGGTCTGAGCCGGCGGTTCAGGCTGTTTGTCGCCCTTTGTTTCGGGCTTCGTTTCGGGCGCAGGGGGCGTGACTGCCACCGTGGGCTCGGGCTCAGCCACGGGCTTCCGTAGCTTCCACCACGCCAGGCCGCCGCCAGCCAGCAGAAACACCACCAGAGCGACGATACCGAGCTTCACGCCTAATCCGCTGCCGGAGGTGGGCGGCGGCATTGGTGTTGGTTGCGGCTGCGGCGCGGCCACCGGGGCGGCTGGCTGCCCCCCGCTTTGGATCACGCGCAGGACACTCTCCAAGCCCGCATGGAACTCCGCCGCGCTTTGGAATCGGTTGTTGACATCCTTTGCAATCGCCCGCAGAATGGCATCGTTCAAACTCGGCGGCATCGAAGGATCGAGCTGGATGGGCGGAATGGCCTGCTGCTGCATGTGCGCGGCCATAATCGAGAAGTCGCTAGTCCCGTCGAAAGGTTTGCGCCCGGTCACCATCTGATACAGCGATACCCCCAGCGAGTAGAGGTCGGATCGAGCGTCCACCGGCTGGCCGTTGATCTGCTCCGGCGACATATAGAACAAGGATCCAACGGTCTGGCGAGTCTGCGTGAGCGAGGGATCGTTGATCACCCGGGCGATGCCGAAATCGAGAAGCTTGATCTGCCCCTGGTTGGTCAGCATCATGTTCGAGGGCTTAATGTCCCGGTGGACAATGCCGCGGACATGGGCATAATCGAGAGCGCTGAGCACCTGCATGCAGTACCACACCGCGTGATCGAGCGGCATCGGCCGTTCTGGCGTGAACAGGCTTTCTACCGTCCGTCCTTCAACGAACTCCATCAGCATCAACAGTTGGTTGTCGGCCCGCATCGCCGTGTGGAGCCGGGCGATGTTGGGATGCTCAAGACTCGCCTGCACCTTGATTTCCCGCAGGAACCGGTCGGCAAGATCGGAGTCGCGGGTCAGATCGGGCAGCAGAACCTTCATGGCCTCCAGGCGATCGGAGATGACGTTCTGGACCTTATAGACCTTGCCCATGCCTCCCGCGCCCAACTCTTGCAGAATCAGATAATCACCAATTTGTTGTCCAGGCGCGAGACTCATATTCTTGCCATTATGGTACGCGGAAACGAAGGGCCGCAGAAGATGCGCTCCCCAAAAAATACCGGGATGGACTTGACAGCCGGTTCCTATTACACTAGGACTACGAGCTGAATGTATCCAAACCGACCCTTCCGTCTGCCGCTCCCCAAGATTCGAGAGAACGTTAACGAGGCAATCCAAGCGCGCGAAGTCCGCGCCGTGTTTCCTGATGGCACTGTGGAGGTCATGCCGACTCCCGCCGCCGTTCGAAAAGCGAAAGACCTGGGTCTGGATCTGATCGTCATTGCCCCGACCGCGGAGCCGCCGGTGGCCAAGGCCATGGACTACGGCCAGTGGCAATACGAGCAGAAGAAGAAGTCGCACGACGCCAAGCGCAAGCAGCACGTCATCCACGTGAAAGAGCTGAAGTTCCGGCCCAACACGGACGACCACGATTACGACTTTAAAAAGAACCACGCCATCCGGTTTCTCGGAGAAGGCAATCGCGTCAAGGCCGTCGTGCAGTTCCGTGGACGCGAGATCGCCCACGTCGATCTTGGTCAGAAACTGCTGCTCCGGTTCGCCGGCGATTTGAAGCCGTACGGAACGGTGGAAGGTTCGCCCCGTCTCGAAGGCCGCAACGCCCACATCCTCATCAGCCCGCTGAAGAAAGACCTACCCGTCAAAAAAGCGGCTCCCGCGCCCGCTCCCGCCACAGGTGGACCCGAGAACCCCCGCTAACTGTCCGGCTGTAGGCGGGGGCACTGTACTATACTTACGTCGATCAGGAGATCGCGTATGCCAACAGTACTCCAGCTACAAGGATGGCGTTGTTACTTCAATTCCAATGAAGGGACAGAGCCGATGCACGTCTACGTGCAGAAGGGCAACATCGAGTGTAAGTTCTGGTTGCACCCCGACCAGTTCGTCATCGAAGAGGACTTCGAGCACAATCTGACCGCGCGGTCCCGGCGTGACGCCCGCCGCATCGTCTACATGCATTTTGACGAAATCGCCGGCGGATGGTACGACCTGTTCGGAGGCCGCCGTGCCGTCTAGCGCAATCCTCGCGCGCGAGATCAGCGCCAACGAATCCCATCTCACCATCTTCACCCATCGCGGAAAAACCGAAATGCGCTGGGAGTTGATTTCCGAACGCTTGGGCCAAGCCACCAGTGTCGAGCGCATGCGCTGCCACCTGTCGCCGAGCGGCTACTCCATTCGATGGCCGTTGCTCGACGAAGATCTCGGCAT